>JAJDCN010000201.1 GCA_029260815.1 Planctomycetota bacterium
TCGCTGGCCGATCTGCCTCCGGGCGCTTCGAAAAAGGTGCTATACAAGGCCGCTCCGGTGATCGTGGTGAACCTCAACGGCGACCTGAAGGGCTTTAGCGCCAAGTGTACACATTTGGGGTGCGTGGTGGATTGGGACGCCGGACGGAGCATCTTCGTCTGCCCCTGCCACGCGGCTACCTTTGACGCCGAAGGCGTGCCGGAGGTCAGTATCACTTCGGTACCGCTTCCGAAGATCGCGGTGAAGGTAGCCAACGAGACCATCTATGTGGAAGGAGCCTGACCATGGCGAATCAGAATAAAAACACACCGGAAATCAAGAGCCTGGGGGAACGGCTTCGAGGCATGGTCCCGACGCGGACAAACATTCTGAAGTGGCTATCGCTGACCTATCTGATTTACGGCGAACTGGACAAGCGGCTGGAGATTGACGAGGCCGTCCAGAAGCAACTTCACAAACCGGTGGCCCACCACGTGAAGTGGTATCACTGCCTGGGTGGGATCGCGATGTTCTTCTTCATCGTACAGGTAATATCCGGCATCCTGCTGACGGTGTACTACAAGCCGTCGGAAGAGGAGGCCTTCGCCAGCGTGCAGTACATTATCAACCACGTCACACTCGGCTGGTTGATTCGCGAGGTTCACGCCTGGGGTGCAAACCTGATGATCGCATGCATCATCCTGCACATGGCCAAGGTTTTTATCACCGGCTCGTTCAAACCGCCGCGGGAGTTCAACTGGGTTGTCGGCTGCCTGTTGCTGGCCATCACGCTGGTCTTCGGCTTCAGCGGATATTTGCTGCCATGGGACCAGGTGGCCTTCCACGCTACGGCCGTGGGCACTTCGACGGTGAAGGAGCTGCCGTTGATCGGTGAAACCATGCTGGTCGTGCTTCGAGGCGGCGAAGAAGTCAGCGGGGCAACTCTCTCGCGGTTCTTCTCGCTGCACGTAATGGTGTTGCCCTGGGTCATGGTAGGCCTGCTGACACTGCACTTTGTAATGGTACGGCGGCAGGGCATCTCCGGTCCGCTTTGAGAAACGTTTGAGGATCGATGCAATGGATGAGCAGGAAAGAAAGCGTGCAGAAGAACTCGGTTTCGAGTTCGTCGAGGGGAAGGAACCAGGTGAACCGTTCTGGCCCAATCATGTACTTACGCAGGTCATCTCGGTGTATATCGCCCTGGCGATCGTTTTTGCCTTGGCGATTCTTGCGCCCTGGGGACTGCATGAGAAGGCCGATCCCATGCAAACGCCCCACGCAATCAAGCCGGAGTGGTATTTTTTGAGCAGTTACCAGTTGCTGAAATATATTTCCAAACCCCTGGGCATGTTTATTTCGACACTCGGCTTCGTCCTGATGGTGATCTGGCCGTTCCTCGACCGGCGCCGGGTCAAATCGCCGCGAAAGCGCCCGGTTTCGCTACTGGTCGCCGCGGCCGGTGTAACGATGGTTCTGGCCCTCACGATTGTGGGCGCGCTGAGCGAGAACAACTACAAGTTGGGCGACACGCTCTACCATGTAGACCCCAAGGGCTTCTGGCACACGCTCGAGCGTGACGACGAAGGAAAGTATTTTTACATTAACATCGACGACAACGTGAAGATGTATCCGCCGATCCCTGAAGAATACAACGAGGAAACCGATGAAGAGTAAAACCGCAACGGTTCTGGTCTTTGTCTTGTGTCTGGTGGCGGGCGGACTGTTTGGCCTGGCAGGGGCGCGGGCCCAGACGCCGAAGCCGGAATTGAACGGCTGGACCGGCTGCGGCGTGGAGAGTTGCCACGCCCGGGAAAACACCATACTTCACAACGGTATACACGCGGCCCGGGGCGTAACCTGTGATGGCTGTCACGGTGGTAACCCGGCGGTCCGAGCGGATGAAGTGGATGCCATCAACCGCGCCATGTGGAATTCCGGGATGGACTTCCTCTCGCCCGACCCAAAGACCGAAGCAGGCCAGAACGCGACACAGAAGCTGCTCATCGCACAGATGTGCGCCAAGTGCCACTCCTGGCAACACGGCAAAACGAGCAACCCGTTCGAAGAGTACAAGACGAGCACACATGGCCGCAAGCTCTTCATGGAAAAAGACGCACGCGTGGCGGTCTGTACCGACTGCCACGGAGCGGCCCACCGGATCACAGCGGCCAATGATGCGGCCAGTTCGACCCATCCAACCAACGTGCCGATGACCTGCGGGCAAAGCGGCTGCCATGACGGCGACCACGGGGCAAGGTCCAAGACCGTGGCTGCGGACAAGAAGGCCTATCCACCTGGAACCCTCGAATCGTGCATGAAATGCCACGAGCCCGCTGACCTGGTGTCTGTCAGAGCCGACCAACCCGGTCAGACCGAGCCCAAGCCACTGCCCGCGACCCGGTTTCACGAATACGCCGCCAGCGTCCACGGCAATGCGGTGATCGGCCGTGGGGATACGGCCTCTCCCACGTGTGCCTCGTGTCACAGCGCCCACGCGGCTTATCCGCCGGAATTTTCCGACGTCACACGCGTCTGTGGCAAATGTCACATCAACGAGCCACAGCAACTTCGACTTAGCCCACACATGGAAGCGATGACACACCGAAAGCTTTCCTTCTGCGTAACCTGTCACGGCGGTGGGTCTCACGCGATTCCGCCGGCCGACGAGTCGATGCTGGAAACCACCTGCTCCAACAAGACCTGCCACGGCGAAGACGTCACCAAGCAAGAGATGCTGGGTCTGACACTGCATGACCTGATGCACACTGCCCGCAAGCGGGTGGAAGCTGCGGAGGTACAGATCGAGCAAGTCCGCAAACACGGCGCGGAAACGGACTTGATGGACGACAACCTCGCCAAAGCGAAGGCAAGCCTGACTGAGGCCAAGCCGGTGCTCCACTCGCTGCGGACCAGTGAAGTGGAACGCTTTGTGGAACAGGCCAACTTTTTCTGCGACGTGATCGACCACGAAATCGAGGCGATCCATGAAACCCAGGAAGACCGCAAGCTCTTGTTCTGGCCGTTTATGGGATTCATCTTAGTGACGATTGTTTTGATCTATTGGAAAGTCCATCTACTGGAAGCCGCGCACACGAAGGCCAACCATGCCACAGACTGACAACCCGCACCCGATTGCGAAGCGCGCCAAGAACCTGGCAAAATGGGCTGCTCTGTTTTGCGTGATCCTGGTCATCGGCACGTATTTCGCGGTCGACTACAGCAGCTCGGCGGAATTTTGCGTCTCCTGCCACTACATGAAGCCTTATTACGATTCCTGGAAGCACTCCTCCCATCGCGACGTCACTTGCACCAAGTGCCATTACAAGCCGGGACTGAAGTCGAGCCTGGAGACCAAGTTCGAGGGTCTGGCTCAATTGACTACATACATCACCGGCACCCAGGGCTCTATGCCGGCGGCCCAGGTGGACGACGCCAGTTGCCTGAGAGATGGGTGCCACGAAAAGCGGCTGCTGGAGGGCAAGGTCGCCTTCGGCGGGGTCCTGTTCGATCACAAGGCCCACCTGACGACGCTACGGCGAGGAAAGAAGCTGCGCTGCACCTCCTGCCACTCCCAAATCGTACAGGGTCAACACATGACGGTCACGCCCAACACCTGCTACCTGTGCCATTTCCAGGGCTATGAGCAAGAAGAGTTGGCCGACGGCTGTACCACCTGCCACATCACTTCCGAAGCGGAAGCGAACCAGTACGGGCTGGAGCTGTTCCATAAGGACTCGCCACAATACGGTGCCGAATGCATGAGCTGTCATCGGGACGCCATTCAAGGAACCGGCGCTATTTCTGACAGCCGCTGCACTTCCTGCCACAATTCCGCCGATCACCTGGCCCGGCGCAATGACGTGGAGTTCTTGCACGAGTGGCACATCACGAAGAAAAAAATCGACTGCCTCCAGTGCCACACGGAGATCATTCACCGGTGCGAGACAGACGACAACAAACATGATACCGATGTGGGCTATCCTTTGGATTGTGCCTCCTGTCACAGCGACCAGCACAACACCCACCGGGCCGTGTACAATGGGATCGGCGGCGAGGGTGTAGACCCGATGCCCAGCCGAATGGCACAAAAACGAATCGGCTGCAATGCCTGTCACCGGACGCCCAATCCAAAAAACGACGGCTATCCACTGGTAACCGAACCGGACTGCATGCGCTGCCACGGCACAGGGATCAGCGATACCCTGGCCGGCTGGAAGAGCCTGTACAATGGAACGCTCGACCAGACGCGAGACGCGCTGGCCACAACGACCCGGGAAATTGCAGCGGCCCGCGAAGCGGGTCGCTCAGTGGCGGCGGCGACCGCGTTGCTGGACCGGGCCCGAACCAACGTCACGCTGCTAGAGGACGGCAAGGGCCTGCACAACATCGACTTCGCCTTAGCCCTGCTCGAACGATCGGTGGACTTCGCCAATCAAGCTCGCGCCTCGGTCCAAATCTCCGATCGTTTCGGCTCCCCCCAGCCTGAAAAATATATCACGTCCGACTGCTACAACACCTGCCATCGGGGAGTCGAGAACAAGGAGGTGCGCGTCTTTGATGTGACCATGCCCCACAAAAACCACGTGCTGACCGCGCAAATGGATTGCCAGGAATGCCATGCCGGCGGCGATTACCCTTCGAAAGAACACGGCAGTTTGAGACTCTCGCTTTCCGATTGCCAGTCCTGCCACCATAGCGCACAAAAGGCGTGCGAGTCCTGCCACACCGCCCAAAGCCAACTCTATGCCGGCACCGGCGGTATCGGTGTCGAAGAATCACCCAGCATGATGTTTGAGGAGGTCTCCTGCGCCCAGTGTCATGTGACCGTCTCCAACGCCCCCTCCCAGCAGGCGATTCGAAAGGCCTGCAAGACCTGCCACGAGGAACCCTTGTATACGGCCGAGCTGGACCTTTGGCTGACCCGTTCCGACGCGGCAATGAAAGAAGCCACCCAACTGCTTGCGGCGGCTCGGGAATTGTTGAAGTTTACCGTCCCGGGCGATCCAAACGGCGAACGGGCGACACAAGCGGTTCGAGAGGCGCAGCACAATATCGATTTGGTCCGAAGTGGACGCAATGTTCACAACGTGGGCTATGCGGACGACCTGCTTGACGCGGCCATCAAGAAGCTTCGATTTGCACACGGGAAGCTCAAGCCCCGCCAGACGCGATCGAGGGGAGAATAGCCAGCGCGACTGTGACAATCCTTCACCGGCCAAGACAACCTGTCAAGGATTTCGCCGTGACCGGCAACGAACTTGCCAAGTTGTCAATTTTCCGCGAAATCTATTTTGCGACACTCTCGCAACCATCTTTATACAAAAGGTTTACAGACCACACTTTCAGAAAAACAGTTGGCACGACGATTGCGAAAGTTATGAGTGAAGCATCTGCAAATGGGCGAGCGGTGCGTTAGAAGGGCTCGCAAGACGGCAAAAGATCGAAACATTCAAGTGAACGTCAGGAGTTGTAGCCATGTATCGAGTCACACTGTTCACGATCGCACTGGTGGGGGCTTCCGCGTTGGCCATCGGAAATTCGATGGCAGACATCAGTGGTTCTGCACACGACTTCTCCGGTGATGCATGGAGCAGTGGCCGGATTTGCCTGCCCTGCCACACGCCACACAATGCGGATACCACCGTCGCCGGGGCGCCTCTATGGAACCATGAGGTGACCACTTCCACTTTTACGGTCTACTCTTCCGCTACGTTGGATGCCACCGTAGGCCAGCCCGATGGCGCCTCCAAGCTGTGCCTGAGCTGCCATGACGGAAGCGTGGCCATCGACAGCTTCGGCGGGACCACCGGAACCACCTTCGTCACCGGCGGAGAACTGCTGGGCACGGGACTGGACAACGACCACCCGATCTCGTTTACCTACGATGATGCTTTGGCCACTGCAGACGGTGGGCTCCACCTACCATCGGCGACCAATTCTGGGCTGGGCGACACGATTACCAACGACTTGCTGTTCGCCGGAACGATGGAATGCGCTTCCTGCCATGACGTGCATAACACCAATAACAACTCCCATCTCCTGCGCGTCAGCAACGCCGGCAGTGCCCTGTGCCTGACTTGCCACAACAAGTAATCTGTGATACCCTGAGCATTCGGGAGCCAAGGTCGGCTCTCGGCCGCTTTTTGTCGCTTTCAACGGCATACCGATGCGCTACTGCCACCGTATAACCGTGCTGTGTTTAGGCTTGGCTCTCTTTGTGTGGGCCGGATGCGCTGCATCCGCGGCCGATGAGAAGCCGCCGGACGTTGTTCTGTACCCCAAGCACGTCAGCAAGAAAGCGGCCACCACCCAAGCCCGCATCCAGTTTCTAAAAACCTTTTCGACCAGTGCAGACCTGGAGCCGGCGCCGGACAACTTTACCGGCTTCGTGACGGGACGAAAGCGCAAGGCCGTTCCGATCGGCAAGCCATACGGCATCGCCACCTTGCCGGGTGCGATCCTGGTTTGCGATCCCAGCGCGGGACACGTCGTAATCCTCGATCTGGAGAAACAGGCGTTCCGCACTTTCGGCGACGGCCTTTTGGTCAAGCCCCACGCCATAGCAGTTGACCTGCTTGCCAAACGGATTTACGTGAGCGATCTGCAGCGCGGCGAAGTGCTGGTATTCGATACACAGTTCGCCTACGAAGGTCGCTTGTGGGAAACGCCCCAGACTCCGAGCCCTGGTTCAGACACGGTACGCATGAAGCCCGTGGGCATGGTCCTGCGTGGGAATGAGCTGTTCGTCGGCGACCTGACGGAACGCAAGATCAAGGTTTATCACAAGGACACCGGCGCCTTCATCCGCAAGTTCGGCTTCGTCGGGGGAGAAAAGAACGATCTTTTCTGGCCCACGAACCTGGCCGTCGATCCTGAGGGCCGGATCTTCGTCACCGATACGCTAAAGGCGACGGTCCAGATGTACACGCCGAAAGGCGAATGGCTCGAACCGCTCGGACAGTTGGGCCTGGGCCACGGGAAGTTCGTCCGACCCAAGGGGATCGCTATCGACCGTACGGGCATCACCTACGTGGTGGATGCCGCCTTCGAGAACGTGCAAATGTTCGACGAGCAGAAACGATTGCTCTTGTTTTTCCCAGAGGCGCCGGGCAATCACCCGGGCGGGTTGAACCTACCGACCGGCATCGCGGTGGATTACACCAACCTGAAATACTTCGAGCCTTATGTTGCCCCCGGCTATGCCCTTCGCCACCTGATCCTCGTGGCCAGCCAATTCGGCAACAACAAGGTGAACGTGTACGGCCTCGTCGTCCCGGTCCAGGTCGGCGAAATGCCATCGAATTGACTTTCCCGGTCGATCCCCGTATACTAAAGTCTTCCAGATGCAGCATCGCTACCTTCAGTGAACAGGCCGACAACTTGACAGACCCGATATTTGAATCCCTAAATACATACGCACACGAGTGGTCTACGCAATTTCGCTTCACGCTGGTTGGCGATTGCATTCACCTGTCCGGCGGCGACCCGAAATGGAACCCGGAGGGCCAACCGGTGGACGCGGATCTTCTGTTCAGCGCCGAGGAGCGCGAACATTTCCGGTTCCTCTCGGCTCTGGAAGCATTCGTCAATCACCAACACCCCATCGCCCCACCATCGATCCACAATCTGCCAAACCGGCGCGCCTACGCCCGGCGTTTCATCGAGCTGTGCGCGGAGCACTTGCAGCGGGTGGCCGATGAGGCGACGACGGACTCGCCGATCTGTGTCATCCCTGAACGCTACAACGAAGTGGTGACCGTGGTCACTTGCCGTTCCGGAAATATACGCGAAGCGGCACAACTGCGCCAAAGCCTGCGTTCCGACGAAGAGGAAACCCGCTACGAAGCGGCTATGGCGGCGGGAACGTACCTGGTCACTGAAGTGATCGAAGAACTCTTAGCGTGTGCCTTCAACGACCCGTGCGCCGATGTAGCCGTCGCCGCGTCGGAAAGCTTGATTGAATTGGCGGATCCGCAAACCCTTCCAAAGATGCGGACCCTATGGACCCAACGTGCAAACCAACCACAACATCTCGTGCGGATGGCGGGCATGCTCCTGGCGATCGCTGGGGAGATCGACGCGCTCATTGAAGGCCTGGCGCAGCCGGAAGCCTTCGACGCGGAACTGTGGATCGACCTGACGGTCCAACTCCCCTCGGAAGAGCAGGTCTTGCCTCTGGTCGAACGCCTCTTGGAACCGGCCGAGACTTCGGCAGAATTGCGCTGGGCCCTGTCGGAACTGCTCTCCCGAGCCGCCGAACCGGGCTTTGCCTTTGCCGCCGCGTTGATCGACTCGCCCAACCTCACCAACCGCTTGGTCGGCTGCCAGGCGCTGTATGCGCGACCAGCCACCGTCTATCGGGACCTGTTGGAGAAACGGCTCGCCTCTGATGAATCTTACGACGTGCGCTACGCCGCCTTTACCAGCTTGGACCAGATGGCCGACCCGGCTGCGTTCGACGCCTTGATCACCGCCTTGGCCGACTCGGAGCTATTCTGGGACGGCAGCGACTACCAAAACGGCGGGATCCAAAATTTCGTTCGTCACAATCCGCAGATCGATATCCGGCCCATGACGACTCTGTTCGAGCAGCCGGATCCTCACGTCCGCACGCGGATGCTCGACTCCCTGGAACTCATCCAGTCGGGCCAGCAGCGACTCGACGCGAAGCCCGTGGTCGAACGCGCGCTCCAGGACGATGACCCGGAAGTCCGCTCCACCGCCATCTGGATCTCCGCAGTGCTCAACTTCGCCGACCTACGCTCCGACGTCCAGCAGATCGCCTGGACCGATCCAGACGAAAGCGTCCGCGACGAGGCCGAACAAACGCTCGCCGACTGGCCGGATTAAACCGGCGCTTTTACACCTTTGATCTTTATTCCCGGATGATGAGCTTTCCGTCGGCTCTGGATTCCACGACCAGGTTGTCCGGTTGTTGCGTGATGGCGTTGTGCACCAAGTCGATGAGCTCACCGACTTTGGCGCTATCCTCCACACCATTTCGGGCGGACATCAGTACCGGTACGACATCCCGAAAGCTGCTGCCCTTCGCCCAGTAACTCTTTCTGAGGATCTCGGCGAACTCTGCGACGCCCGCGGCCAAACGGAACGAGGGCGATGCTGTCTCAAAACTGCTGCCAAACATCTGCCGCGTCACGGCGCTGTCTTCGGTTCGGATATTTCCGGTCTCCGGGTCGGTCCAGCGAATGGACACCGTGGCCACGGGCCCCTGGAGCGGCGCGTTTTTTTGGAACTTCACTTCGTATAAGGCGGTCACGCTATGGCCGGGGCCCACCTCGCCACCGTCGGCCCTTTCAAACTGTTCATCGGCAATGTCGCGGTTCTCGTAACCCAGCAGGCGATATCGCTCGACAGTCCGTTCCTCAAACTGGACCTGTACCTTCACGTCCTTGGCGATCACTTCCAGAGTGGAGGTCAAGCCCTCGCCGAAGACGCGCGCGGCCTCGGCCATGGAGTCGAGGTAGGCGTATTGGCCATTGCCTTTGTCGGCCAGCTTTTCCATCAACACATCGTTATAGTTCTCCGCACCAACGCCGGCCGTTGTCAACGTGATCCCTCGCTGCACGCCGTCGGTGATCCGCTTGAGGATACTGTCGGCGCCGGTCTCCTCCACATTGGCCACGCCGTCGGAAAGAAAGAGCACGCGATTGATCTGTTCTTTCTGAAAATGCTTCCGGGCCAGGTCGTAGCCCAGGCGCAATCCCGCCGATGCGTTGGTGGAGCCGCCCGGTTGCAATCGATCGATCGCGTCGAGGATCTCGCTCTTGCGTGCGACGGAAGTGGGAGGAAGAACGAGTTGGGCGCTTTCGTTGTACGCCACGATGCCGATGGCGTCTCTCGGCGTAAGGTTGTCCACCAGCAGGCGTAAGGCCTGCTTTACCAGCTCCAGCCGGCTGATGCTGCTCGCCGAACCATGGCCAGCGGGATTCGCCATGGAACCGGAGGTGTCGATCACGAAGGTGAGCAAAGCTAGTTTTCGTTCAGCAGGCGAGATCACGCGGCCCTTTAAGCCAATCCGCAGCAACTGGTAGCGCCCGCCGCCAAACTTGGAAGGGGCGCCCTCGAACAAGATCGTAAAGACCCCGCGACGCGGAGCAGGATAGTCGTACTCGAAGGAATTGACGAACTCCTCGACCCGGATTCCGTCCGGGTCCGGTAGGCTCCCCTCGTTCAGATATCGGCGGGCCAGGGCGTAACTGGCCGTATCCACATCCACGCCGAAGGTCGAAATCGGGTCATCTTCAGTGTCGATGAACGGGTTCACGCCGTAGTGCTCGAAGAACACATCGTGATAGGAGCGCCCCGTCGTGGCGAGTGGAAACACGCGCCGTGAACCTCCTCGTTGGAGAACAATATCTAGTTCTGGAGAGGGTGCCCTGCTCATTTGCGCCATCGAGCATTGAATCATGACACATACGCAAAACGCGAGAGCCACAAACAAACCGAAAAGTACAAATCCACGCTTCATCACACCCTCCTATTCTTCCGAAGCCCGGATCCTCTGGGCCTTTTCGATCATGTTCACAAACTCGGCGACGTCCGGATCGCCTGCGTATTCGTTGGCCGCTTCGCGCAGGAGCGGCAGAAGCTCCTCCAGGTTGGTCTGCTTGCCCCAATGGCTTTTGCGCAACACGTCACCCACCCAGGCCACTGCCGCTGACAAACGCAACGCGCGCGAGGCCTGTTTGTAAGAGCCACCGAGTCGATCCAGCTCATAGCGGACTTGATGTTGAATCGGCTTGCCACCTAATGCTTTTAAATAATGCAAATCAATCTTTGCCAGTGTGCCCGGTTTGGCATCTTTCGCCATGCGGATTTCATAGATCGCCGTCACGGTCCCACCGGCCCCGATTTCGGCGCCGTCGGATCGTGCGCTGAAAGGCTCGTTGTTCTCCACGCTACGGCTCTCGTAGCCGAGCAGGCGGAAGCGGGTTACCACGTCCGGGTTGAAGTCCACAGTAAACCGCACATCGTGGGCCACTGCATGCAATGTTTCGGCCAAGTGCCGGGCGAAGATCCGGTCTGTCTCCGCCTTGGCATCTAGATAATAGTAGTTTCCCTCCGAGCGGTTGGCCAACTGCTCCAGCACATAGTCGTTGTAATGCTCTATGCCGACACCGACACAGGTCAACGTAACCCCGCGAGACGTGGCCGGCGCCACGAGACGCGCCAAGTTCGCGGCATCGGCCGGTTGTACGCTCGCCATCCCGTCGCTGAAGAGGATCACGCGATTGATTCGCCGAGAGTCAAACAGTTCCAGGGCCGTCCGAGAAGCCTGTTGGAGGCCGGCGGCCAGATGGGTCACATCCGTTCCGCCCGGTTCCACCGCCAGACGTTCCAGCGTTGCGACGATGCTTTTGCGTTGGGCGATACCGGTCAACGGCAGGACCGTCTGCGTCCGACCTCCAAAAGTCACAAGGGCCAGCCGGTCGCTGGGCTGCAGGTTCTCGATGAGTCGGCCGATCGCATGTCGGGCCAAGTCGAAACGCCCGCCGAGAGCCATGGAGCCTGATACGTCGAGAGCCACGGTGATGTTGGCTGGAGGCCGAACTGGTTCCGCGGCGCGCACTGCGATCCGTAACAGATGACGCCGTTTGGAAAACGGCGAGGTAGCGGTCTCCACGTGCAGGGCCACCGGCCCCTTCTCAGGCAGCGGATCCTCATAACGGAACCGGTTCACGATTTCCTCGATCCGGATGGCCTCCTTGGGCGGCAGGTGCCCGTCGCGCAGGTATCGGCGCAAAAGCGTGTAGGCGGCGGTGTCCACATCGGCAGAGAAACGGGAGATGTGCTCGTTCTCGGTGTCAACGTCCGGATTGGGTTGATAGTATTTAAAGAACATATCGCCGTAGACTGCGTCGTTGGGCGGCTTGAGCCACCGTCCCTGCGGATGAATCACCTCGATAGCCTCTACCGGAGCGGGCTGCGCGTGTTCGGGTCCACGATCCGAATCGGAAGCGCCGGACAGGCCAAGAATCGCCCAGGGCCATGGCACGATGCCTGTGGCTCCCAGATAGCCATAGCCGCCAAAGAGAAGAACCAGTGATGCGGCCAGCGCCAGCCAGCGATTGAATCGGTGTTGTGTTCCACCGGGCGCACGGGACACGGTCTGAGCCCGGACAGTAGCAAGCAGATCGTCCACATAGGCCTCACTCACCGCACGGGTCTTAAACGTCGCGGTGAGCAGGGCACTTTCCCATGCGACGCGGCTTTCGAAGGTGCGGCAGTCGGGGCAGATACCCAGATGGGCCTCTACCTCAGGGGATCGGGCGGTCGACGGATTCAATTCCAGTTGTTCGCGAATCTCGTCGCAGTTCATGAGATGCTCTCCGGATACAGATCCTTCAACTGTTGACGCAGTCGTTCTTTGGTCCGCCTGAAGCGGCTCTTGATGGTGTTGACGGTGGTGTCCATTCGCTCGGCGATCTGGGCGTAGCTGAGACCTTCCTGGTAATGCAGAACCAGCGTCGCCCGTTGCTCCGGCTTGAGCGTATTCAGGGCCTCACACAACCGAACGACCCGTTCATTGCGCTCGACCGCCGTAATCGTTGTATCTGGCCCTGCTAATAAACCAGCAATAACGTTGTCCATCGGGAGCGGATCAGGCTTGGTGGTTCGTTTTCGGATCATCGTCAGGCACCGGTTGGTAGCGATCGTCAGCAGCCACGCCCGGAAGTTGTTGATCTCCGGTAGTTTATCCGCGTTGCGGTGGACGCGGAGGAAGACCTGTTGAACGATATCGTCCGCCATATGGCCGTCGCCCAGCATGTTCACCGCCAGGCTGCGCACGGTCGCGGCATATCGACGGACAAGCTGCTCAAAGGCTTGCTCATCGCCGTTATGGTACTGTACGGCCAGATTTTCGTCGCTGACTGCCATTGGCGGTCTCAAAGGGAGATGTTCAGGCCTCCAGTATATAAGACCCCCGCTGGGACGGAAAGGGTGCACAAAATTTTGAAGTTGTTAGGGGTGTTTGTGGTGCGCAAATGGCTCAAAAAAGGCGCCGCGGGTGACTTGACGGCGCGACGCCTGTTCTTTGATATCGTGGGCCAATCTTCGGTACTCAGGCGGCGATTCGTCTTATCGCCAAATGGGGCAACGAAAGCCCCTTCCTCCCTAGGCCCAACACGTTTGGAGGTACGACCGCCAAGCCGCCGGCTTCGCACGCCGGGTCCCGGCGTACGAATGTCTCACGAACAGCTTCCACCCGCACTCTACCACTAAAAGTCTATCCCATTATTGGAGATTGTCAAGCGATGTGGAAAAAGAGATTGCGCCGCACAGGGCAAATTGCAAAGGTCAGGGATGCGTCTGGGCACTGATCGCGACCACCCCGATCGCCGGGTACCGACCTAGTGCACGCAGTGTAATCGAATCTACATTCGTCGATTCGCCCAGATCTACACGGATCACATTGAACGTTGCGGAGTTCGTCGGAATGGCGGGATTGCCCGTCCAGTCCATCCCATAGCTGTGATACCCGAGATACGAGACGGGCGGATACCAGTTGTCCAAATCGCCGGGATGGTGCAACACGCGCCGCACGACCCGATAATCGATCGGGGCGAGCCTGGGATTACCTGGATGGTCTGCGCTGCGCACGATGATCTCCGCGACTTCCGAAAAGGCGTCTTCGTTGCTCAGGAGCGGCAGGACCAGAAAGTGCAACACGCGGGCCCGCTTATGGACATCGATTGTGACGGAGGGTTGCTTCAGAAAATCGCTGAGCACCAGCAGGTGCCCGGGCTGCATTTCAAACGGTACGCCTCTCGCTTCCTTTAAATTCAATCGGACACGATCCGTACCCTCAATCGGCTCCCCCATTTTGGTCAGATCGACCAAGGGATCCGCAATGTTGTGCCATCCCATATGCTTTAAATCATCGTACAACCGGAATGTCTGCCAATCTTTGCTGGCTTGGCGCAGAGGAATGGCAATCGGTTCGTAATGTACAACCTGACCTTCTTTCGGCATAGAAGGCTTGTCGGATTTTCTGTTTGAGGGCGCTAGCGTGACATCCACGGGCCAAAGGGCTTCGTGTTCACCCACTTGGATTTTTAAAAACAAGCTGCGACGGGAAAAGTACGCGTTCCCCAAACGCCCAAAACGAAGAAAAGGGGTGATCAGATCGTTTCGAAATCGAGCACGGAAACCGTTAGAAGAGAAAACTGCTTGCTCCAAAAGATCGGAAGGGTCTTCAACACCGACAATCCGTGCGCCGGTTATGGAACATGAAAATGGAGATCCTTCGACAACCTGCTGTGGGTGTTTCACGTTGATCTTTGCGGAGGCGAAAACCACTTCGATCGCATATTCCGATCGGGGCGGCAGATCCAAGAGCAGGTCTATCGATTTTACGGAAGGTTCGTAACGTGGCTCCACTGTCTTGCCGTTGACGGTCACGCGATACGTTCCAGCCATCGGCAGCGCCCACCGCAAGAAGACAGGAGTCGGCTTCGAGACGATTACCTTCATGGTACGCTTGCCGGCTGCCTGGCGAATCTCCACCGTGGTCGACGGGAGCCGGATCGACGCGCGGTCCCAGCTGTCGGGGATCGCAGGCTGGAGTCGCAGTCGCCCCTCCTCTCGGGAAATACCGAACAGACCCTCAATGATTCCTTCCATGTAATAGGAAGCGGTCGGCGAGAACCAAGTCCCCGGATCGTGGGCTACCTCCGGGAAGCTGCCTTGGCTCTGGGGGGCCATGACCAGATCGGCGCACGCCTTGAACATGGCCGCGCCTTCGTCCCGCATGCCGCCGGCACACAGTCCCCAAGCGGCGATGGAACTCTGCAGCGCCCCCTCCTGGCACCCGGTGGTGTGCGGCATATGGCGCGGAAAATTATTACTTACGTAAACCAAGCCTCGCGGCGAAATCAGCGTATCCCGCATATGCCTCAGGGAGGTGTAGGAATCCATGCCGCGGGTGAACCCGTACATGGCGGGCCAGGCGAAGGTGTGGTATTGCCCGTCCCAGTGCGCCTTGCCGTAGGGGTCGCGGGAGTTCAAGTACCGGCCAAGCGGTGGGCTCCAAAGTTCCCGTTTCAGGTTTTCGCGAGCGGCTTTCGCCTTTTTCGCGTAGTCATCCGCCTCCGATTGTTTGTGCAGGGCGTTCGACAGTTTGGCCATGATGCGCAGCATCTCCGCGCCAGCCATGCTTGCGGAGCCGGCGTCATTGTAGGCGCAGATCATGTCTTCCTGATAGCCCATCTGCTGGTCGAAACCGATTAACAAGTTTCGGTTTTGGTCGTAGGTATCAAACAGATAGGCCGTGGCGCGTTTTGCGGCCGGGTACAACTTGCGTAGCGTCTCCAGATCCCCCACCCAGTCCAGGTAATGCTCGATGTCCCACAAGAAGTGATGATTCCAGAGGAAATCCTCCCGAACCCCGCCGGAGGGATCCAGGTCTTGCATGCGACCGTTTTCTGCCACATGCTTGGCGTGCGCCAGGAGGCTATCCCGGGATCGCTGGGTCTGGCCAAGGGCCTCCGCCGGACGCGTGTACATCATTGTCCACAAGGAAAGCCAGTGGTCCAACGACTCTGTCCATCCCAGCGGTTTGTAGTAGCAGTACTCCAAGTTGAGCAACGCCCACTGGAATGCTTCGTTGATGTTGTGATCTGGTGTCTGAACGCTGGCGGTCTTGGCAACCGTATCGAAATAGTTTTTCGTCTTTTCCAACTCTTGCGCCGGCTCGACGCGCAACAGAGCCGCCACCTTGTTCGCCTCGAGGGCAAAGCCCGCCATCAACCACAGGGTCGCGGTGTGCTCCGCTCCGGCGATCCACTCCCCGCGCTGCCCGTGGGCCCCGTCGCGGGGCTGAAAGCGGACAAAACCCTGGGACGATCGACCGTGGAGCCCCACCAAGAGGGGAAGGTCTTCAGAACGAATGAGGGCCTGTTCATCTTCTGCAAAGGCCGTATCGTCCAGGGATCCGGGGAAACCGTCGGATGATAGCAGTTCGATCCGTTTGGCGGCGTCCACGAATTTGCCCCTTTGCAGTCCGCCGTAGTCGCAGAGCAGCTTGTCGCCTTGCCTCAGACCGCTGGCGTGGATTCTCACACCGGCAACGCCTTCGTGCGAGACGGTGTCGCGCCCGTGCATGATCGGAAAATAACTGACAGCCAACCGTACTTCCTGAGCGGCCATCTCCCATTGAAATCCCCAGAATCGAGCCTTCAGTGTCGTGTCGGGCGCCTTCTCAAACGGTAGCACGCGTCCTTCCCGTTCCAATGAAAACATCCATTTTCCCAGCACCGGCGCGCGCAGCCAAAACTCCGGATCGGTCGGATACGTCACGAGACCCGGCGAAAGGGTCTTTGCATTGATGCATAGAATTGTGCCGTGGTAGGCCATGAGCCGGTCCGTCACAGGTTCGGACAGAACGGAGCCTTTCGGCTCAACCGGCGCCACACCCGGCGAAGGGGCCGGACGCCCCACGCAGCACACGCAAAAGGCCAGACTAGAAAAGCACAGGACAAACACTACCGCCTTCATGCAAACTCCTTTTGTCTCTGAATCACACCGCACAGGCCAAAATTGAAATACCAAGCCCAAGCGTAGCAAGACCACTGGACTGCTGCAAGTACGTTGGGGCCACGACAAGCTCCGTCGCCTGGTGCACGCCTCAATTATAAAAATCGATCAAAAAGTTGGATCCTGCGACGGGCTTTTTCTGCCTGCACTACATCGTAACTCCAAGTCAGCTATCTCTTTTCTACGCTCTCACGATTGTCCCCGATAGAGGGCTCTTGCAGGTATAATCCCATGGTGCTACCATACTGTGTATCAAAATTCTGAGCCTGGAGAGGTTCATGCGGGACGGCCCGATGTGGCAGTATACCCCGCTTCGGGGGGTCCAGGGGGGAATCGTCCGAGTGCTTTTACCTGAAATCACGAATTCGAGCGAGGAGAATCCTGACATGGCAGGGAAGAAGATTACGCGCCGCGAGTTCATCAAAAGCTCCACGTTGGGCGCCTCGGCGCTGGCTTTGGGCGCGCCGACCATCATTGCCTCTACGGCCTTCGGCGCACCCGGGCGTGCGGCCCCGAGCGACCGGATCAACATCGGTTGCATTGGTGTGGGCAGCCAGGGCAGTTACCTTACCACGGGCGCCCATGGAAGCGGCGGCTTGGCCGGGCGGGACGACATCCAAGTGGTGGCGATTTGCGATGTAGATGCGGAACACCGCGAAAGAGTGGCCGATATGGTGGAGACTATCTACGCTGACCAGATCCGCTCAGGAAAATACAAGGGGTGCGCCCGGTACAACGATTTTCGCGAACTACTGGCGCGCGATGATATCGATGCGGTTTTTATTGCCACGCCCGACCATTGGCACGTGCTGATCAGCATCGCGGCAATCAAGGCGGGCAAAGACGTCTACTGCGAGAAGCCATTGACCTACAACGTGACGGAGGGTCAAGCCCTGGTCGAGACAGTCCGCCGTTACGGAGGGGTCTTCCAGACCGGCACGCAACAGCGTACCATGCGCGATTTCGTTCTTGCCAATCAACTTGTGCACGGAGGCAAAATCGGTCGTCTCAAAACGATGGAGGTCGGGATTGGAAACATGAACTTCGAGGTCTCGCCCGACCGTCATGTTCCCATGCAGATTCCGAAAGGCTTCGACTATGACCTATGGTTGGGACCCGCGCCCTGGCGGCCGTACACCCGGGGACGCACCCACATCACATTCCGAAGAGTCTTTGATTACTCCGGAGGTGGCATCACCGACTGGGGTGCCCACAACTTTGATATCGCCCAGTGGGGCAACGGCACCGAACGGTCCGGCCCGGTCGAGGTGGATGGTCGCGGCACCTTCCCCAAGTGGGGACTCTTCGACACCGTGACCAACCCCTTTGATGTAACGTTCACCTATGCCGACGGCGTCCGTCTGACCTGCAACACAAAAACACCCCTCGGGGTAAAGTTCATCGGAACCGATGGCTGGATCTTCGTGAATCGCCGCAATATAGACGCCCACGACCGCACGATCATCGCCGAAGCGCGAGACCCGGAGTTCGCCTCGCGTCTTCACCATCACGACAACCACTGGACCGATTTCCTGGACGCCATCCGCACGCGCAAAGACGCTGCTGCACCGGCGGAGGTCGGCCATCGGTCCACCACCCTGTGTCACCTGGCCAACATCTCCATGCGCCTGGGGCGCAAACTGAAGTGGGATCCGGACAACGAGCGCTTTAAGGGCGACGACGAAGCGAACCGCATGCTGTCGCGGCCGATGCGCAGCCCGTGGCGCTTATGAGGACTCGGGACCGAATCCTGTCAGAGGAAGAAAGCAAACCTCACTTTCGAAGGAGAAGGACATGAACCGCACTCGGAAAGCCGTCCCGTTGATCATGGCGTTGGCCATTTGCCTGACTGCCGGACCGACGGCCCTGGGCGATCCCGAAGAGCAGACGATTACCGAAGAGGTCCTCAAGCAGATCACCGCGGCCGTGCCGGACACCGCCAGGGTCAAGCCCGACAAGCCGCGTAAAATTCTCGTCTTCTCCAACGCCTACGGACACGTGCACAAGGCGATTCCTTGGGCGGTCAAAGCCCTTGAACTGATGGGAGAAAAAACTGGTGCCTATGAGCCGGTCTTCAGCAAGGACCCCGCGGTGTTCGATGCAGAGAACCTCAAGCAGTTCGACGCAGTCTGCCTGAACAATACCTGCGGCGACTACCTGGGACCGCCACCGAAAGAACTCGCCAAAATGACCGAGAAGCAGAAGACGGAAGTTCGAAAGGGAGAGATGCGGCGTCTGACCAACCTGGCGGCTTTCGTCAAAAGCGGCAAGGGCTTGGTCGGCATCCACTCGGCCAGTGACGCGAACCACTTCTGGCACGAATACGGCAAACTGATCGGCGGCTTCACCACCCATCACCCCTTGATGTACGGACACTTTCGGGGGGAAGACGACGAGCGGCGCGACACGCCCGCGGCAATCATCAAAATCGAGGAGCCCGACCATCCGCTCAGTGCCGCGTTCAAGGACAAGCCGTTTGAAGTGCGCGACGAAATTTACGAGTTTGGAGTCCCCTACTCACGCAGCCGAGTGCGTGTCCTGTTGAGCGTCGACTGGAAGCCAACCATCGAAGCATGGCGCGCCAAGAAGATGCAGTGGATTGTCAATACCCGCCTGACCCGTCGCGACCATGATTTCCCGGTTAGTTGGATTCACTCCTACGGCAAGGGTCGAGTTTTCTTCTGCGTCCTTGGACACGCCCAAGAAACGTTCACGAAACCTCGAATCTTGCAATATTTCCTCGATGGCATTCAGTTTGCCGCAGGCGATATCGAGGCCGACACCACACCCAGCAACCCGCTGCCCCGGGGGCCCTATAAGAAGCCTACCCTGGAAGAGGCTCTGAAGCAGCTTCCGAATTACTCCTTGGCCTATAGCGACAATCGGACCGCGCTGTCCGTGATCCGGGCGCACGTTCGTGATTCCAATGCCGACCCGGCTGCGCGCAAGGAGCTCGTCACGAAGATGATTGCGCTCCTCAATTCCGATGCGACCTTCGATGCCAAGCAATTTGCCTGCCGCCAGTTGAGCCGGCTCGGATCTGCCGAGGCCGTGCCCACGTTGGCCACACTGCTGCCGGACGAGAAGCTCTCCCACATGGCACGCTACGCCCTCGAGCGGATTCCTTCTCCGGAGGCCTTAACGGCCATGCGAGCGGCGCTCACGGAGATTCGCAGTCCTGAAGCCGCCAAGAAAATCGAGGATGCCGTCGCGGCGGCCAACGGGGAAAAGAGGGCCGAGCGACTCCGCACGAAACTGACCGAAAACTCGATTAGAATGCAGGTCGGCCTGATCAACTCCCTCGGTCAGCGTCAAGACGCGCAAGCGCTCAAGATGCTGACGGAACTAATCCAGGACAACGAGGAAGAAATCGTCGCCGCCGCCGCAACGGCCTTGTCCCGTATGGGTAGCGGAGAGGCAACTCGCGCCGTTGTGGCAGCCCGCAAGAAGGCCAAAGGGTCCGTTGCGTTGTACACCGATGTGTCCGATGCGTACCTGCGATGCGCCCAAAGCCATCTCGCGCGGGGCGAGCAGAAGGAAGCGGTCGCCATCTATAAAGAGATCTACGACTCAAAAGATCACGATGCCATCCGCGCTGCCGCCCTAACTGAACTGGTTGCCGCGCAGAAGGCCGATGCGCTGCCCGTGGTGGTCGAAGCCCTCGCCGGGACTAACGCGCGCGTGCGTTCGGCCGCGCTGGGCACCATGCAACACCTGCCCGGGGCCGATGCGACCCGCGCGCTTGCGGGGCAACTCGACAAACTTCCGCCTTCCATGCGGGTCCGCTTGATCGGGGCCCTGGCCAACCGGGGCGATCCTGCCGCTCTGCTCACCGTATCCGCACAACTGAACCAAAAGGACGAATCTGTGCGCACCGCGGCGGTGCGCGCGATGGCTGCGCTGGGCAACGCTTCAACCGCTCTCGTGCTCGCGCGGCACGCCAGCCAGTCGAAAGACGCCGAGCGGAATGCGACACGCATGAGCTTGGACCGTCTCGACGCGAAGGGCGCGAACGCGGCCCTGATTGCCGCGATGGAAGGTTCCAACACGAAAGTCCGCACGGAGATCATTCGCGCGCTGGCCGCACGCCGGGCCAGGGAAAGCATTGACTCGATTTTTCGCAGTGCCAAAGACAAAGATGCCGACGTTCGAATGGCGTCATTCAATGCGCTGAGAGTTCTCGCCGAAGGCAGACATTTGCCGACCATGGTTAATTTGCTTCGCGACGTAAAGCAGGAAAAGGAGCGCCAAGCGGTAGAGCGCGCGACGGTGACGTGCATGCGACGCACCGACGACGTGAACCGCCGCGCAGACGAGCTTGCTGCAGGACTCAAAGGCTCCACGCCCGCGGCCCGCGCTTCGATCCTGCGAGTGATGGGCAAAAGCAGCGGCCATTCGGCTCTCCAGTCGATTCGCACTGCGCTGGAAGACGACAACGACACGATCCGGGAGGCGGCAGTCCGCGCCCTGTCGGATTGGCCCGATGACACCGTGGCGGAGGATCTATTTCAGATTGCGAGCAAGTCCCCCAATGCCTTACACCGCATACTTGCCTTCCGTGGCTATGTCCACGTTGTCGGCTTGAACAAGACGCGGCCCGCGAACGAAACCCTAGCTATGTACAAGCGGGCCCTGGACCTGGCACCCAAAAAGGAGGAGAAGATTCGCGTTCTGCCGGCTCTCGGGCGTGTCGCCACACCCGAGGCGCTGCAGATGGTCCAGGCCATGCTGACTGACGTGACAATCCGTGAGGAGGCGGCCGCGGAAGTGGTCAGACTGGCCAACGGCATTCGTGGGCTATACGGCATCCACGTGACCGACGCGCTGATGGCCGCCCGCAAGGCATCTCAGAGTGAGGATCTGCACAAAGAGATAGACGCCACGCTCGAGCGTGTAGAGAAGTACGCTGGCCACATTACCGCCTGGCAGGCCGCCGGGCTCTTTACCCACGAGACGGTTGGGGCATCGAATCTTGAGTCCCTGCTAGAGGTGCCCCAGGCGCCGGAGCGACCCGATGCCGCCCAAGACGTGGCGTGGGAGGTGGTGCCCATGCGGACCCATGAGGCCATGCCGTGGGCGGTAGACCTCAGTAAGATATACCGCAGCCGCCCAGAGCTAAGTCGAAGTTGCGTGGCTTATATACGAACTCAAGTGTGGTCGCCAAAGCGTCAGAAAGCAACGCTGGAACTCGGCAACAGATGGGGCACCAAAGTGTGGCTTAACGGAAAGATCGTCCACGCGCACGCTGTGAGAAGATGGAAGTTTGATGCCGGCATGGATACGACGTCCGTCTCCCTGAACGAGGGTTGGAATACGTTGCTGATCAAGTTGATCGGCTCACGATGGAGCAACTGGCCTGCATCTGCACGGCTGACCGGGCCGGAATTGGAAGGTTTGACTGCAAAGTAGCAGGCAGCGTCGACGCGGCACATCTTCTTGGTCTCGCGGTGCATAGGCGCGGCGATCGTCATGGAGGGAAGACTCGTCCTCGAACTCGCGGAACTTTTGCTCTTGGCATTAAGGCGAAGACAAAGTCGGCGGCTTTTCGTTCAACTTCGTGACAGAAGTGTTCAAGGGTCGCGGTGAGATAGATTCTATAATCGCGATGCCGGCCTTTTCGACGAGGCGATTTCAGGAATCAGAGTTTCGATCGCTTCGGCAAAGTCCTGTTGGCGGATCGGTTTGGAAAGATAGCCGTCCATGCCGACCTCTAGGCACGCCTCTCGATCACCTATCATCGCATGCGCGGTCATGGCGATGATGGGTATATGTCGACCGGTCCCCTCCTCCAATTTCCGAATCGCAGTGGTGGCCTCCAAGCCTCCCATCTGCGGCATCTGAACGTCCATCAACACCAGATCAAAAGTCTCTGCTTCCAAAGTGGCAATGGCTTCGAGTCCGTTGTTTGCGATCGTCGTCGCGTGCCCCTGTTTCTTCAGCATGGCAGCAGCCACGGCCTGGTTTGCCTCGTTGTCCTCCACCAAAAGAATCCGAAGCTTTCCTTCGGTGGTATCGACCGGATTGGAGACCTCTTGCGCGCCCTGTTCTTTTTGTCTCGGGTCTGCGACCTTCAAGGCGTCCTGTGAATCGTTTTGTACGAGCAAACACACGGTGAAGTGAAACGTTGAGCCCTTGCCCACTTCGCTCTCTACCCAGACCTCCCCTCCCATCAGGCTTACCAGGCGCTGGGTAATTGTCAGGCCCAGGCCGGTCCCACCAAATTCGCGGGTGGTGGATCCGTCTACTTGCCGGAAAGCTTCGAAAATCGACTTTAGCTTGTCCTCGGGAATTCCAAGCCCGGTGTCGCAGATTGCAAAGTGGAGCGTCACATGTTGTTTGCTCCATGCTTGGGCCTCAACCTGAACGACGATTTCACCTCTTTCAGTAAACTTGATGGCATTGCCCACCAGGTTGGTAAGAATCTGACGCAGGCGGCCTTCGTCGCCCGTCAAGCCATCCGGCAGGTCCGGAGCAACTGCATGGCTCACGCTTACGCCCTTGTCGTGTGCGCGTGGAGCAAGGGCCTCGAGCGTGCCTTGGAGGCAATCGTTCAAACTAAAATCGATCATTTCGAGCTCCAACTGCTGAGCTTCGATCTTGGAGAAGTCCAAAATATCGTTGATGATCCTTAGCAGGGCATTAGCGGAATTGTCGACCACTCCAAGGTGTTTGCGCTGTTGTTCGGTCAGCTCCGTATCGAGGACCAACTCCGTCATGCCGATGATCCCATTCATGGGTGTGCGGATCTCATGGCTCATGTTTGCCAGAAATTCACTCTTCGCCTGGTTCGCATCTTCGGCAGAAACCGCCAGATCGTTGGCTCGCTGGATAGTCTTTTTGAGGCGATCGTTGGCTTCATCGGTTTCGCGCTTTGCCTTGACGAGCTCCGACACATCAATAAGGTTCAACAAAGCGCCAACATACTTACGATTCCGGTAGATCGGCTGAAAGCGAAACATAAATGCGATTCCTCCGGAGGACCGATGGACCACATACGGCGAAGCATCGATCGTATGTCGACATCGCTCGACTTGCTCCATGATGCCTTCGGGTATAGGTTTTCGATGGTATTCCTCCAGGAGTCGTCCGAGGATTTGGTCGCGTTCCTGGCCCACAAAGCGACAGAAATAATCGTTCACTTCCACAATGCGGTTTTCGTGATTGGCGAAAACAACCCCCTCCTCCATTCCGGAAATGATCGCGGAAAGCTTTTCATTTTCGCGATCTACCATCTTCTTGGCGCGGGCAAGAACCTCTTCGGCTTTCTTCTTCTCGCTAACGTCTCTGAAAATGCCTTGGATGGCAACCACCTGTCCATTCTCTCGAATACAGCTCAGGCTTCCATCCACCTGAATCGGCATTCCCTGTTTCGTCAAAAACACGGCTTCTGCGTGAGGTGGGACCGTTGAAAGCAAAGCCGATTGGTAAATCTGTCTGAAAGTTTCCTGGCTACTCGTGTGAAGAACATTGAACACGGCCAAGGTTTCAATCTCTTTGTCGGAATAGCCAAGAGCTTCTTTCCACGCGCGGTTCACATACATGAAGGTTCCATCGACCTTGACGCATTGGATGAGATCGTTGGCGTTTTCGAACAAGTCGCGATATTTTTCTTCGCTTTCTTTTAGCTGTCCCGTTCTTTTTTCAACGAGGTGCCTGATCTGCCGAGTTCTGTCGGTCATCATATGAATGTACGCGCCAAATACTGCGCTCAGGATAAATCCACAAACCAA
>JAJDCN010000202.1 GCA_029260815.1 Planctomycetota bacterium
GGGGCTGAAGATGAGCGAGTTCCATACCGGCTATCGCGCCTACAGTCGCAAGTTTCTGGAAACCGTTCCGTTTCTTCGCAATTCCAACGACTTTGTCTTCGACACCCAGGTCATCGTACAGGCGGTCGCCTTCGATTTTAAATTTGCGGAGATTCCCGTCACCACGAAATACTTCAAGGAAGCTTCTTCCGTCGGGCTGTGGGTCAGCACCAAGTACGGCATCAAGACATTGTGGGAGATGGTCAAATATCTGTGGTGGAAAACCAAACTGCCACGCTCGGCCAAGTATCTCAAACCCTGACCTGCGAACCTGCAACCCAGAAGAACCCGTGAATTTCGATACACCATGACAACTGTCGAAGCGAATAAATCCAAACGGTTTGATGCCGTATTTATCCTGCTGGTCCTGCTGCTGGTCGGAGCCACGCGCATCCCTCTGGCCGCGAAATCCTTGCACCACTACGACTCTGTCGTCTTCGCCCTTGCCATGGAAGACTACAACCCCACGCCCGGCGGCGCGCCCCATCCGCCCGGCTACCTCTTCTACATCGGGGTCGCCAAGCTCTTCCGCGGCGTGCTGACCGGCGTCATCGATTACGGGGACGTCGAGCACCTCCACGCGGCCAACGATGCATTGATCTTTACCAGCATCGTCTTCGAACTGCTCACCGTCGTCGTGCTGTACCGTTTCTGCCTGGAGGCCTTCAGCCGCACCTACGGGGTCGTGGCCTGCCTCGCTCTGCTGTGCAGTCCTTTGTTCTGGTTCTATGGCGAGGTTGCCCTATCCTACCCGGTGGAGTCGTTCTTCGGGGTCCTGGTGGCCTTGCATCTGTACCGCGCCGCGGCCGGCAGCACGCGCGCGCTATATCTGGGCGCCGCGGCCATCGCCATCGCCGGCGGCTTTCGCACCTCCGCCATGATCATGCTGATGCCACTGCTGCTCTATGTTATTGTGTTACGCCACCGGAAATTGAAAAAAATCGCCGTCGTGATCGGGCTGATGATGGCCCTGGTCTTGACCTGGCTGATTCCCAGCATCCATTATGGCGGCGGGTTGAACGCCAACGGAATGAAGCAGTACTTTGATTATTCCACGAGATTCTGGAAGCCGTTTCTGGAAACCACCTCCATCCTGTACGGCGCCGGTCTGACCCGGTTCGCCAAACAGTTGCTGCTCATCGCAGAGACCTGCTTCTCCGCCCTGTGGTTCTTCGCGCCGCTGGTGCTGGATCTGCACTTCAAGCGCGGGATCCAGTGGTGGTTTCAATCTTTCCGAAAGATCCGCGCCGATGGATTCCGGGCTGCATGGACCGCGGGAACAAGCACGCTGGCGGCGGCGGCCCGTCGCAACGACCCCTTTCTGTTCATCGCAGTCATTATCGTTCCGGCCATCGTCAACCTCTCTCTGCTGCATTTCAGCCAGCGAGGCCATATCTTCCTGTTTCTGCCCTTCTTGTTCATCCCGATCGTCCGGTCTTTGGAGGAGTACGGCCCGCCTACGCGGGAGAAACGGCGAATCTTTGTGGCCCTGGCACTGGGGTGTAGCCTGAACATTACGGCCTTTTTCGTGGTCCACTCCGCCCGAACGATGACTTTCACCAGCGAAGCACGCAACGGCCTGTACGAACACGCCAAATTCCGAATCGAAAATAATTTGAACAACTGGATCCTGAACACCTCCCTGTCGGAAATTCGGAAGCACGACCAATTGCTGAAGGACTTCGATAAAATTCGCGCCCACTACACGCCGGAAAGCGCCGTGATCGTGACCAAGTACGACCGAAAATTCAGCAACCTGTTCACCCAGTCGTTCTACCAATACGTCCGCTACTACATGCCGGAGTATTACTGCTACCAGGTCACTGCTCAGCAATCCAGAAAAAACGGAAACGGCGATCGACACAAGACCTTGAAGATGGCCCACGACCGAAAAGAAACAAAGCTGGCCAAGAAAACCGTAGAGCTCAAGGAAGGCACGCACCACGTCATCTGGTACATCGCCCGGGAGATCATCTCCATGTCCCGGATCGACAACGTCACAATCCAACCCGAAATCTTACATCACGGCGACCAGTTGAGAGTCTCCACCTTGACCGAAGGACAGCCAATCCATTTCTCCGGACACGACTTCGTCGTGTCGCCGCGCGATTAGCGCGATCCTTCGACCTCGCCTTCGATCAATAGGTCCGGGTCCAACGGGGTAACTCGCATCGTGCGCAACGTCAAGGCGTTTCGGATCTGTTCGATTCCCTGGCCTTCGTGCGGAGAGCGAGCCTGCTTGCCGCCGAGGATCTTCGGGGCAATGAAGACCGCCACTCGGTCGACGATCCGGGCGTCGAACGCGCTGCCCAAGAGCGCGCCGCCACCTTCGATGAGCAAGTTGGTCACTTGCAATCGACCCAACTTTTCCATCGCGGAGACCAGATCGACCCCCCGCTTCGCCCGACGGACGGTCAAAATGCGACAGCCCGCCCGCTCCAGGGCGCGCAAACGCGCCGCGGGCGCCGCGGAAGAAGTCAACACCACCGTCTCCGCGCGACCGGCAGTGTGCACCAGTCGCGAGGTCAGCGGAAGCTGCGCGCGCGTATCGGCGACCACCCGCAATGGATGGGTCCCACCGGGGATTCGACAGGTCAGCAGCGGGTCGTCCGCTTTGACCGTCCACAAGCCCACCAGCACCGCATCCGACTCCGAGCGCATCCGGTGGGCCACCCGCCGCGAGCGGGAAGTGGTAATCCACTTGGAGTCGCCCAGGCTCGAGGCGATCTTGCCGTCGAGCGTCATCGCCCACTTGGCCGTCACGTAGGGCATACCGGTGGTGATCAGCTTGATGTACGGCGCGTTGAGCGCCCGAGCTTCGGCAGAGCACAACCCGGAATCGGTTTGGATCCCCGCCCGCGTCAGGATCCGCTTGGCCTTCCCGCGGGTCACCTTGTGCGGGTCGGTCATGGCCCAGACAACTTTTTTGATACCCGCTCGGACGATCGCGTCGGTGCACGGAGGGGTCTTTCCCTGGTGGGTGCAGGGCTCCAAGGTCACGTACAGGGTCGCGCCCTTGGCCGCCGCCTTGGCATTCCGGATGGCCTTTACTTCCGCGTGACACTTGCCGAACTCCTGGTGATAGCCCCGCCCGACAACGCGGCCCGCCTTGACCAGGACACACCCGACCATGGGGTTCGGTTCCACCGCGCCTCGGCCCTTGGCCGCCAGGACCAGGGCCTCCTGCATGTACGCCACCGTCTGATTCGTTCGACCCTTCACTGACATGCCTCCGCAATTGCCATCAAAATTTGAGCCGCCATCTTTCGATTGTAGGCCAACTCGTCCAGAAAATTATCCGCCGCGCTCCGGTAGGCGCCCGTCTCGTAGCCCATACGCCGGGCCAGTGCGCCTTGTTCGGCCCGGTCGGCGGGCACGACGTCGCCGCCCAAGTTGTGTACGATCCGCAACCGGTCTTCCACGAAACGGAAAAACTCGTATGCGGTGAGCATCCGGTCCACCTGCACGTCCGACAGCAGGCCGAGGCGGTTGGACTCCAGGATCGCATCAATCGCGTTTGTTTTCAAGATCGATGGATGCTTGGTGGCGTGGATTAATTGCAACATCTGCACGGCGAATTCCAGGTCCACCAGACCACCCTCGGCACGCTTGATGTCGGCGGGCGGGGCGGCCTCGATGACTCTTCGGCGCATCGTCATCACTTCGTCGACGATGTCGAACCGCTCGCGAGCCAACCGTAGCGCTCCAGCGATGTCTTCCGCCACGGCGGTTTGGATCGCCGCGTTGCCGGCAATGGGCCGCGCCTTGGCAAGGGCCATGAACTCCCACAATTGCGCGCTTTGCGAAAAATAGCGCCCGAACATCGGGATGCTGGTGGCTAAGACGCCCGCTCGACCCGATGGTCGCAGGCGCGCGTCCACCTTATAGACGCCGCTGCAGGTGCTGATCAATTGCTGCGCGATCCGAGAGCACGTCTCCACCGCATCTCCTGCCGGTATGTCGGAACGGGCGGTGTACAGGAACATCAGGTCCAGGTCCGAGCTGTAGACCATCTCGCGCGCGCCGAGGCTGCCCAAGGCGACGATGCAGGTTTCCAGGCCCTCGGGCAGGTCGGCGTCGGCACAAATGACTTGATCCGAACCGGTCACGATAGACTCCGCCAGGTCGGAGATTTCGTCCATGACGTTGCGGACGTTGGTCTTCTCCTGGATGTCGCGGATCCCGATCCGTAGCATCTCTCGATCATAGTGATCGCGCAACACGATACCGATGTCACCGGTGGTTTCAATTCCTTCAACCAACTCCGCGCACAACTGCCTCGGCGATTTTTCCAATCCCAGCATCAAGGCATCGATGACCGGGTCCAACAGAGACGGGTTGGAGACCAGAATGTCGGAGAGAAACTGGCTGCCGGCGCACAGGTCGACGAAGAGAGACAATGCC
Organism: Planctomycetota bacterium; assembly: GCA_029260815.1. GTDB lineage: Bacteria > Planctomycetota > B129-G9 > JAJDCN01 > JAJDCN01 > JAJDCN01. Next base: position 4,444 of record JAJDCN010000202.1, read on the forward strand.
TCGGGTGTCTCCGCCAACAGTTGGTAGAAGGTCGAACGGGCGCCGTAGCCTTCGGTACAACGGACTAGATTGAGCAGACCCCGATCCGGGTCTGGGCTGCGCGCCAGGGCCGATAGCAAAGCCGGTGCAATGGCCGCCAGGTAGTGCCGCGTCCGTCGGCTGCTGCCCGCCGCGAAGCGCGCAGTCTCCTGGGCCAGCGACTGAAAGTGCATCGATGCGGTCTGCGGGTCGGCAAATCCGTGACGACCGAGAATCTCGCGGACCGCATCCGGGGGATACTCCGCATCCAATACTGCTGCGGTGATCGCGTCTACGTGATCGGACCCGGTCGCGATGAAGTTGTGAAAGACCGCGTTAAGGATCGACCGGGCGTCGGTCGTTCGGCGGCGGTACTCGGCGCGAAACGCGGCGGCGGCTTCTGCCGTGTCGCGCCCGCCCAGGCCCAAGCCGCGGGCCAGAGCGGCCAGTTCAGTCTCATCCTCGGGAAGCAGGTGGGTCTGGAGGTTGTACATCAATTGCAGGTGGTGCTCCACGGTTCTCAGGAAGATGTAGCTTCTGCGCGCGCGCTGGGTTTCGTCCTCGTTGAGAAAGGCCTCCCGATACAGCCGGGTCAGAGATTTAAGCGTGTTGGGGTCTACGATCTCCTCGACTCGACCACCATTGAGCATTTGGAGAAACTGAACCATGAACTCAATATCCCGAATGCCTCCGACGCCGGTCTTCACCTGCGTCCGAGCCTCGCCGCGGCGGTCGGCCTCGGCCTCGATCCGCCGCTTAATCGCCTGGAGTGCACGGATCCGCTCGATGTTTGGATAGAGTGGATAGACCAAGGATCGGACACGGTCGAGAAACCGCTGCCCCAGTGCCAGGTTCCCAGCGATGGGACGCGCCTTGAGCAAAGCCATCAACTCTCCGGCCGCGCCACGGCTCTCGTAGTAGTTCGTCGCCGCGCCCACCGGGACGACCAGTGGGCCGCTCTTGCCGTGGGGACGCAGCCGCAAGTCTACCCGGTAGAGGTGCTCGGTACCGACCGGGGTCGCCAGGACCGCGACCACCTGCTGCGCCAAGGTCCCGTAGAAATCCATCTCCATCGGTGTCGCATCGGCCTTGCACAAGAAAATCAGATCGATGTCCGAACTGTAGTTCAATTCGCGCCCGCCCAACTTGCCCATGCCCAATACCACAAAGCCGTCCGCAGATACAAAGACCTCCCCTTCCGCTCGATCGTCGTTGATGCGATACGTGCACATCTCGATCGCCGCTCGGACCGCCGCTTCTGCCACATCGGAGATCGAGCGCGCGACGGCGCTCAGTCGCTTGTGTCCGACCAGGTCCGCAAAACAGATCCTCGCCATGTGACGCGTCTTGAAAACCGCGAGCGCGGCGTGGCATTGATCGGTAGGCACGCGCGCAAGATCCAGATCGGCGGCGAGTGCCTCGACGCCAAACGCGCGCTTCCATGTATCGTCGGCCCACAACCACAGAGCAACGTCAGGCGCACTGAACAGGACGTCGGCAACGTACTGGCTGGTGGCGCCCACGGTGCACAGGGCTTTGGAAAACTTCTCATCGGTCAGGAGCTTTAACGCTTCCGGACAGCGATCACGGGCGGCGTGGACGAAACGCTCCGCATTGTTGAGCGCCCGGTCCGGGTCCGCGGTGTCCACGGCGATGGCGTCCCACCGGATCGCCGGTGCGGAGGGCTCAATATATGCGGCCAGTGCTGCCAGGTTCGTCGCAGCGGTTGCGGGCACGCGAAAACCGAGATCCTTCAAACGCCGTTGGATTTCAGGCGAGGCTGGGTCATCATCGTTTGGCGGCACGGACCGCGCCATGGCGGGTCTCCCTAATTTTCCCGCAGCACGACTGCCGGGTCGATCCGCGTGGCCCGCCAGGCGGGCAGGATCCCGGCGACCAGGCTGACGCCGATCCCGAAGATGATCGTGCCAGAAACCAATCGCGCGGAGGTCCGGAATAAGGTTTCTGGCATGGTGATGATGTTCGACAGAAAAATATCCTGGATGAGCCCGCGCAGGACCGTATGCCCCAGGACATCGAGCCACTCGATCAGCGCGAGACCGACGAACAATCCGAATCCGACTCCCAGAATACCGATGAGAACCGCCTCCGTCATAAAAATGGCCAACACGTCCCGCCGACGGGCGCCGATCGCGCGCATGACACCGATGCGCCGGACTTGTTCCTGCACCGCAGCGGTCAGCCCGCTAATGATCGCGACGGCGGAAACCAACAAGATGATCCCACCGATCAGCCAGGAGGCAGACGAGATGTATTCCGAAGCCTGGGCGATCCGGTCGTAGATCTGCTGCCGGGAGGCAGGCGTGGCGCGCAACCGCAACGCCTCGATCTCCTGCTTGACCGGCGTGACGCCCATGGCGCTGTCGGCAAAGACGATGAAGCGCCGGTACACCGGTTCCTGCTCGCCTACCTCTTCTTCCCACCAGCGGTTCCATTCCTGGGTGTAGCCGATGGGCACATAAATGCCCGGGGTGTCGACCCGGCTGGAGAAACCCAGGACCCGCAACGGCAGCTTCTTCTTCCGTGCGCTAGTGTTGACATGCATCGAATCATTGAGCGTCAGGGATGCCTCCAGATGCTCGATGAGTTCTTCCTGTGAGGCCCCCACCGGAACGTTCTTGGGCATGGGAATCGTGTCATAAGCTAGATAAAAGCTCATGGGAAGAATCACCGGAATCTCCGTCGCACCCTCCTTGTAGACGAAGAAGTCTTTTCGAAAACTCTCCTCGTCAACGAAATAGATGGGATCGATGCCGAAGATCTCCAGGTCAATGGTACCAATATCTTTCGCGGAAACCATAGCTCGACCGGCGAACTGGTTTTCTCGAAACACGCTAATAACATCAGTGACGAGACAGACCTCGCGATAGGCCGCTTCGTCGAGCATGCGGGCCGGTTCATTGTCCCGGGCCACACCGGACGTCACGTCCAGTACCGTATCAGGCATGTTGCCAACCACCTCGTCGTGCAGAAATGCGTTGGTCCCGCTGACCAGAGACACCAGCACCAGAATGGAGCAGACCCCCACCGCCACGCCACTGGCCAGCATCGCGGTACGGCCCATCCGCTCGGAGACTCCGTCGATCGCGATTCGGATCAGATTAACGATCAGGTGCATGGGCCCTCCCGGCGTCGTCGAGAATCTTCCCGTCCTGCAAATGGATGCCGCGGTCGGCGTGCCGCACGACTTCTTCGTCGTGGGTCGCCATGACGATGGTCGTGCTCGAATCCTCGTTGATCCTGCGGAGCCGCTCGATGATCCGCCGGCCGGTCTCGCGGTCCAGGTTTCCCGTCGGCTCGTCGGCCACGAGGATCTTCGGCTCGTTGACGATCGCGCGGGCGATGGCCACGCGCTGCTGCTGTCCGGCGGACAGACCCATGACCCGCTGATCGAGCCGCTCGGTGATGTCCACAGCGGCCAAGGCTGCCTCCGCGCGGCGCTGGCGCTCGCCCCGCGGCGCGCCGGAAAAGATCAGGGGCATGGCCACGTTGCGCAGAATCGTCTGACGGACCTGTAGATTGAACGACTGAAAGATGAACCCGACAGTCCGGTTGCGATAGGCCGACAGATCGTGGTCATTCATGGAGGACAGCTCGACGCCGGCCACTTCGACCTCTCCACTGGAAGGCCGGTCCAGCCCGCCGACGAGGCTCAACAGCGTCGTCTTGCCTGAACCGGAGGGGCCATGCAGGACCAGAAATGTGCCGGCCTCGATCTGCAGACTCAGCTCCTGTAGCGCCGTAAAGGGCGCCTGCCGCCGGGTGTAGGTCTTGGTCACGTTGATGAGTTGGATCAGTGCCATGTGCTTTCAGTCCACGACCTCGTAGCCCTCGTCCTCGATCGTTTTCTTTATCTGCTCCAGTGGCGGCATCGCCTGCCGGGCATGGATGCGAACGCCCTTGGTAGCCAGATCCACCTGCACCGATTCGACGCCCGGGAGCGCCGCCACGACTCGCTCCACCGTCCCTTTACAATGCATGCAGGTCATGCCCTCCACCTGGAGAGCCATCGTGTTGGACACCGCGGCCGGTTCGCCACGGCGCATGCGCCCGGCGAACTCCCGTATCACCAGTCTACAGATCAGCAAAGTGATTACCACAACACCGATCCACTGGAGGACCGACGGGCCGCGATGGGCGTGGGCAGGGCCTCCGTAGGGTAGCACGTAGTCCGCCGGAACCAGCGCATCAATTATGAGTCCTGATGCGACCGCGACGATCGCGATTGTTGTCAGGTAGATGATTACAGACGTGCGCCCCAGGTATCGGGCGACCATTGTAACGGTCGCCACGTTCGTAGCCGGACCGGCCAGGAGGAACACGAAGGCGCCGCCTACGCTCATGCCTTTGGCCACCAGGCCGTAGGCGATGGGCGTGGAGGCCGTGGCGCAGATGTACATGGGAATGCCCAGCACCAACATGACCAGCTTTCCGGTCAGGCCTTGGCCCAGCTCCCCGGTGAGGGCGTCTTCCGGCAGGGCCGCCGCGATGATCCCGGCGAGTATGAGACCCACAACCAGCCATTTGTAGATACTGCCAAACAGCTCTTCAAACGCGTAGTGCAGCATATCGTAGATGCGCGCGCGCCATGTTGCGGGCGGGTGGGGCTCTTCCTCGCCGTCCGGGTCGCTATACACGTCGGGGGCGCCGTTTCGGGCGGCGAAGTTGGACACCAGCCCGGTTGCGGTTGCGGTAATCATGGAGAAGACGGGCCGCAACAAGGCGAACAGGGGACCGAATAGGCCGCCGGTGATAAGGATGGAGTCAACGCCGGTTTGAGGCGTGGAGATCATGAATGAAAGCGTGGCCCCGCGACTGGCCCCTCGCTTCCGTAGCGATAGAGCCGTAGGGATGACCCCGCAGGAGCACAGAGGCAACGGGATGCCGAAGAGAGAGGCTTTAAGCACTGCCGCAGTGTTGCCCCGGCCCAGGTGCCTGGCCACGAAATTTCGAGGAAACAGCAGATACAACACGCCGGCCACGAGAAACCCGAACAGCAGGTAGATAGCGACCTCCACGTAGAGGTGCCAGGTCTCGGTAGCGATTTCTTCGAGTAAGGTGATCAGTTTTCCCATCGCTGTCGGGCGGCCGAACTCGTAGCTTGCATGGACCGAATGGTCATGGTACAACGCTTCAGGTACGTGATCAATACAATATATCATACAGGCCGATCTATTGCGATCCCGAACCGCGCGCGGCCCGAGGCGCTGGCAGGAGAAATTGGATGAATCGCTGGATCCGAACCGTGCTCGACGTTGCCTTTCCTCCCCATTGCCGTGGCTGCAACGGTTGGATGAGCGACGAACCCGAGGCGATTCTGTGCCGGCCCTGCGTCGACCGTCTGGATCGGATTGAAGGCGCCATCTGCGTACGGTGCGGCCATCCGCTGGGTCCCCACGTGCAGCCCGATGCCGAAGGTTGCGCCCTGTGCGCCCATCGGCCCTACGCCTTTTGCCGGGCAGTGGCGGCGATGCATTACGACGATGCGGCACGACCGCTTATTCACCGCTTCAAATATTACCGAGAACCCCATTTGAAAATCCCGCTGGCCAGATTCCTGGCCCAGGCGATTCGAGCCGCCGGGATCGATGGACACATCGATGCGATCACCGGCGTGCCGTTGCACTGGCGCCGTCGCGCGGGCCGGGGATACAACCAGAGTCAACTGCTGGCCCAGGAACTGGGCCGCATCTTCCAACGCCCGGTCCCAGCGCGGCTGGTGCGACGAACGCGCGCGACTCGCGCCCAATCGTTGTTAGCCCGCTCCGATCGAGCACACAACGTCGTGGGCGCTTTCGCTGCCGCGGCGCGGCAGAATAAAAAATACAAACAGGTTTTGCTAGTGGACGATGTAATGACGACCGGCTCCACTGCCTCGGCTTGCGCCCAGGCGATGCTGGATGCCGGCGTTAAAGACGTATACGTTGCCGTCGTGGCAAGATAACAACATGGAGGACTCCGATGAATAACCGCATGCTTTCAGCCCTGATCGGTTTTCTGATCCTGAGTGGCGCACTGGGCACCGCCAGCTTCGCAGGCCCGCCAAGGTCCGAGCCCAAACCCAACCCGGGCAAGGTCGCGGCCCAGATGTTTCAAGCGCTGCACAAGAAAGATTGGGTGACCCTGCGCAGTTTGGTTACTACGACGCCTTCACTGCTTCAAGCCCGTTACCGGGGCAGGGAGACGATCCTTCATCTGGCCAGCGGTGCAGGACACGAACCGATCGTTCGGTTTCTCTTGGAAAAAGGCGCAGAGGTCGATGAACCCACGAAGGGTTTCTTGTATACCCCCTTGCACATGGCTGCGCGGGAAGGACATTTGAACGTGGTGAAGTTGCTGGTTGAGAAAAAGGCCAAGGTGGACACCATGAGTAAGTTCGATGCAACGGCCCTGTCCCTGGCGGCGCGCGAGGGACATGCCAACGTGGCGAAGTTTCTCCTGCTCAAGGGCGCCGACGTGCACGTGACCACATTCAGCGGCTCCACGCCGCTGCACGAAGCGGCGCGGGAAGGTCAAGCGCAGGTCGTTCCACTACTCCTGGCCAAAGGTGCCAAGACGACCGCCAAGGATAAGTCCGGTTCCACACCGCTGCACAAGGCGGCCTGGGCCGGAGACGCGAAAATTGCCACGATGCTGCTGGAAAAAGGTGCAAAGGCCAACGAGAAGAATAAGAACAACAGTACGCCCTTGCACGAAGCCGCTGAAGAAGGACACGAGCCCATTGTAGCCCTTCTGCTGAAAAAGGGCGCTGCCGTGGACGCGATCGGCTCCTGGAAGCGCACACCGTTGCATATGGCGGTCGGAAACGGGCATCACGCGGTCGTCGCGTTGCTGCTAGAAAACGGCGCCGACATCCAGAGGGATCTGGAAGGCGGCTCCACGTTGCTGCAGCTCGCTGCGCAAGGGGCTCACAAAACGGTGGTCGATCTTCTTGTAGAAAAAGGAGCCAAGGATACTGGGATCGATCTGCTCCTCGCGGCGCGCTCCGGCTCCACCGTTCTGGTGCAGCGGCGCCTGGACGCGGGGGACGACGTGAACTTGCGCTCCGAAGAAGAGAAATCGGAATTGACCGGCCGCACCGCTCTACACGAAGCTGCGCGAGCTGGGCAATTGGCCGTCACAAAGCTGTTGCTCGAGAAAGGGGCGAAAGTCGACGCGAAGGACAAGTATCAACAGTCGACACCGCTCCACCTGGCGGCAAGTGTGGGCAGTGTCGACGTGGTCACGCTTCTGCTGGAGCACAAAGCAGATCCGCTGACCGTCAATGAGTTCAAGCATGCGCCGTTGCACGTGGCGGTGGCCCATGGGCACGAGGCTGTGGTTACGCTGTTATTGTCAAAAGGCGCGCCGATCAACGAGCCGAAGACCTGGACGCCCCTGCACGCGGCGGCGAACAGCCGCGGGACGGACATGGCGAAAATATTGATCCGTCTTGGAGCCGATGTCCACGTCAAAACCACTTCGGGCAACACCCCGCTGCACCTGGCGGCGGTCAACGGCGATGGAAGCACGGTAGAAGTATTGCTGGAGGCGGGCGCCCAGCTGGAGGTCACGCACAACGGCGGATCGACCCCGCTGCACGAGGCGGCGAGGAAGGGACATCTGCACGTCGTCGAACTTCTGTTGCGAAAGGGAGCAAAGGCGGACGCAAAGAACAAGGCGGGCATGCGACCGGTAGACCTGGCCAAGCAGGCGGGGCATTCGTCCATCGTGGACCGTCTTACCCAGCACACCGCGGGGGGCACTTCAAACTAAGAGCCCAAGCGGCTGCCGCAAAACGCCTCTTCGGAGGCTGACTGCGTGGACGATCTGCATCGTCCTCGGTCCAAAACCACGTGCCGGCCTTGCGCGGCAGCCGCTCTACATGCGACGCAGAATCGCTTCGCGCGCTGCTTTGACCGATTGGGCCGTGGTAAACATATCGTTGAGTCCGATCAGGTCGAAAACCTCCTTGACGCTGCCCGTCGGGTTGACGAAAACGATGTCCCCGCTGTTTTCCTGACAGCGATTCACCGCTCCGATCAACACGCCAACACCGGCGCTGGAGATATAATTGAGCCGATCGAGCTTTACGATGATCTGATAGCTTTCTGCCTGAAAAAGCTCCTCAAAGGCTTCTTCCAGGTCATGAAACGTGTGGGCGTCTACAGAACCGATTGCGTCGATTTCGGTAACGTCATCGACTTTCATCTGAGTTGAGATTTCAAGTCCACCCATTGCCCTTCTCCTTCTCTTCTGCCCGTCTTTCCCGCTCTTGTCGGTTTGGAACCACCCGCGTCACTGCGACCTCGGGTAACTCGTCCGCAGTCTTTTCCTACCCCCTCCTTTCCGGTCAGAAATACTTTGTTAAAACCAACTCGTTCGCGCCGCTCTCCAAGCATCCATAGCGAATTTTGTCTACGGTCGTATTGATTAAATACAGACCGAGACCGCTGTGCCCACCAACCCGCAAATGTCTCAATATATCGCTTGGCTGTTTGCCTTGGGGATCGTACGACCGACCATGGTCTTGGATATGGACCTCGATCCGGCCGATATCGATCAGAACGTGGATTTCGATATTTTTCTGGGAATTGTCGGGAGTCAGGCCGTGCTTGATCACGTTGGTCACCGCTTCGTCCACCGCAATGATCATGCGGTCACGGGCAACGGTGGGCACTCGAGAACGCATCGCCACCGTGGCGATTGAGGCGCGAAGCTGCTCAAGCTGCCGTGTGTCGGCCGGAACTTTCAGACGCAGTCGCGCGGTATCGACCATCGCCTCTTATTCCTCCCGGGATTCTCCCAGAAACCGAAGCGTGGAAAGGGTGATGTCGTCGTGTTGCTCCGCACCGCCCTGATGCATGCGGACTTCTTCAACAACACCCGTCACAAACTCTTCTGACGGCAGAGCCGCCAATCGCTGGCAGGCCGCCAAGAAACGGTCATCCCCGTATTCTTCGTCCTGCTCGTTCATCGCCTCGACGATGCCGTCGGAATAGGCCACAAGCCGGTCGCCGGTGGCCAACTGAAGCGTAACCTCCCGCATCGCCTCGTTGAAGGCGAGGCCGCGATCCAGCCCCAAGGCCATGCCGCCGGGGTTGATCAAACGACAGGTCTGCTCCTTCCCGCTCCAGTAGATCAGCGGGTTGTGCCCGGCCGAGGCCATTGTAGTCTCCCCGGTAGTAATGTCAATAATCATATAAATGGCGGTCACGAACATGCCCCGCTTGATATCGGAGGCCACTAGCCGATTGACCCGCTTGAGGGTCTCTCCCGCTGATAGAAGCCCGCGGGATTCGTAGCGAATGATGCTGCGGACCATGGTCATGACCATGCAACCGGGAATCCCCTTGCCGGAGACGTCGGCCACCACCAAGCCCAAGTGCTTCCGATCTACGGGGATAAAGTCGTAATAGTCACCGCCCACTTCCTTGGCCGGCTCGTAATAGGGAAACAGGTCGAATCGCGACAGCTTGGGCAGCTCGGCGGGCAACAGACTCGACTGGATCTCCTGGGCGATGGACAGTTCTCGCTCAATCGCCCGCCGCTCCACCTCGCGCGTCTGGGCCTCCTGAAGACTGACGATCATTCGGTTGAACGAGCGGCCGAGCATCCCGATCTCGTCGTTGCCGTGGACGCGCGTCTTATGCTCCAGGTTGCCGCGGCTGACCGCGCCCATATCCGTGGCCAGACTGCGCGCCGGTCGGGCCACCAAGGCCGCGAGCAAGAACGATGTGCCGATGCCCAGGCCCACGGCCACCAGCCCTACGATTACCAGGGTGGACAGAAACGACCAGCGTTGCTCCTCCACCCGTCGGGCGGAGAGCACCAGCAGGAGAGTTCCTTCCTTGCCGTCTTTGGCAGCTACGGGCTTCCGGTAGATCCGCACGTTCACGAGGGTCTCGCCCGCCTTCTCGAACGTGCCGGTGGTGATCGTTGTGTCCGGGCGATTCGGGATTTGGGCTTGGCTGTTCGTGTTCTCCTTGACCTCCGCCGAGCGGAACGGTCGCGCGGCGGCTTGGACCTGCAATTCGCCGGTCGCATCAGGCTCGAACACGACGATATTGACCACGTCGTCGTTGTTTTCGAGTGTCTGCATCAATGGATTGATCGTGGCGTGGGTAAATTGGCGCCAGTATTCCAGGCCGTGGGCCGCCTCGGCGGTGGCCAGGTCCACGCCCCGCGCGTTGATCATCTCGGTGGCAAGATTCTTGAGCGTCAGGGACGCCACGATGCCAAACAGCAGGACCAGCACCGCAATCACCACACTGACCCGCCAGGCGAACTTAAACGCCAGGCTCGACGAGGGTTTGATCACACGGGGGTCTTTCGTTTCGGTGGATTCACGTTCAGCGGCCATGGGCTCTTTAGTCCACAATCCATCGCAGAACAATCTGTAACAACAGGTTGGTATACACGCCCGCCATCAGATCGTCCAGCAGAATCCCCAAGCCGCCGCCGAGTCGCTCCAGCTTTCGGCACGGGGGCGGCTTGAGTACATCGAAAACCCGGAACAAAAAGAACGCAGCCAGGCACGCCGTCAGCCCGCTGGCGAGATCATTGACCGGCAGAAAAAGGACCGCGATGAAGTAGCCGGCCACTTCGTCGAGCACGACGATTCCCGGATCTTTCTTGCGATAGGTCCGCTCCGCCCAGTTGCCCGCCGGGATGCACAACAGCGAACTGACGGCCAGCAGGCCCAACAAAGCTCCGTGGAGCCCCGCGCCATACAGGCCGGCGGCGACTAGCCCCATGTACACCACCGCGGCGCCGGCTGTGCCCACCGTGCCGGAGGCGACCGGAAAGGTCCCGAGGTAAAACACGCTGGCAATCAGTTTCATCAAGCCGTTCACCCGCGTGCACTCCACTGTTTGCGAAGCACCGGTTGGGCTTGCAAGATATAGCTGACACCGGACCCGACGGTCACCACCGTGGCGATCCAGATCGCGATTGTCGGAATAAGCCTGGATACCGGGCCTACCGACTCCATCCGAGCGTAGCCTTCCACGGCGACAATCACGACCAGCGCGACCCACTGGATCACCATCTTCGCCTTGCCCCAGATATTGGCGCCGAACTTGACGCCCTCGGCCTCTACCAGTGCCCGCAGGGCGGTCACGAGCAACTCTCGCGTGAGGATCACAATGACCATCCATCGGGCCACGTAGGGCAGCTCCAGCAGGATGATATAGCCGCCGCAAATCAGAACCTTGTCCATCAGCGGGTCAAAGAAGCGGCCAAAGCCTGACTCTGCCCTCAGCCGCCGCGCCAGCCAGCCGTCCACCGCGTCGCTCAGTCCCGCCAAAAGCAAAAAGACCAGGGAGACGAACGTGAGCGTCGCGCTGTGCGTCCCCCAGACGAAACAGACGAAGAAGAGGACCGTAAACGGAAGGCGCAAAAGCGTGATAATATTGGGGAGATTGTTCAAACTCGGTTAGTCCTGCTCCAGTTCCACCGACCAGTAGGCATTATCCAGAAACTGTTTCCAGGACTGATATTTCTGCGACCGGATCTTCAGGGTGACCACGGGACTGCGCCGGGGTTCCACCGGCTCGCGAATCAGTTTCATTCGAGCCTCGGCGACGGTCTTGCCTGCCTTGCGGTTGTTGCATCGGGTGCAGGCGCACGCCAGGTTAGTCCAGGTGGACTTGCCGCCGCGCGAGCGTGGGGTCACGTGGTCCAGGCTCAGCTCCGAGCTGGGGAATCGCTTCCCGCAGTACTGGCAGGTATTGTGGTCGCGGGCGTAGAGATTGCGGCGGTTGAGCTTGACACCACGCCGAGGCAAACGTTCAAACGCGGTCAGTCGGATGATGCGCGGTACCCGGATGTCGACTGAAACGGTATGCACCCACTCGTCGTGGCCCTCGAAGTCCTGCTTCAATCGCGAAGCATCGATCCAACTGATGATATCGTAGCCGCCCCAGATATCGTCCTGCTGGGCTACCACTTCCGCCTTTTCCACCCACAGGAGGGAGAAGGCGCGCCGCACGGAGATCACGTGGACAGCCATGTAAAACTTATTGAGAACCAACACGCTGGATTCGAGGGAACTCACGACACTTACCCATCTACTTTTTGCGATTGCGGTTTCCTGTTCGATTGTAGGTATCCAGAAATCGAAAGTCAAGCCCGTTTGCGGACGTCGAGCCACCCGTTATTCGGCGTAGGAGCCTTGCCCCTCACGCAAGAACCAATCGATCATGCTCTTGTACCTCTCCCGTCGTTGGGATTGAACCAGGATCAGGTTGTTGCGTTCCTCCGGATCGGCCTGCAGATCGTAGAGCATAAGCAAGTGATTCTGGCGATCGAAAATGAACTTCCAGCGCCCCTCAGCCACCAATCCGTAGGAGTCTTCGTAATTGCGCAAAACGAAGACCACCGGGCGCTTCGCCGGCGGACGATAGTCCGGCAGGATCAAAGGTGCAAGACTGATCCCGTGAAACGGGCTGAGCTGTTCTAC
>JAJDCN010000203.1 GCA_029260815.1 Planctomycetota bacterium
GAGATCCCCGATACGATCGACTTGATGCACTATCTGTCCGTCACGCCCCGCCCTGGAAAGGTCCAAACGATCCGGGCAGTGGCGCGGGCCATTCGCAATCTCCACAACGTGGGCATCGTCCACGCGGACTTGAACCTTCGAAACATCCTGGTCAACGCACAGCCGGGCGCGGAACCGAAAGTATTTATTATCGACCTGGACAAGAGCACCCGGCTGGACGAGCTGACCCTGGGCGAGCGCATTTGGAATCTGGCCCGCCTGAACCGCAGCGCGGAGAAACTCAATCGCCATCGTACCGTCGTCACCAGCGCCGATCGCCTGCGCTTCTTCAAAGAGTATGCCGGAGAAGACATTGAGATTTCAGAACTCTACGAAAGCCAGATCTTTGACCTGACCATTCACCGAGGTTGGTGGCGAGTGTTGGAATTGATCCGTGGCAGGCAAAGCCAGGGAATCCTCACCGCCAACCGGATCCTTATCAAAGGAGCCAACTGGTTGGGCGATGCCGTCATGTCGCTACCCGCCATCCGCGCCTTGCGGGAGGCTTGCCCAAACGCGCAATTGGCCGTGGTGACCCAGGCCGGACTCAAAGACCTGTATACCTCGATGCCCGAATTGGACTTTGTCATCGACTACGCGGACGAAATGGAACTGTTGAAGATGACACCGACCCTTCGTCGGTGGAGCTTCGACGCGGCCATCCTTTTCCCTCGATCGTTTCGCTCGGCCTTGCTGGCTTTTCTGGCGCGCATCCCTTTGCGGGCCGGCTACGTTTCGGGGGGCCGAGCCCTGCTGCTCACCAAGCGGTTTGAGCGCGACCGCGCCGCGCTGTCGATGCACCGCGTCCATTACTACTTCAACATCGTGCGGGGCCTGGGTGTCAAGGGGGACCGGGCGACCCCACAACTCGTGCCGGACACCGCAGCCCGAGCCGTGGCGGAGGAATTGTTACGTCCCATTGCCAATGTGGACGGCCCCCGCGTGGCCATTCACCCGGGCGCGACCTATGGCGGCGCCAAGCAGTGGTTTCCCGACCGCTTTGTAGAGGTCGCAAAACTGCTGGTAGACAAAAACAAGGCCCGGATCGTCCTGCTGGGCGCCGGCCCGCGGGAAGAGGAGCTGGCCGGCAAGATCGCCCAGGAGATCGGAGACGGGGCGCTCAGCGTAGCGGGCAAAACCCGCCTCATGGACCTGGCCGCGGTGTTGGAGCGATGCGACTTGATCCTCACCAACGACACAGGGCCCATGCACGTGGCCGCGGCGGTGGGAACCCCGGTGGTGGCCATTTTCGGGCCCACCGACCCGGTGACGACCGCACCCTTCGGCGACGCGCATACGGTAGTACGAGAGCCGGTGGATTGCTCCCCCTGCCTCAAGCGCGAGTGCCCCATCGATCACCGGTGCATGACCCGCATCGACGTGAACCGAGTCTATGCCGCGGCCGTGGAACAGCTGGCGTCCCGACGCGAAGCGGGCCCCGGCGCCCCATCGAAAGAAGCGCGCGCGTAATCAAGGAGGTTGTGCGTAACGTGAAAGTATCCGCGGTCATCATCAGCTACAACGAAGAAGACAATATCGGAGCGTGTCTCGATTCGGTTTCCTGGTGCGATGAAGTGATCGTCGTCGATTCTTTGAGCACCGACGCCACACCCGAGATCTGCAAACAGCGCGGCGCGATTTTTCATCAGCGCGCCTGGAACGGCATCAACGAACAGCGCCAGTTTGCTCTGTCGTTGGCCGACAACGACTGGGTTCTGGCCGTAGACGCGGACGAGCGAGTCTCCGATTCGCTACGCGAAGAGGTTCGGTCGGTCCTGGCAAACGGAACCGCTCCATTCGTCGGCTACTCGCTTCCGAGACATACTCACTATCTGGGGCGGTGGATCAACCATGGCGGGTGGTTCCCGGATCTCAAGCTGCGCTTGTTCGATCGGAGCAAAGCCCGCTACGCCGGAGAAGATCCCCACGACCGTGCGGTCGTCGATGGCCCGGTCGGAACCCTCACGGGTGAACTTGAACACTACACCTACCGAAATCTGGCCGATCAGCTCAAAACGATCAATCGCTTCTCGGCCACCCGCGCCGGGAAAATGCGCGACGCGGGCGTCCGCTTCAGTTTGGCCAAGCTCATGTGGAAGCCGCCCGTGAAATTCCTGGAAACCTATTTTTGGAAGCAAGGTTTTCGCGACGCCTTGCCCGGTTTCATCATCGCCATCTGCACCGCTTTCTATATCTTTCTCACCTGGGCGAAGTTGTGGGAGCTGAACAGGGAATCGGTGGCTCCAAAATGAAGCTGGCCTATGTCATCTACAAATACGAAGAAACCGGCGGCGGAGTGGAGCGCTACGTCTACAACCTTGTCGACCAGATGCTCCAGCGGGGCCACGAACTCCACCTGTTCGCCGCCAGGGCGACGGACGTGCAGGAAAGGATTCTTGTGCATCCCGTTCCGGTCAACACTTTGTGCGCCCCCACACGCATTTTGACCTTCGCCCGTAACACCGCACAAATGCTTCGAGAAGAAAGCTACGACGTGATTCACGGTTTTTCCCGCACGGTCAATCAGGACGTCTATCGGATCGGTGGAGGCTCTCACTGGCGCTATCTGCTGGCCACCCACCGACTGGCCCGGACCCCGACGGGTCAGGCCCTGCTGCGGCTCAACCCGCGCAACCGCGTGATCCTGGCCCTGGAGCGCGAGCGCTATCGGCTCGGCGCCGGCGCGCAGCTGACGGCCATTTCAGAACTGTGCAAGCGCGAGATCGTCGAGGACTTCGGCGTCAATCCGAACAAGATCACTGTGATCTACAACCCGGTCGACCGCATGCGGTTCAACCCCACCGCTGCGCGCACTCACCGCAAGTCGGTTCGCACCTATCATGGCATCGTGGGCAACCGGCCGGTGGCCCTGTTTGTGGGCACCGGTTTCAAACGCAAAGGGCTCCCGTTCCTCATCGCCGCATTGGGTCGCGTGCCCCGCACGGAGCGGCCGTTTCTACTGGTGGCTGGGCGAGACAACTCCAAGCCCATGCGCCGCCATGCGTCGCGTTGCGGCGTGGAACAGGACGTGATCTTTTGCGGACCGGTCCAGCGGATCGAGGAACTGTACGGTGCGGCCGATTACTTGGTCTTCCCCAGCCAATCCGACGCCTTCGGCCAAGTCGTGCTGGAGGCCATGGCCTGTGGCCTTCCGGTGATCGGTAGCGGTTTGGCCGGCTCCAGCGAGATTATCCACTCGGGGGAAAACGGGTTTGTGGTCCACGCCCCCAGCCGGGTGGAGGCCCTGGTCTGCGCACTGGAGGAGATGGTCGATCCAAAAAAGCGAGAGACTCTGAGCGAGCATGCAGCGGAGACGGCCAGGGACTATACCTTGGAGCGCAATACTGAGCAGACCCTCGCACTGTATCGGTCGGTGCTGGAACTCAAAGGCCGGGCCGGTGGCGTCGGAGCGCAGACCTGAGCGGCACATTTAGGGTAAGAATTGGTCCCGTATTGACGATACAGCCAAAAGGGAAAAATAAGAATGGCGATCAAGAAACTTCTGCAACCCTTTATCGAAAGCTACCGCGTGTTTGTGTGGTGCAGCCGATTCCCCGGGTTTACGCGATGGCTTTTCGCGCGGGGCAATCGTCTTCAAATCTCCCGGCACCAGGTCCACATCCCCAAGCTCCCACCCGCTCTCCAAGGCCTTCGGGTCCTGCACTTAACCGACTTTCATGCGGCGGATTTCATGGAAGAGCGCCGGCTGGAGGAAATCCTTCGGATCTCTCAATCTCTTAAGCCGGACTTAATCGCGCTCACGGGAGATTATATCGGCTACACGCCCAAGTACTATGCAGATCGGATTCGTCGGATCGCCTCCCTGAAGGCCCCTTTGGGCGTCTTTGCGGTTCTGGGCAACCACGACCGCTGGCAGCCTTTCCACAACCGCATTGTCCAGGACTTCGAAGCCGCCGGCGTGACGGTGTTGCAAAACGCCAATCGCTTTATCGAACGAAGCGGGGCTCGTCTGTGTATGATGGGCGTCGACGACCACGAAGAAGGTCAACCCAACCTGGACGCCGCGGCGCACGGATCGCACCAGGCCCATGCGCGGATCTTGTTGGCCCACAATCCGGACACGCTTTTTTCTTTGAATGGCCACGCCCCCCACCTGGTGCTGACCGGCCACACCCACGGGGGCCAGATCAATTTCCCCGTGTTTGGTCCGTTGACCTACTTCTGCAAGTATGTGGACCAGACCGGCCCGGGCCTGTCCCGCTCCAACGGCACATACATCTACAACAGCCGAGGCTTGGGCATGTCCATGTTGCCCGTCCGCATCCGCTGTCGCCCGGAAATCGGGCTGTTTACCCTGGATCGCAAGGCAGAATGACCACCCCAAACTCAAGAAACCAAACCCTTCGCTCCGCCATTGTCGTCTCCATCGCACTGGTGCTGATTTTCCTGGTGGTCCTGCTGGTGTGGCAGGATTCGCTGACCTTGGAAGGCGAAGCCCGGATTATGGGCATCTCGATTCACATTACGGCGACCGGTACGAATCGCGACAAAATCAACGAAGCGATCAACGTGGCCTTCGACCGCATGCGCCAGATCGACCAGCGGATGAGCGACTATCGAGAAGACAGCGAGATCTCGAAGATCAAGCGGGCTGCGGGTAAGGCGCCGGTGGCGGTTTCCCATGAAACCTTCGCGATGATTCAAAAGGCGATCGAGTATTCCAAGCAGACCGATGGAGCGTTCGACATGACGGTCCGCCCATTGGTTGCGTTGTGGCGCGATCGGACCGAAGAGGGCAAATCCCCCGCCCAAATTCCACCAAATAACGCCCCCCCTTCCGAGCAGGAGATCCTCGCGACGCTCAGATTGGTGGGCTACGACAAGATCGTTTTGGATCCGGCGGGACAGACCGTATGGCTTCCGGAGCGGGGGATGTCCATTGACCTCGGCGCCATTGCGAAGGGGTACGCCGTAGACGAGGCGATCCGTGTCCTGCGCGCCCACGGCGTCGAAAATTCCCTTGTAAACGCAGGTGGCGATTTGTACGCGGCGGGCATCAACGAGGACGGAAAACCTTGGACAGTGCTCCTGCGCGATCCATACGAAAAGGACCGCTCAAAAATTCGGGTTTGGAAGGATCTGAAGCTGCACCTGACGGACAAGGCCGTAACCACCTCCGGCAATTACGAACGGTACATCCTCATTGGTGGCCAGCGATTCAATCACATCCTCGACCCGCGCACCGGGCGGCCTGTAAAAGCACTGGACAGCGTGACCGTGGTGGCCGGAAGTTGTCTGGAGGCGGACGTGCTGTCCACGGTAATAACCGTGGTAGGCGTACAAAGCGGGCTGGAGCTGCTCAAGCAGTTCGAGGGGGCAAGTTTTTACGCGATCCCGGAGTTCCAATCGCCGGGCTTCGACCGGCATCTGGAGGAGCCCTGAGCCGGAACGGCTGGGGCGGGCCCAAAAATAGTTGCAATCCGAATCTAACCTGCTATACTGCCGCCTCTAAGGTCTGCTGGAGACGAGCCGGTGAAGCGTGGAAAGAAACAGCCGGAGCTGTTCGAGATCCTCCAGGCATCCGGTAGTGGCCCGCCGGGCGATGCTGGTGGGAGCAAGGTGGAATCCCTCGCCAATTCCATGGCGACGGACGAGCCACCCCGATCCACTGGAGCCCGAACATTTTCGATGCGGTATGACACGGCCTTGGTGCTGCTCGTTATCGTGCTGGTCATGATGGTGGTCTCTTACGTGTTAGGCGTGAGTGTCGCGCAGAATCGGCAGGAGCAGGTGCCGAGCATGGAGCCAGTCGAATCGCCCCAGCCGGTACCGGACGTGTGGGTCGTACAAGTCATGTCCGGCAGTACGGTGAACGCAGAGATTATCGAGCGGTACAAAGCCGCAAAGAGGATCCTCGAGGAGCGCATGTTTAAGAACGTCGAGGTCCATGCCGGCCGGAACAGTATTTACCTGACGGTGGGCCGATTCGAAGATCGCAACGATAGCAAATGGCCAAGTTTGATGCGCGACTTGAAAAACCTGGTATTGGACGATCGCAGTGTCTTGGATCCAGTACCCCGACGGCTTAGAGCCATTAAGCAAGTGATACAATAAGTCGCGGCCGCCACAAGATACAGCGTTTGAACGGAGACAAGGAGCAAACCGAATGTCGATTCACAAGAGCCTGAAAGTCAAGAGCGCCCTGCGGCGCCACCGCAATGTCCTGTCCCGTTCCGAGCGGATCGAACTGCTGGAAGTCGAGGGGCGCTGGACGGAAGACACGCCCGTCTACGGCTTGCCGAAAGTCAGCAACCGTAAGTTGAGGAAGAAAGCCAAGTCCGCCAAACCGGAAGGCGAAGCCGCCGACGCCCCTGAGGGCGCAGAGGGTGCTGCCGCGACACCGGCGGAGTCTACGGACAAAAAATAAGCGCGGTCACGCAAAGAGCCGATCGCCCGAGATCGGCTCTTTTTGTATCTCGGATTCACCTGGTGGTCGCTTGCTGGAGCCCTTGTGTCCTCCACGCCGAAGAACTTGAAATTCGAAGCCACACCCGAAAAAGGCAGTGTTTCCGCGATCCTCCTGCGGCCTCGCGGCGCGCGACGGTTGCTGATCTTGGGCCACGGGGCCGGGGCGCCCATGACCCATCCGTTTATGGAAGCGGCCGCCACCGAACTTGCTGACGTGGGCATTGCCACGTTTCGCTATCAATTCCCATACATGGAAAAAGGCCGTGGCGGACCCGATACGCCGAAGGTCCTTACCGCAACAGTCCGTTCAGCCGTGAAAGCCGCACGCAAGGCGGCTCCCAAGCTCTCGCTGATTGCGGGGGGGAAATCCATGGGCGGGCGCATGACGTCGCTGGCCGCTTCGCAAGAACCCCTGACTGACGTTGAGGGGTTGGTCTTCTTCGGCTTCCCCCTCCACGCACCCGGAAAGCCGGGCAGCGAACGGGCGGAGCATCTAAACGCGGTGAAGATTCCCATGCTCTTTTTACAAGGCACCCGGGACAAGCTTGCGGATCTGGAGCATTTGCGACCGGTTTGCAAGCGCCTGAAACGGCGAGCCAAGCTCCACGTCGTCGAGGAAGCCGATCACAGCTTCAACGTCCCCAAGCGCACGGGCAAAACACAAGCGGAAATCATCAAGGATCTAGCTGAAACCATTGACTCCTGGCTCCAGTAAATTTAGCACGCGTTAAAACCCAGCCTCGCCCGCAGCGCTCGCGCCCACGCCGGCGTCTGCGCCGTAGCATATACCTCCAGCCCCATCGACGCACACACCAGCGCCCCACCGCCGTATACGCTCCCGGCACCGCTCCAGCCCACACCGCAGCCTCCACCGGCGAG
>JAJDCN010000204.1 GCA_029260815.1 Planctomycetota bacterium
CGGTGACTCATACGGAAGGACCGCTGCTGGTCCTGGCGGCCGCGGGCAGTGGAAAGACCCGCGTGATTACACGACGTATCGCACACCTGCTCGAAAAAGGGGCCAAGCCCTGGGAGGTCCTGGCGATCACCTTTACCAACAAGGCCGCCGGCGAAATGCGCGAGCGGATGGCGACCTACACGGACGTTAGCCGCATGTGGATCGGTACCTTCCACGGTATGGGCGCCCGCATCCTGCGCCGACACGCGGAGAAGCTGGGCTACCGGCCCGACTTCGTGATCTACGATACCGCCGACGCCACCGCCATCGTCAAACGCGGACTCAAAAAGCTAAACCTCGACCCCACCCAATGGCCACCGCAAAAAATGCTCGGCCGCATCCGTGTGCTGAAGAACGAATCCGTCGACCCGGACGAAGCGCTCGAATCCGCCTTCGGCGACCGCGATCGGGTCGTCGCACGGCTGTACCGGCACTACCACGACCAGCTCAAAGAGGCCAACGCCCTGGACTTCGACGACCTGCTGCTCAAGACCGTCGAGCTGTTCCAGAAGGACGCAGACGTGATCGCGGCCTACAACGAGCAGTTCCGCTACGTGCTGGTGGACGAGTTTCAGGATACCAACCGCGTGCAATACACCCTGCTGCGGCAGCTCAGCTTCGCGCGAGGCAACATCTGCGCCACCGGCGACCCGGACCAGTCCATCTACACCTGGCGCGGCGCGACGCTTGACAACATCCTCAACTTCGAAAAAGATTACCCCAACGCCACCGTCGTCCGGCTGGAAGAAAACTTCCGCTCCACCGCCTCCATCCTCGCCGCCGCGGACCAGGTGATCCGAAACAATACCAAGCGCAAGGAAAAGGATCTGGTCACGCGCAACGAAGCAGGCGAAAAAATCGAACTGTGGACCTGCGGCGATGCGCAGACCGAAGCCGCGCAGGTGGCGGCGCAATGCGCCGAACTGATCGCGGCTGACCACGCGGCATCGGAGATGGCCGCCTTTTATCGCATGAACGCGCAGTCGCGCCTGTTGGAGGACGCCCTGCGCGACGCCGGCGTGCCCTACGTGGTCGTGGGCGCCGTAGCCTTCTACCAGCGCAAGGAGGTCAAGGACCTGCTGGCCTACGCGCGGCTAGTGTCCAACCCGGACGACAACGTGAGCTTCGAGCGGATCGTGAACATGCCGACCCGCGGCATTGGGCAAACGACGCTGCAAAGCGTGCGGGATCTGGCGACCGAACGGGGCATCAGCCTCTACGCCGCCACCCGGGTCATGGTGGAAGAGCAGATCGCTCCGTCCCGCACACGCGGGCACCTGGCGGGCTTTGCGAATCTGATCGGACGGCTGCGCCAACACGACGGCTCGGTGGCCAGCCTGTTTGAACGGATCGTCTCCGACACCGCGCTCCGGGCCTTCCTGGAAAAAGCCGATCCGCTCAAGGCAGAGGACCGGCTCGAAAACATCGGCGAGCTCATCTCCGCCGCACGCGACTACGACCAGGCCGAGGCGGAGGGCGCCCTCGGTGGCTTCCTGGAGCGAACGGCCCTGGTCTCCGACACGGACAACCTGCAGGCCGACGCGCCCAAGGTCAGCCTGATGACACTCCATTCGGCGAAGGGGCTGGAGTTCGACTTCGTCTTCATCACGGGATTGGAGCGCGACCTACTGCCCCACCGGCTCAGCCAGGACACCACCGAACGCTTCGAGGAGGAACGCCGTCTGTTCTTCGTCGGCATCACGCGCGCGAAGAAACGGCTGTGGATCACCTGCGCCATGGAGCGACAGACCCACGGGCAAACCTTCTTTAGCGGGCCCAGCCCGTTCCTGGAGGAGTTGCCCGAGGCGGTACTCAACCGCAGGAGCTTCGGGTGGTCCGCCGGTCCGCCCGTCACGCGGCCGGGACAAAGCGCCGCTCGCTTCACGCCATCGGCCCCCGCGCGCGCACCGCGGCCGGAGCCGGTCATGCGGGAAGACGTTGAACAGCCCGCAAAGAAAAAGTACACTGGCTTCGGACTTCGGGCCGGCGATCTGGTCACCCACAAGAAATTGGGCACCGGCCGGATCGTGGATCTGTCGGGCATCGGCGAGAATCAAAAGGCGACGGTGCAGTTCACCCGGTCCGGAATCCGGCATCTCATGCTCCGATTCGCACACCTGGAGAAAGTGACCGCACGATAGCGGAGGGATCTGCCAGTGGCTGTCCGACTGGTCGTCCTCGACGGCGACAAAAAGATTTACCACACACTCTCCGATGAGATCACCATCATCGGCCGGGGGAGCGGCTGTACCCTGGAACTGGCCGATCGCAACCTCTCCCGCCAACATTGCCAGATCGAGCGGATCGAAGGCGGTTGGCAGGTCCGCGACCTGGACAGCCAAAACGGGACCCGCCTGAACGACCAGATCATCAACAAAGCCACGCTTCGGCCCGGCGACATGATTACGATCGGTCGCGCCCGGTTGCAATTCGAAGACTCCGATCAGAGCGCCGACGGCGCCTTGGCGCGCGAGCGCATTGTCAAGGAGCGCGACGATCTGCTGAAATTGCTGGAGATCAACCGCGAAGTCTCCGGCGAGCTGCACCACCCAGCGCTGTTGGAGATGATCCTGGACCGGGTCATCGAGGTCACCGGCGCCCAACGGGGCTTCTTGATCCTGCTGGACGGCGAACAAATGGACTTTGCCGTGGCGCGCAACATCGAAAAGCACCAGATCGATCAAAAGGAGTTCCGCGTCAGCCGCTCGATCATCAAGCAGGTCGCAGCCTCCGGAAAGCCTGAGATCCTGGAAAACGCGCTCAACGACACACGCTACGGCCTGGAACAGAGCATCATTGATCAGGAGCTGGTCTCCGTCATGTGCGTGCCGATGCTGTTGAAAGACAAGGTCCTCGGGCTGATCTACCTGGGCAACGATCTGGCCCAGCGAGCGTTTACCAGCGAGCAGTTGAGCCTGCTGGAGGCCTTCGCAGCGCAAGCGGCGATTGCCATCGAAAACGCGCGGCTCTACGAAGAGGTGTTGGTCAAGCAAAAGGAGCTGGCCGGCGCGAAGGAGATGGTCGACCAACTCAACGAGCAGCTCCAAGAAAAGCTGGAAAACCAGAGCCGCGAAATGGTCCTGATCGAAAAAGACCACCCTAAGGTGGCGCTCAAGTACAACTACGACAACCTCATCGGACGCAGCAAGAAGATGGTAGCGGTCTTCAAACTACTGGACCGGGTTATCGAAACCCGGATCACGGTGCTCATCCAGGGGGAGTCGGGCACGGGCAAGGAGTTGGTGGCCAAGGCAATCCATTACAACGGCGAACTGAAGGGCAAGCGGTTTGTAGGCCTCAACTGCGCGGCCCTGACACAAACGCTCCTGGAGAGCGAGCTGTTTGGCCATGTGCGCGGCGCGTTCACCGGCGCGGTGCGCGATCGCAAGGGGCTGTTCGAGATCGCCGACGGCGGAACGATCTTCCTGGACGAGATCGGCGAGATGAGTCCGGAGACCCAAACGAAGTTCCTGCGCGTCTTACAGGAAGGTGAATTCCTCCCTGTGGGCAGCACACAGCCGCGACACGTCACCGTCCGTGTGATCGCCGCCTCCAACAAGAACCTGGCCGAGATGGTGGCCGCCAAGCGATTTCGAGAGGATCTGTACTATCGGCTGAACGTCATTCCCGTCCAGCTACCGCCGCTACGGGATCGGAAGGACGACATTCCGATCCTGGTGAATCACTTCTTGGACAAACTGACCGAGACCGCGCCGCCCAAGCGCAAGGTGGACGCCGGGTGCATGCGGGCCTTGCTGCGCTACGACTGGCCGGGAAACGTGCGGGAATTGGAAAACGAAATCACTCGGCTGGTCGCCCTGACTCGCGGCGCGATCACTGCCGAGCATCTGAGCGAGCACGTTCGCGCCGGTGGCCTGGCGCGAATCAAGTTGAGCGACCTCGAGGGCAAGAGTCTCAAACAGATCGTCACGGCGTCCACCTACGCAGTGGAAAAAGAAGCGATCCTCGCGGCGCTCAAGGCCAGCAACTTCAAGAAAGTCCGCGCCGCGCGAATGCTCGACATCTCTCGGCCGACCCTCGATGTGAAGATCCAAACCTACGGCATCGATCTCAAAAACGAAAAAAACGCCTCGAATTCCTAGGCACCGAATTCATTCGGTTTTAGACCCAAATCAAAAATCAACACGTAGGGAAGCCGATAGCAGTCTTCCAAATTGGGATGCTCCTGCACCTGCTCCTGTGTCGGGCGAGGCTCATGGATGCGGTGGACCTGAAGCCCTGCAACATCAATCGTTTCACTCCAGTCGGCCAAAGTGCGTCGCCAATAGGGTGTCTCCCAGTGATACTTGAGCCGTGGGAAGTTCCACTGGCACATGCTCGTTCCGGTCTCGAAGTAACGATCCGTCATCAGAGCACTTCTCGAGCCGTCCGCTTCGGTGTGCCACCGCCGGACCGGCGTATCGGTACTCGGATGAGGCACCGAGGCAATCAACCGCCCCCCGCGCTTGAGTAGGCTGTGCACGGCGGTCAGGACGCCGGGTAGGTTTGCCATGTCTTGCAGGGCAAAACAGGAGACGATGCGGTCAAAGGAGGCCGCAGGACAGTGTGCCGCGCAATCGGCGGCGTCTAGGAGACGATACTCGATTCCTAGGGGTCTTTTCTTTTCCTCGGCCTGGGCATAGGCCAATTGGCCCTCGGACAAATCGACCCCAACCACTTCAGCGCCTGCGTCCGCCATCTGACGGCTGAAATAGCCTTGCCCGCAACCCAAATCGAGGACGCGAAGGTTCTGAACATCACCACAAGCTTCGCGCAAAGCCGGACCAAACACGAGAAATCGATAATAATCCTTGCCCGAATCCTGCAACTCGTGATAGGCATCCGCGCCCGCATTCCACCCGGCGCGAGCGTCGTCATTGCCCAAGGTCCTGTCTTCACCCATGGGAAGTCTCGTCTACAGACCGCAATCGCGCAGTGCGGCGCAGGCGGATCACATAAAAGGCGAGCATGGCTGTTAGGTCACCAACGGCGGAATAGAAGAGAATGAAGTAAAGCGTAAAACGGGAACGAAGGATAGGGCCGGTGACGAATAGCATCGGTTTGGCCAGGACCTCGAGAAGCGGGCGATACAAAATTGTGTCGCCCGGATAGATCCGAGCCTCGGGCTCGCACCATTTCCGGATCTCGAATTCCGCGCCGGGCCCCGCCGCGCCCGTGGCCGCGTCCTCACCGTACCGGTGCTGCCCATATGGCCCTACGGGGTAGAAATAGCGCGGGACCACGACCAGCGCGGCCGCCGTCGTGATAGCAATGGCAAGATAGATCTTGAGAAAATGATTCGTCGGGGTGGATACGGTACTTTTCAACCACCTGTAGAGCGCCGGCAGGCCGACCAGGACGCACACCACCCAGAAGGTAAAAAAGGCGATCTCCAGGGCCGTTCTTTTGTTCAATTCTTCCAATCGGAGAGCAATTCGACTGCGCGCCTCCGATTCGGCGGGTGTGTGGTAGAGCCGGCAGAAACTAACCCACCGCTTCTTGATGTCTGGTTCGGACCAAAAGAAGTCGTCCCGCTCCGATCGCCACCAGGGGAGGAGCTTGCTCTGAATCTCATCAAGTGCCGGAGGCTGTTTCCCGTGCTGGCCGAACAATATCACCAGGGCATTGAGTTCAAACTCGCTCGGCTCCCGCTTGGCGAAGAGCGCCTCAATCTGTTCGCGAGCCCGCTGCGTGGCAATCTCCTGGGAGGTTGCCGACTTCAGAACCTTGCGGGGCACCCATCCGTAGTCGCCCTGCCGAACCGCAAAGATCCGATAGTCGCCGCCATCGAGGTTCTCAATGTAACCCGCAGCCCGGTCGTGAAGCATCATATCGTAGTACGCGTCCGTACTCACCTCGGGGATTGCCCAGCGCACCGACGCGGCATACGCCAGCCCGGCGAAACCCAGAATCAAAGTCACGGCCAGGACGTAGCAAAACGTCTTCATTACACCTCTTAAATTGGTTTGAAAGCGATGAGGAGTGTACCAAAGGGCGCTGGCACCGAAAAGGCGAAATTCACGCGACCGGGTTAGTCAGGACGCCCACCGACTCGATGGTGATCGATACCGTGTCGCCACACTGGAGAAACACCGGCGGAGTCCGGAACACACCCACCCCCGGCGGTGTGCCGGTGGTCACCACGTCGCCGGGCTCCAGGGTAAACGCGCGGGACAAAAAGCTGACCAGGGTGTCCACGCCGAACAGCAGGTTACGCGTGTTGGAGGATTGCATGGTCTTGCCGTTGAGGGTCAGGGAAATGTCCAAGGTGTGCGGGTCGTCAATCTCGTCGGGCGTTACCAGGGCCGGGCCGAGCGGGGCGAAAGTGTCGATCGATTTACCGCGTACCCACTGGCGATCGGCGAACTGGAGGTCGCGGGCGGATACGTCATTGCAGATTGTGTACCCGGCAATGTGAGCTCGGGCCTGATCCTCGGGAATATCCCGGCCGTGCCGACCGATCACGAAAGCCAACTCCGCTTCGTAGTCGACTTTCTCGGAGATCTCCGAGAGCCGGATCGGGGCGCCCGGCCCGATGATCGCCGTGGCGAACTTCGCGAAAAGGATCGGCGTCTTGGGCGGATTAACGTTCTGTTCGGCGCAGTGGTCCGCGTAGTTCTGACCGATGGCGATGAACTTGCGCGGGTTGCGGATCGGCGCCAACAGGCGCACGTCGGTCAGAGGGAACGTCTGCGCCCCATCCGTGGCGTGTGCGGCCCGCGCACGATCGGTCGCCTCGCGGCCAGCGTCGAGAAACGCAAGCATCTCCGTCGGAAGATGGGGATCGGTCGCTTGCAGATCGATCACTTCTTGGTCGCGTAAAACGCCGATCCGCGCGGTCCCATCCTGTTCAAATGTGACGAGTTTCAACGACGGGCCCTCCTACGCCGTCCACGCCTCCGCCTACCGGTAGACGGCGGCGTCGATCTCCGGAAAGATGCTGTTGTGGGATTCCAAGTCCTCCAGATAGCCGACATCTACGTGGTCGGTGAGGATCTGTTGATACAGGGTGTTGAAGTGGTGGATGTGTTCCAGGGTTCGCTTGACGGCGTAGCTGCTCATGGTGGCCATCGTCATGATGAAGGCCCAATCGCTGCTTTGGGCCAGGACCAATTCGCGGGCGGCCTGGGCGGCGGCGCGGGCGCGCAAGCCGTTGACGTGCAACTGCGCCAGTTGACTCATCCGCCGCTCCGCCTCGTGTAGGTGTTTGTAGATCCAGTCGTTTGACCCGTTGAGCCAGACCTCGAAGTAGCCCTTGTCGCCCCAGGAGGAGGCGCTCGGCGTGATTGTCTGAATGGGTGTGGACAAGGCCAGATACGCGCTCGGGGTGATGGTTTGAATCTCGTTTTGGTCATGGTGGAGCTTGCGCAACAGCATCTCTAGAAACTTCGGTCCTTCAAACCACCAATGGCCGAACAACTCCGCGTCATAGGGGGAGACGATCACCGGCTTTTGTCTCATGACGCCGTAGAGGTGGCGCGCCTGGGCTTGGCGGTTGTGCATGAAGTTGCCGGCGTGATGCGCGACCAGCTCGTTAGCTGCATCGTGATCGTACAGTTGCTTTTTACCCAAGGCTACGTCGCCAGTGACCCGGTGATACTTGATCCCCGTGTCCTTGCGGATGCCATCGCCGTTGAGGAACGGCCGGATGTACTCATAGTCGCCATCGTAGCCCAGGTCGCGGTAGAATTCCCGGTAAACCGGATCACCGGGGTAACCTTCCCGCGCCGACCAGACCTGCTTGCCCGACTCCATGTCGCGACCGAAGATCGACACTCCCGCGGGCGTGCGGACCGGCGCGAAGATACCGAACTTCGGGCGCGGTTCGCCGTAGAGGATGCCGTGCGCGTCGGAGAAGAAGAACTCGATGCCTTCGTCCCGGAGCATCTCGTCCAGCCCCGGGCTGTAGGCGCACTCCGGCAACCAGATACCGCGAGGCGGACGGTGGAAATGCTTTTCGTAGTTCGCGCGGGCGACGCGAATTTGGGCCCGGGCGGCGCTGGGGTGGTCCATCAGCGGCAAGAAGCCATGGGTGGCGCCGCAGGTGACAATTTCCAACAGGCCGTGGTCCTGCAGCCGGCGGAATTGTCCCACCAAGTCGGCGCCGTATTGCTCCTCGTACAGAAACCGCAGCCGCTGGAACAGCTCCTGGTAGAACCGAGCGGTCTTGTTCATCTCCGGATCGGCGGCGGTCCGATGGGTTTCCAGCTCAGCCAAGCGTACGATGCCGCGCAGGTGGCGCAGGTAGCGATCGCGCAGGTGGCCGTCGCACAGCATTTCGCACAGGGGCGGCGTGATCGACATGCTGACGTGGAAATCCACACCGTCCCGCTCGAGCCGGTCAAAGGCGTCCAGCAAAGGCAAATAACATTCGGTCACCGCCTCGAAAAACCAACTCTCCTCCAGGAACCCTTCGAATTCCGGGTGCCGGACGTAGGGCAGATGGGCATGGAGTTGCAGGATCAGGTAGCCTTGTTCAGGCGCCATTCATTCCCCCTGTAGTTTTGCGGTGTTGGATTTTCAAGGAATTCCGACCGTGTCGCGCGATCTCCCGTCACTTGCGCCGAGACGAGATTGCTTCTTTTAACTGCAAAGCGACTCGCTCCCGCATCCGCTGCAGACCGACCGACGAGATCGACTCGCTGGCTCCCATCGTTGTGTTTCCACCGGACAGATCGAACATCTTCTCGAATTGCGCCTCGGAGACCGTCCACTCTTCATCGATCCGATCGGAGATGGAATCCCGCGGCGTCGAAACCTGCTTGGAGGAGGCCACGGACAAAAATGCTCCGTCCGGGGCCACCAGTCCGATATCCACGGAATAGGTGGTCGAGGGAACGACTTCGAGATACCAGCTTCCGGTTTCCACGCCGACCGGCTGGAAGTGATGCGCGCCTTGCGTATGGTTATGGACCCGCAACGCCCAACTGCAACGGTTGACGAAATCCTCGCCGCGCGCACTCACGAGCCCTCCGAATGCATCGCCGGTCAGGTCCCAGTAGGCAAACAGGCAGTTCGGATCGCGCACCAGCAGGGCGATTCGGTCGTGCCCGTAGCCCGTCGGCAACGGCGGCGCATTGGGCTCGGGCACCGGCGGCGGGCCTGGCTCCGCGGCGGGGGTCAGGTCGACCGCAACAGGCTGTTCAGAAACGACAGGCAAGGTCGCTTCGATCGACGCAACGGCTTTGCGTTTGCGCGCGGGGGCCTTTCGCTTGGCAGTTGTTTCTTTCACGGGCTTGTTCGTCGTCGTTGTTTTCTTGGCCGGAGCGTCCGGCTTGCGTTTCGCTTTTGGCTTGTTGTCTTTTCCCTTGGGGCTCATAGTCGCACTCCCCGTTTTCCTTTGAAAATCGTGATCTGCTTGGGCAACACGACGATCCCGGAATCGGTGACGGTAAATCGCTCCTGATCTTCGTCCCGGTACAGACCGATCGTCATATCGTCCGGAATGGTCACGTGTTTGTCAATGATCACGTTGCGCAATCGCGTGCCCTTTCCGACGTGAACGCCGTCGAACAGGATGGAGGACGTGACTTGGGCCCCAGGCTCCACGCTGGTCCGGTAGCCCAGGACCGAGTTCTCGACCCGGGCATCGGTGATCACCGAGCCGGCGCCGATGGAGCTGTTGGCAACCCGGCAGCCGTCGGCCCCGGCGGACAGCAGTTTGGCCGGGGCGGTCTGCGTATGATAGGTGAGCATGGGCCAATCGGCCCGAGTCAGATCGAAGGGCGGGTCGGGACGCAGAAAGTCCATGGTGGTTTGGAAATAGGCGTCCAGGGTCCCGATGTCGCTCCAGTATCGGGAAGCGCCGGTTTTCAGATCGACAAAGGAGTGCGCAAAGACGCGCCCGCCCTTTTCGATCATGTCGGGGATCACATCGCGGCCAAAGTCGTGAGCGGTGTCGTGCTTGGCGTCGTAGACCAAGTTGCGCACCAGCGCCTCGGTAGAGAACACGTAGATGCCCATGGACACCAAGCAAAAGCCCGGTTCTCCGGGGATCGTTTGCGGGTCTTCCGGCTTCTCTTCGAAGGCCACGATTCGGTTTTCCGAATCGATGCTCATGACACCAAACTCGCGCGCACGTTCGACAGGCGCTTTAACACAGGCGACAGTCAGTTCCGCGTTGTTTTCCACGTGCGTTCGAATCATCTTGCGGTAGTCCATCTGGTAGATATGATCGCCGGCGAGGATCACCACGTAGTCGGGTTTGACGCGCTCGAGGGAGTAGATGTTCTGGTAGATCGCGTCGGCGGTCCCTTTGTACCACTCTTCGCCAGTCCGTTGTTGAGGCGGGACGAGGTGGATATACTCGCCTAGCTCTGTGTTCAGATGGTTCCAGCCGCGCAGGATGTGCCGGTCCAGGGAGTAGGACTTGTATTGGGTCAACAGCTCGATGCGGTGCAGCCCGGAATGGATCGCGTTGCTCAAGGTAAAGTCGATGATCCGGTAGATCCCACCGAAGGGGACCGCGGGCTTGGCACGATCGCGGGTCAGCGGATATAGGCGGTGGCCCTGTCCGCCCGACAGGACGAAGGTGAGCGTATGTTTTTCGGCGATGGTCGCGATCGAAGGACGCATATTCAGACGTTCACCTCATTGGACGCAGGTTTTGGTTTTTCGCCGTCCGCTTCCTTTGGCGCGACCAAAAGGTCGGCGATGGAAGCCTTCAGGTCGGACAGGTCCGACGATTTCACCACGTACCGGTCCGCCGACCAACTCATGAAGTTGTCCTGGTAGTTGGAGTAGGCGGTGTGCAGGATGACGGGCAACTGGCGGTCGTTGGCCAGCAGGCGCCCAAGGGTCTCGATGCCGTCCATGCCGGGCATACAGATGTCCAGGATGACGAGGCTTACCTGCACGGTAGAGACGATGTCGATGGCTTCCTGTCCCGAAGGCGCCTCCAAGACCCGGTAGCCGCAGCCTTCCAATTCCTGGCGGTAGAGATACCGCTGGTTTTCGTTGTCTTCGACAATAAGTATCGTATACATGTCCCCTCCTCGTTTATTCCGTCGTCGCGGTTGCGCCCTCGACGTCGGCCAAGGACGTCACCACCGGCAGCTTGACGATAAATGCGGTTCCCCGGTCCGGTTCGCTTTCGACCTGGATAGATCCGCCATGGTCTGAAACGATTTTGCGCACAACCGGTAGGCCCAGTCCGGTCCCGCTGACCTTTGTGGTAAAGAACGGAGAGAACAGATCCCGCATGTGGTCCGGTGGAATGCCCTCGCCTTCGTCCTGTATAACGATCTCGATCCACTCGCCCAGCAGGGCCGTGCTGATTCGGACCCGACCGCCCCCGGGCATGGCATCCATGGCGTTTTGGATCAGGTTGAAGAACACCTGGCGGATCTGCCGCACGTCGAAAGAGGTGACCGGCAGGTCCGCCGCATAACGCTTCTCTATCTCGATTGCCTTGTGGGAGGCCCCGGCCACGAGCAGATCCACCGTGTCGTCCAAGACGTTATTGACAAGCCCTTGCTGACGCATGGGGGTATCGGGCCGGGAGAAGTCGATCACTTTGGCCAGGATCCCCTCCAGGGAACGGACTTCTTCGATGATGATGTCCAGCTCGTGGCGAACCCGGTTGCGCTCCTGCTCGTTGCAGGCCCGATGGCCGTCGTGATATTTTCGGAGTGAGCGAGCGAAACCGCCAACGGTCACCAGTGGGTTGCGGATCTCGTGGGCTACCCGCGCGGCCATCTCGCCGATCGCCGCCAGTCGCTCCGCGCGGATCAATCGGTCCTGCGCCTGGCTGAGGTCTTCGTAGGCTTGGCGCAGCTTAGCCATCTGCTCGCGCAAGTTTTCATAGACCTTGGCGTTTTCGATCGCCATGCCGGCCTGGTTGGCGAACATGGTGAGCAACTCTACGGTCTCATCGTCGATCGGCCGCCCGCTGAACCGGTTGTCCGCGATGATCACGCCCACCGAGCTGTCCCGCGCCACGATCGGCACGACGGCGAACTCGTCGGCCC
>JAJDCN010000205.1 GCA_029260815.1 Planctomycetota bacterium
TGCACATCGATGGCGAGCTGATGGAAGAGTTGGGGCAGATCTCGGTCAAGACGAAGCCCACGCAGATCTATCTGGTGTGCGATTCCATGACCGGCCAGGACGCGGTGAACAGCGCCGACGCGTTTAACAAACAATTGGAACTCGATGGCGTGATCCTGACCAAGCTCGACGGCGACGCGCGCGGGGGGGCGGCACTATCGGTCAAGGCGGTGACGGGCAAGCCGATCAAGTTCGCGGGCATCGGCGAGAAGATCGATCAACTCGAGGAATTCCACCCGGACCGTATGTCGTCCCGGATTCTGGGGATGGGCGATATCGTCACGCTGGTGGAGAAGGCGCAGGAACAGGTCACCGAAGAAGACGCTGAGGCGATGCAGAAGAAGTTGCTCAAGGGCAAGTTCGACCTGGAGGACTTCCTGGCGCAGATGCAGAAGGTGAAGAAGATGGGCTCGATTCGGGACCTGATGGGTATGATTCCGGGCCTGG
This sequence comes from Planctomycetota bacterium, assembly GCA_029260815.1. Taxonomy (GTDB): domain Bacteria; phylum Planctomycetota; class B129-G9; order JAJDCN01; family JAJDCN01; genus JAJDCN01. The sequence goes on from JAJDCN010000205.1 coordinate 487, forward strand.
GCAACAAGATGAAGGGGATGGATTTCGACGAAAAAGAGCTGACCACCGTGGAGGCGATCATCCAGTCCATGACCCCCAAGGAGCGGCGGCGGCCGGAAATTATCGATGGAAACCGCCGTCGGAGGATCGCGGCGGGCTCCGGAAAGAAGCCCAGCGACGTAAATCAACTCTTGAAACAGTTCAAACAAATGAATAAAATGATGAAAGGCATGGGCAAAGGGATGAAAGGCCTGAAGGGGATGAAAGGCAATTTTCAGATCCCCGGGATGTAACGTCCGGCCTGCGGGCCGGGGCATGATCCCGCCTTGCACATGGCGCGACCTCTTCCCAAGGAAGGGGTCTATGTTTTTTTTGTTCCGTTGGACGAGGAGAAGGCGAATTTCATGGCAGTAAGAATCAGACTGAAACGGATGGGCCGACGCAACTTGCCCTTTTATCGGATCGAGGCTTTCGACAGTCGCACCAAGCGCGACGGCCGGAGCATCGAGAACCTGGGCTTCTACGACCCGCTGCTCAAGGAAGAAGACGCAAAGGTCAAGCTCAAGAAGGACCGGATCGAATACTGGTTGTCGGTGGGCGCGCAGCCGACCGAAACCGTAAAGAAGTTCTTGCGGAAGGCCGGCATCCGCAAGCCGCAGGCGACGGCGACAAAATAGCGAAGTCGAAAGTCCGCGGGGTGACGGCGCGCAACGGTCGAGTGGTTTCCAGACGCAAGGGGGCGACAATCACACAACCGATTGAGGACAATCCATGACGGTGGGCCGGGAGCGCTGGGACTCTCGAACAGCCTTCATTATGGCTGCCGTCGGCTCCGCCGTCGGGCTAGGCAACGTCTGGCGCTTTCCCTATCGCGCCTACGAGGGCGGCGGCGGGGCGTTCTTGGTACCCTATTTCATCGCGCTGGTGACCGCCGGCATTCCCCTGATGATTCTCGAATACGGCCTCGGCCGCCGCTACCAGGCGGCGTCGCCAAAGGCGTTCAAGTCCATCGGGAAGGGGTTCGAGTGGATCGGCTGGTGGCCCGTGGTCATGTGCCTGGTGGTGGCCAGCTACTACTGCGTCATCATGGCCTGGTGCTGGAACTATCTCTATTTCTCCATCACCCAGGCTTGGGGTAAAGATCCGAGTTCTTTTTTCTATACCTCATTCTTGAAATTCAAACAGGCGACACCGACGGGGACGGAATCGCTGAAGGGGATGGACCTGCACGGCTTCAACTGGGAGGTCTTGATCCCTCTGGCGGTCACGTGGATCCTGGTCTATCTCGTGATTATCAAGGGCGTCAAAGGTGTTGGCAAAGTTGTCATGTGGACCGTGCCGCTCCCGCTGTTGTGTCTGCTTCTCCTGTTCGTGCGCGGGATTACTCTGGAGGGTGCCGGAGCAGGGATCGAATATTATCTGACGCCCGATTTCGATAAACTCTTTGGCCCCGACGGCGGCGCCATCTGGATGGGCGCCTATGCCCAAATCTTCTTTTCCTTGAGTGTCGGGTGGGGGATCTTGATCGCCTATTCCAGCTACATGCCGAAGAGATCAGACGTGACTAACAACGCAATCATCACCAGCCTCGCCAACTGCGGCGTCAGCTTTTTGGCCGGGTTCGTGGTCTTCTCCATTGTCGGCCATCTGGCGCACGTGGACGGGACCACCGTCGAGGGCGCCGTCGACAAAGGCTTTGGCTTGGCCTTTGTCGCGTATCCCAAGGCGATCTCCGCCATGCCCGGCGGGCCGATCGTGGCTGCCTCGTTCGGCATTATCTTCTTCTTCATGTTGATCACCCTGGGCATTGATTCCGCCTTTTCCATGATCGAGGCGGCCTTGGGCGGGATTTATGACAAGTTCAAGATCTCCCGGCGTCGCGCCTGCGCCATCGCGTGTACGCTCGGGTTTCTCATGGGCTGTATTTATCTTACCCATGCGGGCCTTGCATGGCTGGATATCGTCGACAACTGGGTCAACTTCTACGGGATCACGCTCATCGCCCTGTTCGAGTGCCTGGTCATCGGCTGGTTGTGGAAGGGCAAGGCGGAGTTCAAGGCGTACGTGAACAGCGTGTCCGAGTTCAAGATTGGCGTGTTGTGGGATATCTGTATCATGGTCATCACCCCGGTGATTTTGATTCTTTCCCTCATCCA
>JAJDCN010000206.1 GCA_029260815.1 Planctomycetota bacterium
GGCGTTGCCGTGCTTCGACTTCGCCAGCGCCTCCGCATCATGATCGGTGTTCACAAACTCTTTGCGCAACGACGCGGTCAACAGGCGCAGGAACCAATATCCCGCAAAGGTAATGATCGCCATCTTGAATTTCGAAGGGGGTTTGCGCGCCATGAGTGTCGGGTTTCAAACTCCGTAGTTGGCGGTCGAACCCCAGTTGAGCTTGGTCCTGAGGATGTCGAAGTAGCCCATGTCTCCTCGCTGGACCAGCTTAAACCGGGTATCGGAACGCCGGATGAGGACGCGGAGCTCTTTGGAGATATCTACCTGCTCCTGGCCGTCGACGATGAGAACCGCTTCGTCATAATCAGGAAGCAGTCGAATTTCCAATTCTCGCTCGGCAGAAATCGTCAGAGGTCTCGCCGTGAGCGAATGAGAGGCCAGCGGCGTCACGGCGATCGCGTCGATTGTGGGCTCCACCAGTGGGCCACCGGCGGCCAGGGAGTGGGCCGTAGTTCCGGTGGGGGTCGAGATAATCAGGCCGTCGCCCCGAAACGACGAGATGCAGCTCCCGTCGATACATAGCTGGGTTTGCACCATGCGGATCTGGCGGCTGCGCACGACCACATCGTTGATGGCAAAGGATCGGAACGTCTCCTTTCCGTTGTCGAAGAGGAGAATGTCCAAGGTCATCCGCTCGGTGTAAGACAGAGGCTTGGAGAGGATTTCCTGAAGAATGTCGCGAATCTGTTCGTTTGGCACCTCCGCCAGGAAACCAAGCTTCCCGAAGTTGATGCCGAGAATAGGGATCTGATGCGCGCCCATCCGGCGCACGGCGCCCAGTGTAAACCCGTCGCCCCCGAAGACCAAGACCAGATCAGCCGCGAGGCCGCTAAGGTCCGAATTCGGCTTCAGGTCGGTCGTCACGATCTCGGCTCGCTCGGCCAGCCAGTCCGTGTGGCGAGAGACCGCTTCGACCACGTTTTGTTTCGTGCCGTCACCCAGGAGTGCGACCTTCATCTTGCTGGCCTCGTCATGGGTTGTTTGGAAGGATTTGCTTGGCCACGTCCTTGAGACGCCCGATATCGCGCTGCAGCGTGTCGCCGTGCGCCCGGTGGCTTGGCCGATAGGTCTTGGCCAGACGCCGGACAGTCTCCAGGATCTTATCTTGACTCAGCCCCGCCCGCTTCAGAAGGATCGCCGGATCGCCGTGTTGGATGAGTTGATCCGGCAATGCCAGACAATGGATCTTGCGCGTGTCCGCCAGTTCGTCGGCGGCCAGTTCCAGTACCGCCGAGCCGAATCCGCCAGCCCGCATATGTTCTTCAATCGTGAGCACAAACGGATGGGTAGCAATCAGGTTTAGCAGCGTGTCGCCGTCCAGGGGTTTGATAAATCGCGCATTGACGACCGACAGATTGAGTCCCTCCTTGGCCAGCTCGTCTGCTGCGAGGGTGGCGGGCACGACCATGGAGCCGATGGCCAGAATCGCTCCGTCCTGTCCGTGGCGGGTGTAGAGGGATTTGCCGCATTCCACGTCCGCGAAGTCGTACAGGCTCGAAACGTCTGGGCAGTTGCCGCGAGGATAGCGCAGGCCCGACGGCGTTTCTAGCTCGATACCCAGCGCCAGCATCTGCATCATCTCTCGCTCGTCGACGGGGGCCATCAGGGTGATGCCTGGGAAGGGGCGCAGATACGCAATGTCGAACACGCCGTGATGGGTAACGCCGTCGGCCCCGACGACGCCGGCGCGGTCCATGGCCAGCACCACACCCAGCTCTTGGATCGTGACCTCGTGGAAGACTTGGTCGAAGGCGCGCTGTAGAAAGGTCGAATAAATCGCGGCCACCGGACGCGCGCCCGCGCGCCGCAGGCCGGCGGCAAATCCAACCGCGTGCTGCTCGGCGATTCCCACATCGTAATAGCGATCGGGAAAGGCCTTCTTGAATTGGGTCAGGCCCGTCCCGCCCGGCATTGCTGCGGTGATGCCGACCACGCGGGGATCATCCTGAGCGATCTGAATTAGCGAGTCGACAAAGGCGTTCGTGTAGGACTTGCCCTTCGGTTTCGGTGCGGCGTCGGGCGCCGGTTTCGCGGCCGTGGGCGTGGGACTGTGATACTGGATCGGGTCTTCCACCGCCTGCGCGTGGCCCTTGCCTTTCTCGGTGATGACGTGCAGGATGATCGGCCCCTTCTTTTGTTGCAGGTCGCCGAATAGCTTGATGAGCTCGGGGGTGTTGTGGCCGTCCACCGGACCCAGGTACGTCATGCCCAGCTCCTCGAACAGGAAGCCCGGCACCATGCTCTTGCGGATCGCCAACTGGATGTGCTCCAGAGCGTTTTGCAGCTTGTGCCCGACACCGGGGATCTTGTCCAGGACCTGATAGACCTCGTTGCGTAAATCCTCGACGATATGGGCGGTGCGGATGCGGGTGAGGTACTTGGAGATCCCGCCGACAGTTTCGGCGATGCTCATGGAGTTGTCATTGATGATGATCAGAATGTTTTTGTCCTGCACCCCGCAGTGGTTGACGCCTTCGATCGCCATGCCCGCGGTCATGGAGCCGTCGCCGATGACCACAACGACCGGCTTGTCTTCGCCTAGCAGGTCCAGGCCACATTTGAGGCCCAGGCCGGTGGAAATTGAAGTACCGGCATGTCCGGTGGTGAATGGGTCGTAGGGCGACTCTGTGGCGTTGGGGAAACCGCTGATTCCGTTATCCTGGCGAAGGGACTCGAACCGATCGAGCCGTCCGGTCAACAATTTGTGGGGGTATGCTTGATGGCCCACATCCCACAGCACCTTGCCTTCGCGGAAATCGTAGCAATAGTGCAGCGCGATGGCCAGCTCCACGGTTCCCAGATTCGAAGCAAAGTGTCCACCAGTTTTATAGACGACGCGGGTGATCTCTTGGCGGATCTCCTCGCCCAGCTCATCCAGCTCCTTCATGGAGAGCCGGCGCAGGTCTGACGGAGACTCAAGCTTTGACAGATGCTTGTATTTCATCGCGGACAAGGGAGCCTCGCTTTCTTGACGCTCGGTTGTGTCTAATCCATTTCATCTTTTTTGAATCCTAACTCATTCATTGTGCTAGGCTTGCGATCCAAAGTCAAGCGCAAATCGCCAGGCGATTGTGGATCTTGAGCATCCGTTGCTTGCATGTGAAAAAGAACAGGTGTATAGTTGACGGGCCCCCCGAAGCGCTGGAGCAATAGAATGATCGACGTGACCGTAGTTCTCGCCCTCGTGCCCCATGCCCTGGAAATCGGGCTGGTCCTGGTCCTAGGTGTCCTGCTGTTTGGCAATCGGCTGCCGGGCATTGCGCGGTTTTTGGGCCGAAACATGACCGAGTTCCGTAAGGGAGTGGCTGAGATCAAGGAAGAGGTCCGCAGCATCGACACGGTCGCCGAGCCCAAAAAGAAAGACGAATCGGAAGATCCGACCAAGCCCGGCAGTGCGTAGACCGCGGCGCCCGACGGTCAGGGTACGAGGACCGGTTCCGTCTCCGACTTCACCTCGAACGACTTTTCGATCTGCGAATACCGTGCGATGTTATCCAGATCCAGATTGATCTTCTTCGCGATTTCCATTACCGCCCGCTGCAACTGCCTGTCTTCCTGCACATCCGTGTGAAATGCAACGCCTTGCTCGTCGGCGATCATATTGCGTAGAACATTGCGTACCACCTTGCGAACCTCCGTCCTCGGAAGTTTTGAATTGAGCTGCTTAAAGAGCGCCTCGAAATCCGGGTAGTTGCTAGGGTCCCGATCGTCGGAAACCGCGAGGTGGGTGAACAGTTCGTGCTTTTTCTTGATCCACCGATAGGCATATTGAGTTAGGACGTTGGAGGTGAGGATCTTTTGGGCTTCGA
>JAJDCN010000207.1 GCA_029260815.1 Planctomycetota bacterium
CACGTCTAGTCGAATCTATTCACTGATGGAGGCGGTCAAGCGCCGCGCACAGCCAGATGTTTTGTTGTTCAAATTCGCCGGAGAGTTGCGACATGGTTATGACGGCCCGGTCGAGGCGATTGCGGCGTACCTGAACGAGCATGCAGCGAAAGACGATGTGGTCTGGACCAACTACGAGGATCTGCCGCTTCTATTTTACAACACCAAGGGATATCGCGTCGTTTCATGGTATCGGGCGGCCATGGACAAGAAGCTCGAACTGCTCGCATCCGCGGACTGGGTGGTTCCGCGCACAGTCAACGAACACGTGAAGATCAAGGGGAGGTGGTACCCGATCGGTCCGACACGGTTGGACCTGGAGTTCGCGCAGACCGTGGCCGATCGATTCATTCCCGTGGAGCTGGAGGTCTACGATCGTCAGTTCGAGAATCGACCGGATCCGGATTCCCACTCGTTCCGGTCGCCGGATCGGGGTGATCGTGTTGTGATTTATCGCCGTCGGGTGCCGAGCCGTACGGAGGAAGTTTCACCGTAAAGAACCAGAAGACTTCCAGGGGCGACGTCTTGTCGAACCAGAACGGCAGGTAGCCATTGGTGTGCGTGTAGAATCCAGCTCGCGCCGCTTTACAATAGGTCCGGACTGGCCAACGGACTTTGGAGATCTTCAGGGTTTGCGGCACGCCCGAACGGCCTAAGAGGAGTTCGCTGACCTCGGGCGAAAAGGATTCCTTACTGCGGACAAAGCAATCACCTTCCGCCAGCGGCCTATTGCGTATGAGGCTCAACGTTCCATCCGGCGCTGTAGACAGCTTCGATTCGGCAAGATAACGAAACCCTCGTTGCACGAGGTAATAGCGCGTTGAAAGCTCCCCATTAACGTACTGCCGTCCTTTGACTTTGGACAGGCACTGCTCCAGCCAGTCGCTGCGCGCGAAAGTCCGGTACACTTCGGCCTGTTCGTAGTCGCCGATTGCGAGAGCGATCGACAACACCACCGAGCCGATTGTCGAAGGAATGGCGATTCTTCGCAACAGCCGCGTCCGATCCGGATTGGGGGGTTCGAAGAATCGGATCAGTACCATCGACACGGGCAGAAGCATCGGCAACATGTAGCGGGCGGCGCCGAAAGGCGAGAAAAATGCGTAATAGGCTGCCACGAGCGCAACCCAGATGTATAGAAAGGCGGTATCTTTGTCCCGAGAGGTCCACCGGGCGATTTTCATGGCCAGCAGAATCCCGCCGCCAAGAACCTGCCATAAGATCAGGCTGCCGACGAAAACGAAAAAACCAAGAAGGGCGACCTGCTCGGCTGAATATCCGAAGATGCCGATCTTTGGGTCGGCATCGGTGACCAAATAGCGAAGGATCAGGTAAGTGCATAAGGCATTGACGGGAACAAGCCAACGAGCTCGCCGATGGATCAGGAATGCGGCAATCACCAGCAGAGGAAACAGCCCTACGCCGCCTAGATTGGATGCCAGGCTCAAGGACTTGGCGAGTACGGCGCTCCAATCGAGTTGGCTGGCCGAGGCGTATGCCGGGACCAGGATCGCAATCTTCGCCGGGTACAGGATCGGCATGAAACCTTGCGTATACAGGCTGATGACGTTCCAAAGCAAAAAGACCGCACCGCCAAGAGAGATTGTGAACAAGCTCCGGAGAATGATCGTTTTGTTCCCGGTTACCGCCGCGTAGGCCATGAACAACGGAGCCAGCAATAAACCCGGATAGCCCACCAGCGCTGCAATGGGAATCAGCAGGCTGCCCAGCAGCATGCGTCTGAATCGGTTTTGATCGACTCCGCTCATAAACACGGCGAGACTTAACAGCCACAAGGCCAGTTGCGGCACGTCGGTCATAATGCTGTGGGCGGAGACCACAAATACCGGAGCTGCAACCACCGGCAAGACACACCAGAGGGGCGATCGCGTAAATCGCTTCGCGATAAAGTATGCGGAGAAAGACGCGGTGAGCGGAAAGATAATGAAACAAAGGTGCATTCCGACTTCATTCGCGCTGCCCGTAATTTTGATGAGGAGCCATAGGAACGAGGGGAAAATCTGGTGGGTGTGTAAGGCTTGATTGTCCAGCTCGATCGACCCATAGTAATAAACCCCATGCGCATGAAAAGGATTGAAGCTCTTGTTCGTTTGCGCCAATTCCATAGAGAAGCCGTCGTCGATGACGTAGGCTTTGGACACGAAGGGCAACAAGAAGGCGAGATTCAATAGTGCGATAAGGATGAGGTCGGAGGACGATTTCTTTTCGGTCATAGTTCTTTTTTCTGTTTGAACACGTGACGTGGACTTTCTTGGGGCGCGTCATCCATGTTTTCTTTCATGACACGCTCCACAACATAGATGCCAAAGGTCTCCAGGGGCGATTCGCGATCGATCCAAAACGGCAAGTAGCCATTCGTATGCGTGTAGAATCCGACGCGTGCGTGTTTGGAGTAGGTCCGTACCGGCCAGTTGACGCGGGAGACCACGAGCTTCTTCCCAGTTGGACGGCTCCAAATGCGATGGAGCGTGGGGCTCCAGGTCTCCACGCAACGGATGAAATGATCTCCAACCGCTGGCAGGACGGGCTTGGGAGAGGTTTTATCCGCGCTCAGGGTCCGGTCGGTCAGGTAGGCCAGCCCATCTTTCCCGCGATGCAGTTCGCCTAGATAGATCCGGGCGCCCAGCTCGGTGTTCATGTGCCACCCGCCCGGGGCCGCCTCTATCCGGTCGGCCAGCCAACTGCTGTCGGCGAAATCGCGGTAGACCTGCGCTTGTTCGTAGTCGCCTAGTGCAATGGCCGCCGAAAGGATCGCAGAGCAAAGAATCGAAACCGTTGCCACCGGGCGAAACCACCCGGTCCGATCGCGCAGGGGCGGTTCAAACTGGCGGGTCAGCACCGCAGCCACCGGCAGAAGCATCGGCAACAGGTATCGAGCCGCGCCAAATGGCAATATGTAGCAATGATATACAGCCACGCCCAGGATCCACACGAAAAGAAACAGTGTCTCTTTTTCCCGCGCGTCCGTGCGGCCCAATCGGAACAGTAGGCCCACCCCGCCGATAACAGCCCGCCAAAGGATCGCGGCGCCGATCGCGACGCAAAACCACAAGAACAGCCTTTGGCCTGTGTTGTATTCTCCAACCTTCAGCAAGAATTCCGAATCGTAAGAGGAGGCGAAGCTGCCGACGAAGAGGAAGGAGACCATGCCTCCGGCAAACAGGGACCATTTCGTCCGGCGGTTGGCCAGAAACGCCGCGAGGATCACCAACGGGAAGATGCCCACCCCGCCCAGGTTCGACAGCAGGCTCAATAACTTTGCCATGAATTGCCCGAGGGTCGCCTCCACTCCCGCGTAGGAATCGGGAAATCTTTCCGCTACCTCACCGGCGTAAATGATCGGGATCAAGCCCTGTTCGGCGTGACTGCCGGCGCACCACAGGCCGAAGATTGCGCAGGGGATCGCCATGGCTATCGCCGATTTGAGCAGTCCGCTCCAGCCGTGGATCAACACCCCGTACAGCAGACAAAGAGGAACGATCGCAAGGGTCTGGTATCCGGTCAGACTGCCCAGGCCCGCCACGAAGCCCGCGGCGACCAGCCGCCCGCTCTTGTGTCGATCCAGCCCGCTGATGCACAGAACCGTTGCAGTCAGCCACATCGCCATCTGCGGCACGTCGCTCATGAGGCTGTGGCCGGAGACGACGAAGGCAGGGGCGGTGATTACAAGTAGGGCGCACAGCAGTGGGCTGTGCGTGAAGCGCCGGGCCAGAAAGTATGCGGAAATCCCTGCCGCCAGAGAAAACAACAAGAATCCCAAGTGCAGAGGAACTTCGCTCGCTCCGCCGGCAAGAGCCATCAAGCCCTTCAGGATGTATGGGATTACGAT
>JAJDCN010000208.1 GCA_029260815.1 Planctomycetota bacterium
GAGCGTGGCCCCGGAAGCGGCCGACTGCCAAGACGAGGCGACGGAGATCGAAGGCGGACCGGAGCCGCGCGAGCCACGCGAGCCGGGCAGTGGGGAGCGCTGATCCGTGCCCCATGGTGAGTCGCCCAGACACGTCCGGAAGAAGCGGGCCCCCGCCCGCAAGCGAGGTCCGGGTGCGGGGGCGTCGTCGGATCGCAGGTCCGACGACGGATCCACCGCTCCGACCGAGGCGCGGCCGACGCCGGCACCGGCACCGGCACCCGAGAATCCGATCCGGCTGCAGAAGCTGCTGGCCGCCGCCGGCTTCGGATCCCGCCGGCGGGTGGAGCAGTTTCTCGTCGAAGAACGCGTGACCGTCAACGGGCGCGTCGCAGGACTCGGGGATCGCGCGGATCCGAGCCGGGACGAGATCCGGGTAACGGTTGAAGAACAATTAATTGTCGAGTTGTGTTCTAGATAATACATGCTTGATGGCGTCCGTTGTGTGGGCGCGATTTTTGGTAAATGGAGGACTCCAATGCGTGTTAGGTGGCGAAACTTTGAACTTCCGACGCGGGTAACCCGCGAGGAAAGCACCGCGACCGAATCCTATGCGAAATTTCATGCGGAGCCGTTCGAGCGTGGCTTCGGAATGACGGTGGGGAACTCGCTTCGCCGGATTCTTCTGTCTTCCCTGGAAGGCGCCGCGGTCGCTCAAATCAAGATCGAAGGGGTCCTTCACGAGTTTTCCACCATCCCGGGCGTTCTGGAAGATGTCACCGACATTATCTTGAACGTCAAGGGCTTGCTGGTCAAGCTGCATACCGATACCCCTTCGGTGCTGAAGATCAATGTCAACAAGAAGGGTACCGTCACCGGAGGCGATATCGAGCACGACAGCAACGCCGAGATCGTTAATGCCGATCACGTGATCGCCACGCTGACGGAAAACGTTGACTTCAACGTCGAGATGGTGGTCAAGAAAGGCCGCGGGTACGTGACCGCCACGGAGAACGAACCGCCGGTCCAGGAGATTGGTGTGATCCCGGTCGACTCCCTGTTCTCGCCAGTCAAGCGTGTGCGGTTCCGCACCGAAGACACCCGCGTGGGCAAGGTGACCAACTACGATCGCCTGATCCTGGAGATCTGGACCAACGGGACCGTCGACGCGGAGATGGCCCTGGTGGAAGCGGCGAAGATCTTCCGAAAGCACCTGAACCCCTTTGTCCAATACTTCGAGGTCGAAGAGGAGCTGCGGCAGGAATCCCGCCGGGAAGATGACGAGGCCCAGCATCGCGAAATAGTCGATGAGCTGCAGCGCCGGTTGGAAACGCCGATCACCGAGCTGGACCTGTCGGTTCGGGCGGCGAACTGTCTGCAATCAAACGAGATTCTAAAAGTCGGCGACCTGGTCTTTTTTAAGGAAAGCGAAATTCTGAAGTTCAAGAACTTCGGTAAGACGTCGCTCAAAGAGATCAAGAAGAAACTGGTTGATATGGGCCTGTCCCTCGGGATGGACCCGCAATTCCTTGGAGAGGCTCCAACGCTATGCGTCACAGAAAGCGCGGAAGAAAGCTAAATCGGACACCGGCTCATCGCAAGGCACTGCTACGCAGTCTTGCCAACAGCCTGTTTATGACCGAAAAGAACCGGATCGTCACGACTGTGGCCAAGGCGAAAGAGGTCCGTCCCTTTGCCGAAAAGCTGATCACCCTGGCGAAAGACAAGTCTCTGCACCGCTACCGCCGCGCCCTGAGTATCCTGGGCGATGAGGCCAGCGTCAATCGCCTGTTCAACGAGATCGCGCCCCGTTACGCCGATCGGCCGGGCGGATACACGCGCATCATCCGTTGGCCCAAAAACCGCCTTGGCGACAACGCGCCTCAGGCCATCCTGGAATTGGTCACCGATGAAGAAGCCGAGGCGCCCGAGAAACGAAAACGCCGCGGCAAGCGGCTGAGCGTCAAGCGCAAGGCCAAAAAAGAGGCCGCCGAGGCAACCGCCGCCCCGAAGGCCGCCGTCACCGTTGAGGAGGCTCCCCCGGCGCCTGACGAGGAAGCGTCGGTGAAAGCTGATGAATCCTCCGAGGCCGTTGAGGCGGAATCCTCCGAAGAAGACGAAACGACCGACAAGTCCGAAGCCTAGAGGTCATCTCACAGAGCCGCAGGGAGGACCCCATGTCCGACTGCATCTTCTGCAAAATCATCGCTGGCGAATTGTCCTGCTCCAAGGTCTACGAAGACGATCGCACGCTGGCGTTCCTGGATATCCACCCGATTGCGCCGGGACACACGCTGGTCATTTCTCGCGAACATTACGAAGAGCTGACCGAGGTCCCACCCGAAGACCTTGCGCCGCTCATCGCGGCTACCCAGCGCGTGGCGGTCGCCGCGACGGCCGGGTTGGATGCGTCCGGCTTCAACGTGCTGCTGAGCAACGGTCCCAGTGCGTGCCAGGTAGTGCCGCACGTGCACTTTCACATCGTTCCACGGTCCGATGGGGACGGGCTCCGGATGGCTCCGCCGCGTCAACCGTTCACCGATGCCCAAAGGGATTCGGTGCTCGACAAAATTCGGGCCCACTTGTAAGATACCCGCGGGGTGGTTTCCGTATTGATAACCAGGATTTGAGAACCAACGTCATGCAAAGACCGAACGGGCGAACCTTTGATGAACTCCGGCCCATTACCATCGAACGTCATTACATCGGTTCCGCGGCCGGATCCGTGTTAATCGGCGCGGGCGACACCCGCGTGATCTGCACTGCCAGCGTCGAAGATACCCAGCCGGTCTTCCTCAAAGGGACGCCCTCCGGTTGGGTAACCGGCGAGTACGGTATGCTGCCTGCTTCCACCCACACCCGCAAGCCACGCAAAGAACGGCGCGGCCTGGTGGACGGCCGTACCCAGGAAATCCAGCGTCTGATCGGGCGATCCATGCGGGCAGTCGTCAGTCTAGACGATCTGGGCCCTCGGACCATTACCCTCGACTGCGACGTTCTCCAGGCCGACGGCGGTACCCGAACCCTGTCGGTGACCGGAGCCTACGTCGCCCTGCATGACGCGATAGCCGGGCTGGTCAAGCAGGGAGTCCTGCGGCAATCGCCTCTACGGACGGCCGTGGCTGCAGTGAGCGTGGGGATCCTTCGCGAGCAGCCGCTTCTGGATCTGTGTTACGAGGAAGACTTTGCTGCAGAAGTGGACATGAACGTAGTTATGACCGGCAAGGGGGAGTACATCGAGGTCCAGGGCACCGCCGAGAAAGCCGCCTTCAACGACGAGGAACTCCAAGTCATGCTCGGCCTGGCCCGCACCGGAATCTCCAGCCTCCTTTCCGCCCAAGAGAAAGCACTCGGGGAGGCCTGACATGTCCCGGAAGATCCTGATCGGAACAAAAAACGCCGACAAAGTCCGGGAAGTTCGTCATGCCATCGCAGACCTTGGATTCGAACTGATCGACCTGTCGCACTATCCGGACGTAGAAGAACCGGTAGAGGATGGCGATACCCTGGAGGCCAACGCACGCCTTAAAGCTTTGTATTATGCCCGGAAGACCGGACAACTTGTTTTGTCAGACGACTCCGGGCTGGAGGTGGATGCGCTGGGTGGTCAGCCCGGCGTTTACTCCTCTCGCTACGCCGGCGAAGGGGCGACCTACGAAGACAACAACCGAAAGCTCCTGGACGCGCTGCGCGACGTTCCGGAAGGCCGGCGCGGGGCCAGCTTCCGTTGCGTCATCGCGGTTGCGACGGCCGACCGGGTTCTTTTGGAGGTGGCCGGCGTGTGCCAAGGTGAGATTCTGTCCGAGATGCGAGGGACGGACGGATTTGGATTCGATCCGGTCTTTTACGTCCCCCAGCAGGGCAATACCTTTGCGCAGATGGGTCTGGACCAGAAGAATCGGCTCAGCCACCGGGCTCAGGCGCTGGCGAAGCTGGCCGTGGAATTGAAGAAAGTTCTTAAGACGATTGACCCTTCGGAGCGTTGACGTAAAAGGACGCGACCCCCAGCGTTAAGCCCTCTGCGATTTCCACCGCATCGTTCCAGTTGCGCGAATGAAGCGAATAGGCCCGGCTGTATAGGACCACATCGGCGCCGCTATTGGGCTGGATCGTCACGTCGATGTCGATTTGATTCATCCGTTCTGGGATCGGCCGGTGCTTCAGCGTAATGTATGTACTGTATCGGTCGTCTGTATACCACAGGAACTCGCCGTCGGGGTTCGACCATTCCTTGAAGCCCTCCAGGTGGCGCATCAGGGTGCCCATGGCCTCGCGCAGGGCTTTTCGAAAATCGCGCTCCGCCTTGCGCAAGTGCTTCAGGATCTGTTCGGGGCTCGGGTCCTTGGGCGTTTTGCCTTCTAGGAGGTCTGACAGGGAAGTCTCAAAATTTCCGGTTTCCACGTTTATTTCTCTCCCCCTGGATCCTCTGGGGTCTGAACCGATAGAACGTCCGGCTTGTAGGCGCCGCGCGACCGGGCGAACGCCTCGAAAATCCGTGCTCCACCGAAACCGACAAAAAAGAAGCCCACGCCCAGTCCGAACGCAGCCAGTTCGCCACCGAGCCAGTCTCTGCCAATCACGATCCCGACAACCAGAAGAATCATCGGGACCAACAGGAGCATCGTTACCGCCAAGTAAGTGGAAGGCATCTTGACGTCCAGGGTTACTTCCGAGCCGAGTTGCATCTGGTTGTTCAGCTCGACGCGAAAGGTCCTGCCCAGAGCCCGCGGATCACAAGAGATCGCGCAGCCCCCGCAGGATTCCACGTCCTTTTCGCAAACCTCCACCGAGGCGGTATGTCCTTCTATCGTTGTGACCACACCGCGTGCGAGCATGGCTCATCTCCATCATAAATGGCTCAGGAAAAATATAGGAAACCTCCCAATACCGATTATAGCATTCAGCGGACCGTTCGGCAACGTCTAGGGGCGGTGGGGGTCCCGGAACTTGGCGTGACATCCCTGGCACGTCTCTTCCAGTCGCACGGCTCGGATTCCCTGAAGCTGTAGAGGCTTGCTCAGGTTGCCGTTGTCCAGGGTCTGTCTGATCGAGATCAGAGACCGCGCATACGCGTGCAGGAAACTGTTATACTGCTCCACGTCATCTTTACTTTCGAGGTAGTCGGGCGGATCCAACCGGTCAAATGTCTTTCCGATACGAAAAAGCTCGTCCGTCTGTTGGCCCACGCGGCTCAAATCGCCCTTATTCAAGCTCTCCAGATAGATGTCCAGATGGATTTGACTTTGCTCCATGCCCTCACGGTATTTCAAATCGTCTGCGTTATAGAAGACCAGAACCGCCACAATCACCACGATTGCCACCGGCAAAAGGAGAAGCCATGCCGCAGCACCATCGACTCTTTGCATAATCGCCCTTGATATCACGACTGCCCGGCACGCGCTTCCGTGCCCATGCCTGATCCAAGCCCATTCTTGAGCCCCTATAACTATACCCGATTGTTCCCCTCAGGTCGAGGCCGTTTTGTCCCCAAGCGTTCTGAGCGGCCCGATCCGGCCCGGCTTATCCACCCCCCCCCCGTGCCAATCCGAAAGACAAGCGGGATTCGGGCCCATTTTTTACTTGACCGGAAACAACGAATTGCTATGATGTTAGGTTCACCAGGTTGTGGTATCTTGAGCCCCTATAGGAACAGCTGATACGAACTTTGGAGGTACTGTTTTGCCAAGTGTTGCCCTGAAGGACCTAATCGAGTCGGGTGTGCATTTCGGCCACAAGGCCAGCCGCTGGAACCCGAAAATGAAGCCATATATCCATGGCAAGCGGAACCTGATTCACATCATCGACCTGAAAGAAACGGTGCGGGGAATGGTTCGTGCGAGCAACTTCTTGCACAACATTTCAACCCAGGGAAGCACGGTCCTGTTCGTAGACACCAAGCGCCAAGCCAAGAACGTTGTGAAGGAAGCAGCGGTTTCCTGCTCGATGCCCTTTGCCACCGAGCGGTGGCTGGGCGGGATGCTGACCAATTACGCGACGGTCCGCAGCCGATTGAAGAAGCTTGAAGAGTTGGAGCGCATGGTTGCCTCCGGCGAAATCGAGCAATATAGCAAAAAAATGCAGGCCACCATCAACCGGAACATCCGAAAGCTCCAACGGAACCTGGATGGTGTGCGAAACATGGATCGAGTTCCCGACGCCGTAATCATTGTGGATCCGCGGCGGGAAAAGATCGCGCTGCAAGAAGCCAACAAGCTGAATATTCCGGCGATTTGTATACTGGACACGGATTGCGATCCGGATCGGGTGGACATCTGCATTCCCGCCAACGACGATGCGATGCGCTCCGTGCAGATCCTTTGCGGTCACCTGGCCGAGGCGATTGGGACCGGCCGGAAAGAATACGAGCATCGTGTGGCCATCGAGCGGAAGAAGGCCGAGGACAAGGCCTCCGCGGAGCGCGAAAAGGCTCGCAAGAAGAACGAGGTCACCCAAAAGAAAAAGGCGGACGAGCAGGCTGTGAAAGATGCCATGAGCGCCCGTTGGAAGGAAGGGGATCCGCCGGTGGGGGCGGCCAAAACCGGCGAGCCCGCCAAAGGCGCCAAGCCGGAAGAGGCTGCCAAGGTCGCCGAGCCGGCCATCGCAGAAGATCAGGCCGCGTCCGCCCCTGAAGCCGCCGCGCCGAATGTTCCGGAAGGCAAGCCGGTCGGCGAGACCGGTCCCGCCGCCGCACCGGACGAGGAAGTCAAGAACGCGGAAACCGCCTAGGCGGGCGACGAGGGTACTCGGCGGATTCTCTGCACGATCTTGTACAAATTCCCTGGAATGACTGGACAAAGAGGAGTCATGGATGAGCGTTGACGCGGCGACGGTAAAGAAATTGAGAGATCAAACCGGTTGCGGAATGATGGATTGCAAGAAGGCCCTGGAGGAGACCGGCGGCGACGTTGAAAAAGCGATCGAGTCCCTTCGGAAAAAAGGCATGGAAACGGCCCAAAAGAAGAGCGGCCGGGAGACGGCCCAGGGACTGGTATTCTCTTACATCCATCACAATGGCCGGGTTGGGGTGCTGCTGGAGGTTAATTGCGAGACAGATTTCGTCTCTCGCAACGAGGTGTTCCAGACCCTGTTGAGTGACCTGTGCCTCCACATCTGCAGCACGAATCCCGCTGCGATTTCTCGCGAAGAGATCGATCCGGAATTGATTCGAAAAGAGCGCGAAATCCTTGAAGAACAAGCCAAGGCCCAAGGCAAGCCGGAAAGCATCGTAGAGAAGATGGTGGACGGCCGCATCAAGAAATTCTACCAGGAAAAATGCCTTCTGGAACAACCGTTTTGCAAGGACGAGGATGTGACCATCGAGCAGTTGCTCAAAGACACCATCGGCAAGCTGGGCGAAAATATCGTGATCCGGCGTTTTGCCCGTTTCGAGATCGGGGCCTAGGTCTCTCCAATGAATCGCAGCGCGTACAACCGGGTGTTGCTCAAGATCAGCGGCGAGAGCCTCAGCGGCGAAGGCGCCAGCGGGATCGATCCGTCGGAAGTCGATTATATTGCCCAGCAGGCCGTCACGCTCAATAAGATGGGCAAACAATTGGCGGTTGTCGTCGGCGGCGGAAATATAATCCGCGGGGCCGTGAGTAGCGCCCGGGGAATGAACCGAGCCGCGGCGGACCACATGGGCATGCTCGCCACCGTGATCAACGGCTTGGCCCTTCAGGATGCCATAGAAGCCCATGGCATTCAAACGCGCGTGATGAGCGCCATTCACATGGAAGACGTGGCCGAGCCGTTCATCCGTCGTCGAGCCATCCGGCACCTGGAAAAGGGGCGTGTGGTCATTCTCGTGGCGGGGACCGGCAATCCGTATTTCACGACCGACACCACTGCCGCCCTGCGAGCCAACGAGATCTGCGCTGACGTGTTGCTCAAGGCCACCAAAGTCGACGGCGTGTACTCCGGCGATCCAAAGACGGACCCGACCGCAAAGCGGTACGAAAAGATCGCGTACATGGACGTCCTGACGCAACAGCTTAAAGTGATGGACTCCGCCGCCATCTCGCTCTGCATGGAAAATAAGGTTCCGATCATTGTATTCAACATGGGCGACCCGGCCAACTTCGAGAAGGCTATGGCCGGCGAACCCGTGGGCACCTACGTAGGAGAGTGAATCATGCCGAAAGACGCACTGCTACGCGAGGCAAAAAAGGCGATGCAAAAGGGCGCCGATGCCTTGATCAACGAACTGCGCGGCATCCGTACCGGCCATGCAAATACGGCCCTGGTCGAGCACGTAAAGGTTGACTATTACGGGACGATGACCCCGCTCAACCAGATCGCCAATATCTCGGTGCCGGAAGCCCGGATGATTGTGGTCAAGCCCTTCGACCAAAGCAGTTTGGGCGCCATCGAAAAAGCCCTACTCGCCGCGGACCTGGGGATCAACCCCAACAGCGACGGCAAGGTCATTCGCCTAACGGTGCCGCCGTTGAGCGAGGAGAACCGAAAACACCTGGTCACCAAGGTCAAGGAAGTCGCCGAGCACACGCGGGTGAGCATCCGCAACGTCCGGCGTGACGCGAACAAGAAAGTCGATCAGGCGCTCAAGGACAAGACACTCTCGGAAGACATTGCCCACGACTTGAAAGATGAAATTCAAAACGACCTCAAGTCGCACGAAAAAGACATCGATGAAATCGTAGAAAAGAAAAGCAAAGAAATTATGGAAATCTAAAGGGGGCATAGCTCAGTTGGTAGAGCAACGGCCTTTTAAGCCGTAGGTCGAAGGTTCGAGTCCTTCTGCCCTCACCATGTAACCCTTGTCTTCGCTTAGGCTTTCAGCACCCGCCGCTTTTCGAGGCTATGGAGGAGGGCCCTAGACCACCGACCATATCCGAGATTTTCCCATCGTAAGCCCAAGTTGTCAAACCTTTTATCGCTGATTTCCTTTTGTGCATAGTGAGGCGCAGAAGGTTGGCAGGGCGGTCCGTGCCGGGAGAATGGGGTTCAGGACCTTTACCAAGCGCAATTTCCGCCATAACCTAAAACTGATGGCGGGGATCACAGGCGGCCCTCTACAGGCCTATCATGTTTTACCAATAGATCATGTAAAGAAATTTGAACGGTTAGGAATGAATATCCATAACCCGAAATTCGGTGCGTGGGTGAAGGGCGGCTTGCACCAGTCGTGGTCTCGAAGGTACAATGAGGCTTGGAGAACATTTTTTAAAGGAAAACCCGGCGCAACTACGGATGATATATTAAATCACGCGAGGAGTTTAGCTCCGGACTTCGGCTTCAAAGTTGATTTTTAGCTCTGGTTGGAGTAAGGGAATTGTCAACGAGAAAGCGTCTATCGAAGGATAAAAAGAGTTCTACTTTTTATGTTCTTGACTCCTTAGATGGCGGTCCTGGGCCCTATGCCTGGGGGTATTTGAAGGATGCTCCCTACGAACGGATCGAGTGTGACAAATGTAAAAGTGTTTGGGCTAGGGATTTGCCCGGTACGGTTTATTTAGAGCTGGATAAACCGAAAGTGGGCGATTTCCTTGGGAGTTCTGTACCGAACTTCTCAGCCACGGAGCGGGTAGTAGAGATTTTTAAAAGACACAAGATTATGAGTTTTGAGACCGATCCGGTGGAGGTCGTGAAAGTAAAAGGGGGCGACCCCAGCAAGCTTCCAAAATACCAGCACATCCGAGTGACAGGATCGGGCGGACACCTCCTGCCGAAATCCGGCGTTTGGTTGGAAAAAGAATGCAAAGCTTGCGGGCATGTATCTTACAATCTCGATGACTTGCAAGGGTTCTTTATAGATGTTGATCAGTGGGACGGTTCGGATATGTTTCATGTGACAGAGGCAGGCGTAACTTGTTTCGTAACGCAAAGAGTCGCCGACATAATCCAAGAGTACGAGCTGACAAACTGCAAGCTGTTCAACGCCGAACATGACCGTGGCTGGAAAATGTATACGCCCAAGGGCAGCCCACCACCCATCTACTACGAAAAGTAACCTAGAGCTACCTGTGCAGAAACTCAAACGTCGAATAATGAAATATCTGTTCGGATTCGAGGTGACTGATGGCAACTACAGGTGCGCATTAGAAAGTAGACGATAGAGGATTCGGACAACGTGACTTACAACAGGAAAATCGCTTGATGTTGTTCTTCAGGCGAGTACATTTGATGTGCGCTGGAGCCTAAACGCGCGAATGAGTGTGTTTAACATCCGACGCGTTGCTCTTTGGCAACAAGTTAGCGTAGATTTGCGGCAAGTCAAGCTACAGGTCTCGATATGCAAAAATTCGTGGAGTGATTAAGCGGACTGAAATTCAAGGTTTACGAAGCGAACAACCGGAAAATGTTTGCTTGAATCAGTCCGTGAGAGATGTGCAAATAAAATGTGCCGATCCGAAACACGCGCGAGTATGATGGTAAAGGATGCAAAAGGTTCTATTCAGCAGCGCGTCCTTGTTTTGGCATTCTATTTCTTCGCACTGTTGACAATAGTTGGATGCAAAGATTTGGTGACGCCGACAGTAAAAATCGTCACCGGTCAGTACCAGTTGAAATCAATACATGGAATATCGAGGCTTGAGCTTTGCGCCGACGGCTCTTTTCAGCATGAATTTGAAGGTGTTGATGGGTTCAAATACGCTGGCGCGGGAACATGGCGTTTAGAGCCTCCAGCGCGAGACGGTGATCAGCGTTTGTTTCTTAATAGCGGAAAATTCATCGGCCTTGTTTGGCACCTTGACAAAAAACCTAACTTTCAGCGTGCGGAGCGCGTAATAAGTGATATGGAAGTTCTAACACCGGAAGCCTACCAAGACGGCAATGTGGAATTGCGGTATGGCGGTGACGCGGGACTACGTTTTAAGAAGATAAATTAACTAGCCCCTCGATGTGCAAAAGTCGGATCGAAGTTAAAGTGATGAAAACACGAAGGTTGTGTAGTGAATCCGCCTAACCAGAAACAGGCTTCTGAGATGCCCGAAACCAAGGATTCGAAAAGGCACAAATTTTCGCGAGCAGACCTATATTACCCCCCACAGTAGGATTGATCACCGCCCCCTGCCCCCCCCCCCCCGAAGTCACACAAACAATCGCAGAGGCCTTGAGTGCTACCAAAGCGCTCCTTGAAGCGCGGGCCCGATAGCAGTACCCACATCCTTATCCGTTCGCTCGTGCTGTCTCGACCATAGCAATGATCCCCGCTCGAATCGCCTCCGGCAGATCGGCCCAAGCGTCCGCCACCTGGGCCAAATCGGCATCGGGCGCAGCCGCCCCAAAAAGCCATTGTGCTCCTATTGTGTTCCGAATTGTTCCGGGATGCGGCTTATTAGGGTTTTGTTTGTTCCGGCTTTCGGCATCTCTATCGCTGGAAGATGCAGTAACGGAAGACGTTTCAGCTTGATCTTCTGACTCTTGAGTGGTAGCGGAGGAGGGACTCGAACCTTCTCTTCCCGGATTTGGAGAGGAGAACAAACCCGGACAGGACAAGTCAAGTCGCGGTCAAAAAAAGGCACAACTCGGTAACAACCAAGGAGTTGACTCGGATGCCTCCGACCCAATCCGGACTGATACCGAATCGTCGGATACAAGCCCCGGACTCGATCAGAACCCAATATCAACCCAATGGGAGCACAATAGGAGCACAATGGATGAAGGGTTTTCGTCCGACCTGCGAAGGCTGATTAACGCGTGGCCCAGGCTTCCTGCAGAAGTTCGGCAGGCTATACTGGTCTTGATCGAAACTGTAGACTTCTCTGCATGAACCAACTCAAGTTTATGAAAGGCTAATTTGGCAGAACTTTTCGATCCCTTCCTCACCCGATTATAGGAGAGGGCGCTTCCTTTTTGGGGCTAATTCATAAGTTCGCATTTTTATTTCGAATCTTAAAAAACGTGACATACAAAGCTGGTAACACTAGCAATGTAAGAATATTATCCGAAATGACACCACCAATTACCACAGTGGCTAACGGTCTTTGCACTTCCGCACCAACACCCGTATTGAATGCCATGGGAACAAACCCTAAGCCAGCCACCAAAGCAGTCATCAAAACTGGCCTCAATCTTAAGAGTGCGCTTTCTTCAACAGCCTGAGTCAAACTAATGCCCTTTGAGAGTAATTGTTTGATGGTGGAGACCATGACTAGACCATTAAGCATTGCTACTCCAGATACTGCAACAAATCCCACGCCTGCTGAAATGGTGAAGGGCATATCTCGTAACCAAAGCATAATAATTCCCCCAATTGCCGCGAACGGGGCTCCGGTAAAAA
>JAJDCN010000209.1 GCA_029260815.1 Planctomycetota bacterium
GGCGACCTTGGCGGCCAGGTCCTCCACCACCGCCTCGCTCTCGGTATAGTCGCCCGGCTCGCTGGAGATCTCGTCGCAAGCGCTCAATAGCAGCCCGCCCGACTCCGGCCGGAAGTAGAGCCCGACCTTGTCGTCCCACACGAACGGCCAATGGGGATCCACCGGCTGCATGGGCGTGGTGGTAAACAGGTGCCGTTTCATGGGCTTTAGCGGCAGGTCGCCCAAGCGCCCTGCCCAGGCGCCCGCGGCGTTGACCAGCGTGTTGGCCACATACGCGCCCCGGTTGGTCTCCACGAGGATTTTGCCGTCCTCGCGTGTCCAGGTGAGTAGTTCGGTGTCGTATCGGACGTCCAGCCCGGCTAGATAGCTTTGCAGCAGGGCGTGCACGTCGAGCACGCCGTCCTCCGGACACCAGCGTCCACGCCCTCGCGCGGTGGGAAAGAACTGCGAGACGTCGTCCTCTCCGTGGCCCAACAGCATGGCGCCGTTCTGTTCGTAGGCGGCCATCTCGCCGGTGATCAGCGCGGCGCGCCCGGCCATGGCCAGGTCTTGGATCGCCGGATCGGCGATCTCCGCACGAATCATGGCGGCGTTGCGCCCGGACGAGTGCTCGCCGGCGGTCGGCTCCTTCTCGAGGATCACTACGTCGCCCTCGCCGCGTTGCTTGAGTGCATAGCCGGTCGCCGCGCCGGCGAACCCGGCGCCAATGATCAAGATGTTGGTTTCCACGTGAGTCATTCTCCGATGCGTACGCCTTCGCGTCGATGGCTATTATATGTCGATGGCTATTATATGCGGAAGGTTGGGATTATTCCAGGCTCTTCCTTTCTTCGTCATCCTGAGCGTAGCGAAGGATCTGGCTTGCGGATCGGAAGGGTTATGCGGACCAGATTCTTCGCGTTGCTCAGAATGACAGTAGAGCATTCTTGGAAATCAAATTGTCCGTGCTCCAGCCGTTTGATAGGCTTTTGCGACGGGAGGAGCCGCCAGTTCACGTGTAGGAGATGCAATGAAGTTACTGACTGTATTGATCTTACTGGCATTTGTCGATGCCTGCACGGCACCAGCTGCCGGGCCGGTGCGGATCGACGCCTTCGACATGCGGGCCTGGAGCGGGCTGGGCGTAGAGGCGCCCAATGGAAACCACTACTACGTGAAGTTCGGCTTTCAAAAGGGCGATCGGGTCGTGGAAGGCAACGAAGTCTTCTACAACGTCCGACGTGTCGGGCCCCATGCGCCGGACGGCTCCTACGCGCGACTGGACATCCGCGTGGGCGAAAGCCCAGAGGAGACGGTTACGCTCGAGTGGGCGCGCCTGGACGAGCACTCCGCCGTCGGTCGCCTGACCGCTCGCACCGATTGCGACATCACCGCGACAACCTACCCCACGCCGGATTCCAAATTTTTTTCGAGCGTCCAGACCGACGGATTGATCGGAATGCGCTCATTCACACGATCGTCTGCGCATGCGCGTTGTGCCTTCCTGTTGGAAGGAGCCAAAAACCGATGGCTGAAGACGGCTCTTCATCCCACCGAACGGGTAGGTCGCCCGATGAAGGCCGGTGAGCAGGCATACTTTTGCCTGTCGGTGAGCAGCGATTGCGAAGACGAAGTTCGTGGGCAGCTTGAAGATACGAAGGCGCTCGACGTGGCGATCGATGCGCGGCGCGAGGCCTATGCCGCGAGTCGCGTTCAAGTCACCGGGGCCTATGCGGGTGCGGCGGAGGCGTTGACCAACTCGGTGCACTGGATGATCGCCTACAAGCGCGACACACAGGTCCGCTACATCCCCGCCGGGCGGACCTGGCAGTTGGATACGGAGCCGAAGCGCTGGACGGTCTTTGAATGGGACAGCTTCTTCAACGCGCTGGAAACCTCGGTGGAGGACAAGGCTCTCACCTACGAGATACTCGAGGCGGTGCTGTCTGCCCAATACCCCAACGGCAACGTCCCCAACTGGCGCGGCTCCAACCCCGACGCAGGTTCCCCCGATCGCAGCCAGCCGCCGGTGGGCAGCTATGCGATCTGGAAGATCTACAACAAGTTCGGTAAGGACGCGACGCTGTTGGAGAATACCTACACCCGTCTGGTCAAGTGGCACCGCTGGTGGCTCACCGACGGTGGCACGGGCTACCCCCGCCGCGACGGCAACACCGACGGCTTGTTGGAATGGGGCAGCGACGTGGGGATTGACTTTGTGGAGGCCAAAGAGCCGGACCGGCTGAAGCGCGCCATGTTCGAGTCGGGGATGGACGACTCGCCCTTGTGGGAAGAGGCCACCTTCGACGACAAGCGGTGGGTGATGAATCTGAACGCCCTGGACCTGAACTGTCTGTACGCGCTCGACGCGTGGTGTCTGTCGAAAATCGCCGGTACGCTGGGCCGGACCGAAGACGCCGCGCAATTCATGGCGGAATACGATGCGCTCAAGGATCGCATCAACGAACGCATGTGGAACGAAGAGGCGGGTTTTTATTTCGACCAGCGATGGGGCGGCCGGTTGAGTTCCCGGAAGGCGGCCAGCTCCTTTTATCCGCTGTTGGCCGGTATCCCCAGCGCCGCGCGGGCCATGCGCATGCTGGAGCATTTGAAGAACGAGCAGGAATTCTGGGGCTCTTACGTGGTCCCGACGATCTCACGGGACGACCCGCTCTACGAAGACATGCAGTACTGGCGCGGCACCATCTGGCCGCCCACGAACTACCTTGTTTGCGAAGGGCTCAAGCGCTATGGCTTTGAGGCGGAAGCCTCCGCGGTGGCGCGCAAGGGGTTCGAGATGTTCATGGTGCCCTGGCGGCAGCACAATCACTGCCGCGAAAATTACAATTCACTGACCGGCGAGGGCGGGGCGAACCAGTATCAATCCTGGGGCGGATTGTTTTGCCTAATGCCCCTGGAGTCCTTCGCCGACGTGGACCACGAAGGCGACGTGCGCTTCGGCTGCGGTTCGCCCGCCGGCGCATCCACAGCGAGCAATCTCTGGTTGGGCGGCCGGCGCTACAAAGTAAGCTTGGGCCCAGAGAAGTTGTTTGTCATTGAAAACGATCTCCCGGTCTTCGAGATTCGGGGCACTTCCCGCGTGCGGTCCTATCGTCGCGACGGTGCGAGCCTAAGCTTTACCTATGCTGCGGAGGGAAAGGGGACGCTTTTTCTTTACAGCGACAAACCGGATGACATTCGGTTAAGCATCGATGGGAAAGAAGTGGTCAGATCTCAAAGACGCGAAAAAGACGCGGCGATTTTCATCCTCCCTTCTGGAAGCCACGTTCTTGTCGCGACTTATTCTGAATTGGAGACGTGATGGCGGATCGAACCGACCGGAAGAAAATCACGAAGGGCGCAAAGTAGGGAGCGCGCGGTAATTGCAAAAGTCCTTTCCGTAAGCCTCTTGGCCAGCCTTCCGACACGGGATCGCCTGGAGAATTACTTGACTAAATCGATTGGATCAGTTATACTTTCTCTCAGTGGTTGTCACCATCACCTGAAGGGAGCAGGGGTTGGCAAATGATATCCGATCCGTGATATGGAACCAAAAGCCGATTCGGCGCGAGATGTAATACATCTCTCTTCGAACCGGCTTTTTTGCGCACACGGGGGATCGGAGCGGGGCAATACCGCCGGCGCCAGCCGCGGAGAAAAGGAATGTCCTTTTTTGAGGTGACGCGAGCAAGGCACGGACTACGGCGATCTGTAGTCCGTGCCTTTTTATATGTCCAGCTTCCGGGTGTCGCACGGCGATCGGCATCTGGCAGGTCGGAATGCATTCGAGTCCGAGCGCGCCGGCACTCCGGTTCTCCTTTGGTTGACTTTTCGGTGTCCGGCTTGTAGGGTGTGAGTCGTTGACCACTGCGCCGAAAGGTTTCCAGAGGGATCTCTATGCCATTTACGATCAACGGCATCGGAACAAACTACATCGGCAAGAAGAACATGGACTCTCATCTGGGGGTCTGCGAATGGTGCCACCGCTCGGTCAAGCTGATGACCTATGAGACGCGGTTATGGTTCACCTTCGTTTACATCCCGATTATTCCCCTGGGCCGCAAGCAGATTATTGATTATTGCTCCAACTGCAGGCGCCACTCCGTTCTGTCCGTTTCAGAATGGAATCGGCTCAGCGAGGAGGCCGTCAACGTCTCGGCCCAACAAATGTCGGAGAACCCGGAAGATCCTGAAGCAGCCATCGAGATGCACGCAACGCTGGTGTCGTTCAAGAAAACAGAAGATGCCGAGCGGCTGGCCCACTATATGAAGAATCAGTTTCCCGACCATGTCGGCGTGCACTTGCATCTGGGCACCTGGTACGAGATGGTCGACAACGTGGGGCAGTCCGATGCCTGCTTCGAGCGCGCCCTGGCCCTGGAGCCGGAGAACCGGGACGTCAAGCGCGCGGTGGCAATCGGTTGCATCGGGAAGGAAGAGTTGGCGCGTGCCCGCGAGCTGCTCGCGTTCGCCGAAGCGCCTGGCCCCGATCACGACCCGAAAGTTTTGTTGATGCTTGCGCGGGCGTATCAAAAAGAAGGGCAGCACGAAGAGGCTCTGTCGATCTTTCGGGTTGTGCTGGACGTTACACCGGCTCTGGGCACTGACAGAGAACTTAGAAAGTGGGTCCAGCAATCGGAGCGTGCCGCTGTCACTGAAGAAACGATCTTGCCGCACAAGCCAATTTACCAATCTCGGGCTTTCGTGGCCGCCGCGGCTGTTGCTCTGTTGATCATCGGCTTGATGGCGATCAACTTCATCGTAGCCGCCGGCCGGACCCTCCATGTGGTCAACGGCTTGGGCGCGTCGGTCACGATCGCCATCGACGGAGCCGAGGCGGTGTCGATCGACCGTAATGACAGAAACGAACTCAGCGTCGGCGAGGGCGACCATGAGGCGGTTATCGCCTATCCCGACGACACTCGGGAAACGGTTGCGTTTTCAATCGACAGCAACCTGTGGGACCGCTATTTTAGCGACGAGGTCTTCGTGCTCAACGTGGGAGGAGCGGCGGTAGTGACGTGGGAAGAGAATACCTACAGTACGCGGAACCTCGCGATGATGGAGATCCCGTACAGGCTTTACATCGGAGAGTCCTTCGTCACCTTGAGCGACATCGATTACGAATTCAAGGATTTCCCCGACTCGATCACGATGAGTTCCAAGACCTCCATGGCGATTAAGAAGCGACGCGTCTACGTGGAACGGGGTTTTCCTCCTGATCAAATCCTCGCTAACCTCGAGACCGAGATTCCCGCGGAGAAGCTGATGCGTTTTGCCGAAGCCCATCTACGGGCCACACCCGATGACAAAGAGCTGCTGGACGCCTACTTCGGCCTCTCTGCTCGTCACGGATTGCTACCGCGCTGCCGGGCTTTCCTGCAAGCTGGCACGGACCGGCCCCACTGGCGCACGCTGTTGCAGGAAGCCGCTGAGGCGATTGCTCCGGAGCCACCGTCTGCTCCATGAGCCCAATGGCGGGGTTGCCGGCGATTCGTCTTAAGGATGGCGAATGGCGAGGAGCGCCGGCGGCGTAGTTCCGTTCGTTTCTTTGAAACACAGCAGGAAGTCGCCGCGGTTTGGGTCCAGCGGATCGGTACCGCCCGGCCAGAGGGTATCGAATCCTGGTCCGATCTGCTCTAGTTTCTCCGTGACGCGGTTCCATTTCCAAACCGTGTCGGTCGCCTGATCAACCAGGTACAACTCATCGGTCCCGTCTAGGTTCGCATCGGCACACACCGCGAAGTCGGTGGAGAACGCAGAGGCGTCGGTGGTGAGTGCGTCGGTGTTGAGGGTTGTCCCGGCGGGGAAGCGTACCGGGTTGTACACAAACATCTGCTCACCGGAACAAGCGACCAACACCTCGTAGCCGTCCCCGTCATCGTACTTGGTCACGGTATCAAAGGCGAGTCCTGCGGCGCCGAGATCCGCGAGCGGTTGCGGTGCGGCGAACTGTAGCGTGCTCGGATCGAAGACGCAGTAGTCGGATCCCAGGATCGCCCAGACTTCGTCGTTGTCATCCCCGTCGGGGTCCCATCCCAGCAGGAAGTCGGGTACCCGTGGAACACCATCGGTCCACAAGTCGGCGAGATTTCCAGAGCCAGAGGTGCGCTCGAAGGTTCCGGGTGTGAAGGTAAAGGCTTGTCCGTGAGCATCGTTGTAGAAGTAGTAGGAGTCATCCGCGGCGACGATGGCAAAGAGGAGGTCCGCGTTGGTAGCATCGCCGAAATGCGCCTTGGCCGCCACGGTGGGGTTGGTCAGAGACGGATGCATGGCGGCCGGTGCGAACTGTCCACCCTCCAACTGATGCGCTTGCATTGGCTGAGGCAGTGCCACGATCCCCGCAGCCGCCTGACCGTAAATGAGATAAACTTTGTGAGTCATGGTGAACGGAGCGGCGCCGGCATTTGCGATCAACAGGTCGTCGACGCCGTCTCCATTGAAGTCGCCCCCGGCCTCCACGCCGTTCCCGCTGTCATATTCATCGACCCCGACGAAAACCACGCCGTCGATCGTGGTGCCCACATCACCCAGGCTCATCACTCCCGAGAGCGTGTCTACCCCGGTTTTTCCGTACACCACATAGCACTTTCCAATGTTGATTATGCCCGCTTGATCGACGCTAGGGTCTTGGATTACGAGATCGTTAAGCCCGTCGTGATTGAGGTCGCCGCTGGAGACTGCGCGGCCGGCGCGGTCCCAAATGTCGAGACTGTGGAACTGTGCCCCGGCGACCGTCGATCCGATTTCAGATGCTTGAATGGTTCCGGCGAGCGCGGCGGCGCCGGTCTGGCCATAGACCAGGTAGGCCGAGCCCGGAACGATTCTGAAGCCGAATCCATCCTCTCCTTTGGCGCCGATGAGTATGTCGTCAATTCCGTCACCGTTAACATCCCCTGTGCGGCAAAGTGAGTAACCTAAATTATTTGCTCGATCTCCGATGAAGGTTACACCCTCTATCGCACCCGTTTCGACCTCTTCCACGAAATGGACCCCAGATAGCGTCTGGGCGCCGGCTTGGCCGTGAATCAAGTAAACCTCACCCTTGTGATTATTGGTTTCGTGCGCCCCGATGAGTAGGTCATTTAGACCATCGCCGTTGATATCGCCGGCGCCGGAGACAGACCATCCAGTGTGCGAATTGTTACTTTTTCCCCAAAAGTTCGCCCCGGCAACGGTCGCTCCGACTTGGGCGACTTCAAGCACACCGGAGAGTTCAGCCGCTCCGCTCTGGCCGTAGATCAGTGAGACCAATCCATCTCTGTGGCCCTCCGACAATTCCGCAAACGGAGAACTAATAAGAATATCGTCGACTCCGTCGCCGTTGATGTCGCCCGCCGAAGCGACCGCGCGACCCGTATCTCGGATGTCCAAAGACCGATCCCCGCGAAAGACGACGCCTTGCCAAGCCACGCCCTGGTCGGCAAGCTCGACGACTCCCGACAGGGCATTCGCGCCGGATTGACCGTAGACGACATAAACTTTGAAGCCGTTGGGTTGGAGACCCTCGGGGATGTACTCTTCTGGCGCCCCGATGAGCAGATCGTCCACCCCGTCGTTGTTAAAATCGCCTGCGCTCGATACACTAAAGCCAGCTTGGATCCGAAACGGATCGCCGCGAAAGACCACGCCGTCCACGGTGGTTCCGATCTGCGTGATGTCGTAGAGACCGGCCGGGGCGTTCACGCCGGTCTTGCCGTAGATCAGGAACACTTCACCGGCCCTGACTTTGCCGTCCGGTTCGTTTCTGGGGGCCCCGATGACGAGGTCGTCGATCCCATCGCCGTTGAAGTCGCCGGCGTTGGCCACGGGGTGGGCCCCCGGACCTCCGAACAAGATATGGTTTTGAAATGCTGCTCCCTGCCAGGTGACGCCGAGGTCGCCCAGTGACAGGAGGCCGGTCAGTTGCGCGCTCTGCGCTCCGCCGTGCAGGAGGATTGTCAAAACAGCGACAGTCGTCAAGGCGATGCGTTTAGATCGCATGGGGTGTCTCCGTTGCTATTGGAAGGTCTACTCGCGGTCAACGATAATTTCCTTGAAAAGGGAAATCTACATATTTATCGGCACGACCGGCCTTTTTTCTTAGCCGATTGGATCCGGGCCTCAAAAAAAGATTGTGGGACCTAACCGGATTTTGAGTATAGTTGACGCGACCGGCTGGTGAGCCTATAATGGTCCAAATTGTAACTCCCTTGTTGTGATCTCTGATTACCCTTGACGATAGAAGGAACCGAGCATGGCTGAAGTTGAGCACGGACAGATCGACCCCGAACCACCCGAGGGCGAAGCGGCTCCAGAGGAGGGCGAAGAAGAAGAGAAGCGGCCGCCCATCTGGCAACTCTTTATCCTGCCCCTGGGGCTGGTCCTGCTGGTCACGCTGATGATTTTCGCCTTCCGGATTGCCGGCTACACGGACAAAACACCCGCGCAGATCGTCGACGATGCCCGGATGCTGACAGGCCGCGAGTTCGACCAGGCAATGGACGAGCTGGCCAGCAAAATCGCTGCGATTCGAAACAACCAAGAAGACGCGGACCCTGACGGTCAACTGTCTCACAAAGTGTTGGCCTACTTTGACGAAGCGATCGACCCGCGTCGTAAAAGTCGGTGGGCTTTGGTATTAGGGGTCCTTAAACACAAGGCGGCAGTACCCAAACTCATCAAGACGGTGAGCGACTCCAAGGCGGAAAAACAGCTCGTCATGTTTTCAGTGATGGCACTGGAGCAGATTGGCGACAAGACAGCGGCCCCGAGCCTGCTGCCTCTGCTGGACCATATAGAGCCCGGCGTCCGATCCAAGGCCGTACACGCCCTGGTGAAGCTGGGGGGCGAGGACTATCTGGGGGAGGCTCAGCGTCTGCTGAGCGACAAGCAGCCGCAGGATGTTCGCTGCTCCGCCGCCCTGGCGCTGGCGATGATCAAGGACCCGTCCGGCCGGGACCAGATCGAATTTTTGCTGGACCGCGGGCAGGTAGAGGCCATGGTCGGCGAGGACAAGGCTCTGATCCTTCGCATGTGGTCCGATGGCAGTACGACGGGTCTGGCGGAGTATTATATGTATTCGGCCATCTTCGCCGTTGAACACCTCAAGCTGAAAGACGAAGCGATCCGCACCCGGCTCCAGGCTCTGGCCGATTCCGATTCTCGTCGGGTAATCCGCCAGGCGGCCGAGAAGGCCCTGCGGGCATTGGATGAAGATTAGGATCCCTAAATTCGTGTTGACATCGTTGCCGGGTATGGTAATGTATTCCACTCTATGGAGTAAGAGGAATTCTAACCTCCTGGGCGCCATCTGTAACAATCAAGGGGACAAGACACCTAGATATGGACCGGGCGAGTAAAGCCAGCGAAAGCTCCCAAAGCGAATCCCTAGGCGAAAACTTAAAACGTTCGCACATCGGCCGCCGCGCCTTCATCAACACCGTGGTGCTCGGGTGGGGCGCGTTCGCCGTGGCCTTGACGGCCTTGACGGCGATCTTCACGCGTTTCATGTACCCCAACGTTCCGGTAGAGAAGTCCCTTAAGATCGAGGGCAAGCGGCCCGAAGAATATCCAGTCGACGACGTGGACGAAACGCACAAGGGCGACGGCTTCTGGGTCGTGCGTACCGAGGCGAGTGTCTACGCGTTGAGCACGACCTGCACACACCTGGGTTGCACGCCGAACTGGCTGGCGACCGAGAACAAGTTCAAATGTCCCTGTCACGGGTCCGGCTTTCGCAAGACGGGGATTAATTTTGAAGGCCCGGCGCCACGACCCCTGGAGCGCTATTGGATCGGTCTGGCCGATACTGGCAAGATCCTGGTCGACAAGGGCAAGAAGTATCAAGAGGAACTCGGGCAATGGGAAGAACCCCATTCGTTCTTGGAATTCCAGGCCTGAGGTGTTCGTGAGCAATCGGTACAGAGTTGGAGTGGACCGTCCGGGTCTGCGCGGATCGGCAAGTCGGCAGCCCGGATTTTGCTTTATATAAAGATAGGTGGATTTTACGAATGCTTTCTCCTAAAGGATTTATCCAAAAGCAATTCAAGGCCCTGACCAAGACGCAAGTCTGGAAGTCCATCTTCCGGCATCAGTTCCCCAAGAACCCGCGCAACCGGTCCATGGCGATCCTTAGTAACTTCTTCCTGCACCTGCACCCGGTCAAGGCTCGTCGTTCGGGCATTAAGTTGAACTTCACCTGGTGCATGGGCGGGGTCACCTTCTTCCTGTTCCTGGTGGAGGTGGTGACAGGTGTGCTGCTGATGTTCTACTATCGGCAGACCCCGGGCGAGGCCTACATGGATATGGTCGAGCTGCGCGAGCACGTGCCCTTGGGAATCATGCGAGAGATGCATCGGTGGGGCGCCCACGCGATGGTCATCACCGTCTGGCTGCACATGTTCCGCGTGTTCATGACCGGTTCTTATAAGCCGCCCCGGGAATTCAACTGGAACGTGGGCGTAATCCTGCTGGTGCTCACGTTGCTGTTGAGCTTCACCGGCTACCTGTTGCCCTGGGACCAGTTGGCCATCTGGGCGATCACCGTCGGGACCAACATGGCGCGTGCCACTCCCGGACTGGGACATGAAGGGCCGTTCTCCGACATCCTGACGTTGGGCGACCTGCCGGTGATCCATTCCGGCGACGACGTGCGCTACGCCTTGCTGGGCGCCCGTTCGGTGGGCCCTGCAGCCTTGTTGCGGTTTTACGTGTTGCATTGTGTGGGCATCCCGCTGGCTGCGGCGCTGCTGATGGCCGTCCACTTCTGGCGGGTGCGACGCGATGGCGGAATTTCCGGTCCCCTCTAACTCATTGAAACGAGAAGCGAGCGTACGAAAGAAGCGTTGGAAGCCCTGAAGAATATTATCAATTTCGTTTCGATGCCGGAGTATCTGCTGATACTCTCCATCGTCCTGTTTGCTCTGAGCATGATCTTTGTGCGCAAGGTCGCTACAAAGTCCTTCGGCATCGCTCTGGCCTTGTTCAGTACGGTGTTCTTCGTCGCCGCCTGCATGGACAAGAACTTCCTGCTGATCGTCTCCAAGCCGGACAACGTGCCCATCGTCATTATGCTGGTGCTGGTCGGGTTCTTTACCTGGTTGTCCCTGCGGCTGGGTGTGATCAACGACGACCGCATTGCGGCTGGCAACCCGCCGGTAGAAGGTACCGCCGAGGGTAAGTCCAAAACCATTGTCTGGCCCGACCTGGTCTACATCGAGCTGATTTGTCTGGTGCTGGTGTTGACCGCACTGATCGTTTGGTCGATCGTACTCAAGGCCCCCCTGGAGGAGCCGGCCAACCCGAACCTCTCGCCCAACCCGGCCAAGGCGCCGTGGTACTTCCTGGGCTTGCAGGAGATGTTGGTCTATTTCGACCCGTGGATCGCCGGCGTGTTGCTTCCGGGCTTTATCGTTGTCGGCCTCATGGCGATTCCGTACATCGATTACAACAAGAAGGGCAACGGCTACTACACGTTCAAGGAGCGGAAGTTCGCCATCGTGGCGTTCCTGTTTGGCTTTCTGATCCTGTGGGTGGTCTTGATCCTTATCGGTACATTCGTTCGCGGGCCCAACTGGGACGCATTCGGGATCTTCGAGGTCTGGGACGCCAACAAGAAGTCCTACCAACCCAACGTGCAACTTGCCGACTTCATGTGGCAGAATGTCTTCAAAACGAACAAGCCGGAGGGCTGGTTCCTTCGAGAGATTTTCGGGATTGTCGTGGTCTTGCTGTACTTTACCGCGGTGCCGTTCGTTCTGACCAAAACGGTCTTCAAAACGATGCGGCAGAACATGAACCTGCCCCGCTACTCGATCATGATGCTTCTGCTGCTGACGATGAGCGGGCTAGTCATTAAAATGGTCCTGCGATGGATCTTTACTCTGAAATACATCGTGAACATTCACGAATCATTCTTCAATATTTAACGGTTGAACCCGCGTAGACAATGAGCGAAGAACAAAAACCACCACAAGAAGAAACCTCGCCGGCGCCGGATTCTTCCAAGCCCGCCGGCGGTGTGATCCCCCCCAAGCTAGAGCGCCCGCCGGATGCCCCGAGCGAGGAGGAGACGCTGTATGACGGCGTCAAGCTCAACCGTTACTTCATGTTGTCCGCGCTGTTTTTCTTTGCGACGATCGTTTGGGCTGTGCTCGACGATCACAATAAGCCCTACAAAGTCTTCGCGCGAAAATTC
Organism: Planctomycetota bacterium; assembly: GCA_029260815.1. GTDB lineage: Bacteria > Planctomycetota > B129-G9 > JAJDCN01 > JAJDCN01 > JAJDCN01. The sequence goes on from JAJDCN010000209.1 coordinate 12,158, forward strand.
AATGAGATCGAGGCCTCTCTTGCAACCAAGCAACTTGCGATCGCTCTGAAAAACGTGGCCGCTCAGTTGGAAGAGCAGGATGAAGCAGAAGCCGACGCGGTGCTCACACTTGATGAAAACGAAGCCTATCAGGAAGCCCTGGCCCAGCGGCGCGATATGGTTACCAACAAGAACATCAAGACCCAAGACTACAACGACGCCAAGGCACGTTACGAAGTGATCATTTCCAAAAAGGCGGGCCCAAACCAGCAGGTCAATCCTGACGAAGACCCGGAGATCGTGGCCGCCAAGGCTGAGATGGAGCGGAATCTCACGATCAAGGAGGAAGCGGAGCACGCATTCCGGGCTCAGGAGCAAGCGATTCGCGACTTCAAAAAAGACCTGCTGGAAATCAGGAAACAGAAGAACGCTCTTTCTGAAGAACTGGTCCGACTTGAAACGCGGATCCGCGATATCGAACCCAGCTTTATCAACACCCTTCGCGACTTTCCGGGGCTGGACTTCATCCAGCCGGCCACCAAGATCAAACAGACAATCCTTGAAGGGCTGCCCATTGACGTTCACTTCGCCAATGCGACGCGGATTGATCGCTGCCAAACCTGCCACGCGGCAGTCGACAAGCCCGATTATCAAGCCGGGCTCCAATGGGGCGACAGCAAGAAGCAGGTGCTCGCGCAACCGTACTTGAGCCATCCGCGGCTGGATCTGTTTGTTGGGCCGGAGTCGCCGCACAAGATGAGCGAGTTCGGCTGCACCACTTGTCACGCCG
>JAJDCN010000210.1 GCA_029260815.1 Planctomycetota bacterium
TCCTGAACATATTGTCCCATCTGGCTGGGAGCGATGTGGTAATCAACCAGAGTCCCTGAGGGTCTGGAGTAGGTAGAATCGACAATGTAGCTAATGACATCCAATTCCGGGTCTTCGTAGGTCAGACTGAAATGCCCTACGCGAGGGTCGTCACCGAGCAGCAGACCAAGTGCGTCCAGGATATCACCGAGCAGAACCGAAGTCGTGCTACTCGCAGCCACCGAGATTACGTACGAGGTCGTTCCATAGGAAGAGCCTGTGGTCGGATCGCCCGTGAGCAGAGAGCCTGCCTCGTCGTAGAACGTGAGATGCACCTTGGTCGCGGTGGACGAGCGGTTGGTCAGCACAATCGAGGTGAAAGCATTGCCTTCTCCATTGCCTACGCTGCTGTAATGAGAGAACAATTTGTTGTTATGTGGTTCTACGGGAATGTATACACCTTGATTATCGTTTACAAAAACGACCCAGGCATCCGCCACGACGCCGCTGGTATCGCCGGTGTTGTTCGAGTTCACCGTGAATTCAAACCGCCCGGCTCCGAAAACCGGAGTCGTCAGTTTCCGGACATATTGGCCATCGTCATTCGTGTCCGTCTTGTCTTCAGCGGGCAAAGTACTCCCTACGACGTCTTCGCCGATCAAGATCACACGGCTTTCGTTCGGGGCAAGCACCATTGTATCGTTCCCCGAAATATCATCATAGATATTCGTTCCAACCTTGTCGTACGCATTGAAGTCCAGTTTAACGGTTTCTTCACCATCATTTGCGATGGCAATCACCGTGTACCCGTCGCCCAGCTCTGCAGCGGGGGCGGCCAGAATCACGCTGCCGGTCAGCCCCGTCCTGCTCATATCCGGGGGGCCCTGTTGCATCGGGCCATAGAAGCCGTCTCCACCTCCCATCAAAACGTGAAATTCGCCAACCAATGCGCCCTGCGCACTCAAGGTGCGATCTACCGTGTACCCGTCTCCCGCCAGCGTAATGCTTGTCGAGCCCCAATCACCCGTTACGTCGATGTGGTCTGTTGTACCGGCCATGAGCACGCGATTGGGACCCAGCGTGATCCCCTCCAACAGAATTCGAAATTCGTCGCCGCCCGTGGTGGTCGAGTCATTCTCGCTGATGGTGATTGTCTTGTCCGTGTTTCCCGTAATCGTATACGCTTGATTCGGGTCGCCCCCAAAATCCGGGAAGAACAGCGTCAAATTTTTGAACTCGTCCGTCTTCCACCCCGGCGAGGGATCCACCGTATATGTGGTCCCTCCTCCGCCAGCGTCTACGCTATCCCAGGTACCGCTGGTGAGTATCGCGAATTCGGGTACGATCTTGAATGGATCAAGATCTGCCGTAACGTTGTCGACACCATATACCGTGATCGTGGTTGTGGTGTTGGTCTTAACCCTATAGTGCACCGTGGGCCGGGCGGTCTTGTCGGGATACAAACGCATATCTTTAAACTGGTCATTAAAGATCCCTACTGCACCGACCGTATACGTCGTTTCCTGACCTGCCACGGTAGGAGCCGCCGTCCAAGTATCATCCAGCAGCACCACCTTGTCGGCATCTACATTTCCGTCCTTGTCGTGCAAGGTCAGCTTAAATCCTGTATCCGTGCTATCGTGATTGTATAGAACGTAATACGTGCGATCGCCCTGCGACGGATCATCGTGCCAGTAGGATCCCGAAAGACCCGTCTCCGGTGACTGAAGGCGCGAGGTCACAAAATATGACTCGCCAGCTTCGCCTTTTGTATAGACATTCGACACCAATTCCGAAGCATCGCCATCCACCACCGTCATGACAAGCACACTGCCTTTAAAGCTGATGTCAAACCAATCCTCAAGACCGGGAAGACCACTCCCATCTCCGGTGACAAAATATTTGGTTTCGCCGCCTTTTCCGATCGTGTAGGGATTGTTTGTCGGGACCCAGGTGCTCGGGGACTGCATGTCGTAAAATGTGAACGTTACCGTCATATCGTGGTCAGTAGGGTTCGTGACTTCGATAGCTGTCCACGGCTCATGATAATTCGGCGGGAGCGGATCATAATCGAGAATAAAGGTGCTTATCTGCTCCCCGTCTGCGCAGGCCTCCGTCGGCGTCAGCGCAATGCTCGATACAACGATGAGCATGCCAACAAACACACCCAGCAGGCTTCTGCCAAGTCCTACAATACGTTTCTGCGTGGTCGGTTTTTTTTTCGAACGTATCATGAGTCCGTTCCTTTTTTCGTTTCGGAATTCTCCGATGTTCCATTTATGGCTGTGCCCCGCGTATTCTCCGTTGCCGCGGTTTTTACGACACCCAGCTTTTTCAGGTCGGCATCCGTTGCCGTCACAGCTTTCTTGGACGTCGCAAGCGCGCGAGCCGCGCGCAGCCGATCTTTCGCTTTGTTTTCGCCGAGCCGTTCCACGACCCACTGCACCATCTCCGAACGCATCGGCCCCGCCTCTTGGCTCGCCAGGGCTTTTTCCACGACCGTGTGAGCCTCCTGCGTTACCAAGCTCTTGAAGGACGCCAGCCGAGCGGCTTCCGGCTGCTTGCTGTCAAAATAAGCCACCTGGAGCGCCGCTCGCGCGCGGATGCGGCTCGCATATACTTGCTCGTCACTGTACTTCGGCATCCCCTTAAAAGGGCGAGAAACCAAGGGGGCCACACGCGCAGCCGTTAAGCGAGAGAGGGCGTCAATCACCTGCAGCTTGCTCGATTCGGGACTCTTTTTTGACAAGAGACCTTCAAGAAACTCAACCGTCTCGGCCAACCGAATCGAAGCCGAGGCCCGCGTCGCGTACCGGCTCGC
>JAJDCN010000022.1 GCA_029260815.1 Planctomycetota bacterium
CGTTGCCACGGTTTCATGTTCGAAATGTGGAGGAGTACACATCCACGCGGGTATGAAATGTACGCCGGCTCTCAAGGATGTACGGCCGCTCGGACAAGCCCACGGCCCCCAACGGATGACACAACCCTCTATCCCTGTGAAACGCGATGGACCCGGGCGCGACGGCAATTGTTCAACCGTTCGATCCAGACCGTCTTCAAAGACCGAACAGATAGTTTGACGCGGCCGCGCTGCCCCTGAACCGTCTTGAGTGGGTTGGGTTGCCACGGCTCGGCTGTGCCCCTCTCGCAGAGATTGGATGAAGTGGCCGACCTCCTGCACACGTGGTCACCGATAATCGGGCCACAACAGTCAAACGCGCTCAACGGCGCAAACCAGGAGGCCGACCATGGAGCATATTGCTATCGATCTGGGCGGAAAGGAATCGCAGATCTGCGTACGGAGCTCAGCTGGAGAAATTGTAGAGGAAAAGAGGATTCGTACGGATCGAATCGAGCCCTATCTCGGCAATCGACTCCCAAGCCGTGTGATCATCGAAACGTCGGCGGAGAGCTTCTGGGTGGCCGACGGAGCTCGCGCGCATGGACACGACGTCCGTGTTGTCCCGGCGACTCTTGCGCGAACGCTTGGAGTGGGAGCCCGCGGAGTCAAGACCGACCTCCGCGACGCTCGCGCACTGAGCGAAGTCTCGACACGCGTCGACCTGCCATCGGTCCACATTCCCAGTTCCGTGGCGCGCGAACGCAAGGCACTGTGCACATCCCGCGAAGTCTTGGTTGCAGCACGAACCAAGCTCATCAATTCGGTTCGTGGCTGGATGCGGACGTGTGGAAACAAGACGAGTCGGCGCGGGTCCGGCTTATTCACGAGCCGCATGAAGGAACTTCACGACCAACTTCCGAACCACATCCAGCGCATCTTCACGGTCATCGAAGAGCTAACGGTGCAGATTCGCCAAGCCGACAAAGAAGTCGAAGCCATCGCCAAATCAGACGAGACATGCATCCGACTCATGACGGTGCCGGGGGTCGGACCGATTACCTCCGTACGGTTTGCCTCTGCTGTGGACGACGCCACGCGTTTCCACAGCAGCCATCATGTCGAGTCCTACTTCGGACTCGTGCCAGGAGAGCGCTCGAGCTCCGACAAAAAGCATCGAACTGGACTCACCAAGGCAGGCAACCCCAAAGTGCGCTGGACTTTGGTCCAAGCTGCCTGGGTCGCATGGCGACATCGTCCCGACGACCCCATGGTTCGGTGGGCCCAAAACGTCGCCCAGCGCCGTGGCAACAAGGTCGCAATCCTTGCATTGGCTCGAAAGATGGCTGGGATTCTCTTTGCCATCATACGAGACGCAACCATGTACGACGCCTGTCGCGGCGCCGACTGGATCGATCGAGACGGCGTGATTCACAACGCGAATCCCTAGATAGACAGACTCAAACCGCCGAGCGGCGGGTCCAAGGAAACGGTTGTCCAGAGGTGGTGATCGCGGGTACGGCTGTGAAACTCCGATTTCGACGCAGCGATGGCGGCCCACCAACGGATTTCAACCTATGTGCCAACGAGCACGCATACTCGATTGAGATAACTCGTTTCCACGACCTTCCCCCTCAGCAAAGACCCAGGCCTGGCCCAAGACCCAGCTCGAGCACGAATAATTCGAGCCTAGGGCGACCTGCGTCCTTGACGCTGAGGCCACTACATACTCAGCCGTACATCCATTGTATCCGGGTGATGAGCTAGAAATAGGAGGGTGAGCCCCCGAGACCGAACATCCTTAGGTCTAAACGACCGTGTCTCAGCTAGGTCCGAGGGCTCCCCCTTCACCGCTCTCGCGCCAAGCCCGAACCGTTGCCCGAGCATCCACTCGCATCCACAAGGCTGGGCCAACGCGAGAGCTTCTCTACAAGGAGCCCATCATGACTCAACCCGTACACGTCAGCAATTCGGTCTGCGTTGGTATCGACGTAGGCAAGGCATGCCTCGATATTGCTATCGGAGGCCAGGGCGCGACGCGACGCTACCCCAATGACACCAAAGGTATTAGGAAAGTTATCCGTTCCTTCGCCACGGTCCCCATCGAGCGCATCGTCGTCGAAGCGACCGGCGGCTACGAGCGCCCCCTGCACCTGGCACTGGTAGAGGCTGAGTTGCCGGTCGCCATCGTCAATCCCCGCCACGTCCGCTACTACGCCCGTGCCACAGGAGCCTTGGCCAAGACGGACCGTATCGACGCCGAGGCCCTGGTGCGTTACGGCGAGGATATTCGGCCGCCTGTTCGGGCTCTACCCACCGCCGCTGTGCGCACCTTGCAGGCCCTTGTGAGCCGACGTCGGCAACTCTTGGATATCAATGTTGCCGAGAAAAATCGGCTGCAGCAAACCCACTGTCCCGCCGTTTCGTCCTCCCTAGAGGCCAATTTGAAATGGTTGCGGCAGCAAGTCCGTGACATTGAAAAACAGGTCGACGAGCTCATTGGCCACCATCCCTTGCTCGAACAACGGAGGCAGCTTCTGCAATCTGTGGACGCCGTCGGCCCTGTCACCGCCACCACGCTCCTGGCCGAACTGCCGGAACTCGGTACGCTGAACCGGCGCCAAATCGCAGCACTCGTCGGCGTAGCCCCCTTCAACCACGACAGCGGAAAGCTCCGGGGCGCACGCCGAATATGGGGAGGAAGGGCCGCCGTTCGAGCCGCGCTCTACATGGCCGCCTTCGTCGGAACCAAGAAAAACAAAACCATTGCCGCATTCTACGCTCGCCTCACGGAGGCAGGAAAGCCGCACAAAGTCGCAATGACCGCCTGCATACGCAAGCTCCTGGCACACCTCAACGCAATCGTCCGAGATCAGCTCGCCGCTGGAAAGAAAACCAGCGACCCGGTCGCGGCGCGGGGTGTCCCGTAGTGGCCGTGCATCCATGCAGACCCGAGGTTGTCATTGCCCCGCTCGTGCTTCACGGACAACCGGCCCCAGGTCAGTACCGCGATTCTTCGGCCACATAGGGGCACACCGCGTCGCGACCGGGCTCCATTTTCAGAACCACGTCAGGAATCTGTCTCAAAATGACGGCGGAAGTTAACCGTTGCTGAGA
>JAJDCN010000211.1 GCA_029260815.1 Planctomycetota bacterium
CGCATCGTCGTCTACCACCGTTTCGTAAGTCACGCCGTTGATCGTAAATCGGCCCTCGTCAAACCCCGGGTAGAACAATCCCTTAATGCCTGCGTTCTCGAAAACAAAGGTAACGGGTATCGGGTTTCCCATAGGCGCCTCTGCCACCGCAAGGAGTAGAAGACGCATGCCTTTCTTCTTCTCTCCCCACGACCCGGTCAGACGGAGGAGCCCGATATTGGCATAGGCCCACTGATCAAAAAAAGCCTGTTCGTACCCATGGAGGACTGTTTCTGCGGTGAAGTGCTCCATAGTCGCAAGCTTTTGGATCTCAGGGATCGCCTCCTTGTACCCCAGGCTTCCCGAGCAGTTCGCATAGCAGATTTTTTCAGGGGAGTAATCTGTACGTTTCAAACGTTCGAAAACCTTCGGCGCGGCTGGCTTATAATGAATTGCCGCCAATGCCTCAGCGATGTGCATGGAGGCTTCCACGAAAGTGGAGTGGTCAAAGGCTTCCAAAAGCGCAGGACCTGCGGCGGGATCGCCTAGACTTTCAAGCCACATAGCGGCAACATCTTGGAGCCCGCCGCTGGCGTTTGGGTTTCGGATGGCCTGGCATAGCGCATCAAAGGCCTCTTTGCCTCCGATACGGCCCACGACCGAAACGTAGGAGACTGGTCCGTTTACGACAGAATCCAGAAACACCTGTTTCGCGGGAACGCCCAGCTGGAAGAGTGAGTTGATGGCCGCAATGTGCTCGGCCTTGGTCTTGCAATACTCCGCAATCAGCCGCTGAGCTTGACGATCTGTTTCTTCCAGCTTATCTTCGAATCTCTGCGCCGCACGAGACCATCCGCCGTGCGTGGCGAGGCCTGGTCCCTTCATTTTACGACCGAGCGCACGGCTGAGCAACATGTCGGAGCATTGCGTGATGGACTTGTAGTTCCGCTCGATGTGGATGCCCCAGGATGAGGTTGATTCGTTGATTTTTTTCTCCGACTTTCGGATTCCGATCCAATCCTTCGGCAGGAACCACGTGCGGGAAGTGTCTTTGCCTTTGCGGGCTTCCACAAGAAACCCAACCGGATCATAGGTATGCCAACCTTCCGGTGCGTTGCTATGCGACGTGCGCTCAATGAGCCAACCCTTTGGAAGAGTTGACTTGACGTGGGCGACCATTTCGGCCTCCTCTTCGGGAGAAATGTTCCACCGCTTGGGTTCGACTTTTTCCGGCACGGTTGTCTCGTTTGAGGGGGGCGACTGGCCGCACCCGGCGGTGGCGACGAGCATGAGAATGGCAAACAAGACCAATAGGCGCGTGTTTTTTTGGAGAGGCCGCGTCAAGATTCTTCCTCCTCAATTCTTGCTTATGCGCAAGTTGAGCGGTCAAGTATCTGAATGATAGCAAGATGAAACGCGCGTTGCAAGGCGCCTTGCTGTTAGTGAATCGATCGCTTCGTGAAAGCCTCGAGTACCTTCGCGAGCCATTCGCGCTCCGGCTCGCGCAACTCGTCGCCGATCTCGATGCGCTCGGCACCCATATCGTAGGTCAGGCGCTGTCCGTCGCTGAAGCTGTCCAGGCGCAGGTTGGCGATCTCGCCGGGGTGCATGTCGACGATCCGCCGTTTTTTTAGAAACGCGAACGGGTTGGTCATCTGTTTTGAACGCTGCATGGAGAAGCGCGGCATGAATAAGTACGCGTTGAAGCCAGTTGAGCCCGGATCATGGAAGAAACGGGAAGCGGACAGCTCCAGAATCTCCGGCTTGGGTCCACGAAGAAAAATGTACAACATAACCCCGGCGAAGATCCCCCCGAGCGTCCAGCCGCACAACCAGAAAATCAAGAACGGCTCCGATTCACCGGAGAGAATCGCATAAATGGCGAAAAACTCGCCAACGGCCCAGCCACAAAGCCAGAAAATCAAAAAAGCGGCTGGGAAAGAGCGCATCGATTTCTCGGAAGATCGCTTCCAGGAGAGGCGAATCGCGCCGCCGACCGGCTCGACACTAATCACCGTGCCTTCAGGCGGAGGAGGAATATTCATAACCACCTGCTGTGCTTAAGTTGCCATTTTCCAACACAGCAAGCATTATATCCGCTGCCCAGGGTCCGCACAAGGAACTTGTGGCGACGCGACAGTTCCTTTATGGAGCCTCGCGTTTTGGAGCAAAAAACCGCTTGACGCCTTCGCTTTTTTGTGATAACATTGTTTATACGCAATTGGGAGCCTGAGTATGATTAAGCATCTAAAAAAAGTCGGAAATGGCAACGCCGTATTTCTGGATAAAGCCATCATGGAGCTCGTGGGCCTGGAGGAGAATGCCGACGTGCAGCTTTCGGTTCACAACGGCTCGATCATTCTCACCCCGGCCAACCCAAAGCCGGTGGACAAGGATCAGTTCGAGGCCTGCCTGAACCGGATTGTCAAGGAGCGAAGGCCCGCCCTCAGACGGCTCGCCGAATGAGCCAAGCGCTCCAGTTTCTCTGCGTGGAGGATGTTCTGCGCATCCACCGCCGGATGATTGACGAGTTCGGCGGGAGCCCCACGTTGCGCGACCCCGGCCTGCTGGAATCCGCCGTCATGATGCCCGCCGCGCGCATGGGCGGCGAGTATTTGCACAACAGCGCGCCCGTCATGGCGGCCGCCTACCTCTTTCATCTCTGCAAGAACCACCCCTTCCTCGACGGCAACAAACGAACCTCACTCGCCACCGCGGAAATATTCTTGCTCCTCAACGGCCTGCGCCTCGATGCCTCGAACAAAGAAGTCGAAGCGCTCACCCGCGGCGTCGCCGAAGGCCGAGCCACCAAGGACGAAGTCACAGAATTCTTCCATCGCCACGTCGTTGAAGGTGGTGCGTAAACCGTTCCCAGCGTTCTAATGCTTTTCGTTGCCAGCGACACAAGCGGCTAACTAAAAAAGCTGTCCCATCGTATAGTACACGTAAACTTTTTGTTTTCATGCGAATATTGCTCAATGATGTCATAAAACTCACTGGAACGAATACCGGGACATGGTATGAAAATGCCATGGCATGTAGTAGTTTGTTTGCGAAGACAGATAGTGACTAGAAAGAATTTGATACTATCAATCTGTCCTTGAGTGATAAGGTATTCATAACCATTAGGCATTACAAAATTTTGAAGTTGGACTATTAATGATTCAAGGCGTGGATGCTTAAGGGATGTATCCAAGATGCGCCGGCGGATGACCTGGATCACTTCGTGCTTTACATATCCGTAAGCCATACACTTAAAGAGAGCCAAGTACGCAGCCCGGAGTAATGCTGTCCGAAAATTATTCATTTTATAACCATAGGGAATCGTAAAGTTTAGCTCTTTGACGTTGCCAGCCATAAATTCGGTTTCCAGTGCTGACAGGCTCTTCGGATTTGACGCTTTACGGACAAGAGCAATTTTTGTTGATCCAAGTTCCCATTTAATGTTTGCATCAACCTTATAACCCAGCGCGGAAATTTTTGCGCGAATAGTCCCGTGGCCCTTTGCCCCATCGATTATGTTTTGAAATTGAGACAGATGTGAATCAAGCTCGGTTCCGTGTTGGTTGTTGCATTTCTTACAAGTGATAATTCTGCGTTTCCCGCCAACAGATTTAGGAACAATATGCTCGTAGGATAGGTCCTTATACGGTGTTTCATCCCAGCAAAGCGGGCACAACAACGCATCTGAGTTCTTGGTGCTTAAACCCTCCTCAAGTAAGCTATTCCGAAAGTGATCAAATAACTTCTTTTTAGTTTCAGGAGCCATCGTTGCTCTTTTTGCGCAAACGCTTTTTCTTCAACAGCGTTCTACTCACTATCGGGTTTTGTATCGTTCAATGATGACGCCTTTTGAGTTTTCGGTCAGTTCCAGGCGGATACTTTTGGGGAGCCGGATGCGGCCGGTGAGTGGAATGCCGGGGCCGGAATTGCTCAACCAGATGGTGATGTTGCCGTGGGGGGTGGGGACTACGCCTTGGGCCCATTTCAAGTCGTGCATTTTGGGCGTCAGCCGGATCAAGCTCCACCCGGGGCCGGTTTGCTGGATGCCGAGGATCTGCTGCGGAAACAAGACCATGGGCGCGGCGCCCCAGGCGTGGCTCATGTTGGTATAAATCAATTCGCCGAAGGGCATTTGCCGCTCGGGATCGTAGCGCTCCCACAACGTGGTCGCGTCTCGCATGACGAGGCTGCCCCAATACTTGCGCACGCGATCGAGCACGCCGGCGGCGTTGCCCAACCGATACCACGCGTCGAGGGTGTAGAACGAAAAGTAAAAGGTCTGCAGTTGCGGCACGTCGTCGTTGTGGAACACATTCTTCAGAATCGCCGCGTGTCGCGATTGCGGCGCCATGCCGGACAGGACCGCCACGGCGTTGGTCTGTCGCGTGACCATGGGGCTGAGCTTGCCTTCGAACAAGCCGTCCGCGTAGGCGCCGCGGGCCGGGTCCCAGAGCAGGCGGTTGGCGGCGGATTTCATCTTTGTGGCGATTGCTTCGTACTTCCGTGCGGACTCTTCGCGCCCGCATTGGCGCAGTAGGTTGCTGCCGTGGATGACTGCTTCGTAAAGGATGGCGTGTTGCGCGGTCATGGCGCCGCGGTAGTCAATATACTCCTCGGTCCAGCGCAACTTCTTGTCCAAGTCGCCGGCCTCGTCCAGATCGACCAGGTCGTAGCGATTGCGTTTCTTGGTCCAGTCCATGAAGCGCCACCACTTGGACGGCGGGTTGTACAGGTGGTTGTCGTCCAGCTCGGCAAGGCAGAAGTCGAGCATGCCCTCCAGTTCGTCGGCGCGTTTGCGCACGTAATCGAGCGATCCCGTCTGCCACCAGTCGTCGTGCAGACCGAGGATCCAATAGATGGAATAGGCGGGGATGCGGTTGATGTGTTGCGTCACTTCGCCGCGGCCGCGCAGGTTGTCCATGGTGAATCGGTACAGATGGTTGTCGGCGAAGACGGGGTAGTTGCATAACGCCTCGACCCGCGCGTCGCCCATCCAGGCCCAGGTATCGCGCTTGATGCCGTCTTCGTAGACGCTCTGCATGCAGATGCGCACGCTGTAGGCGCTCAGGCCCCAGATGCGGTTGAGCAGCGGGTCGGAGCAGGCAAAGTAGCCGTTGTAGCGCACCGGATAGTACGGATACTCCACGTAGATCGCATCGATCGTCAGTTCCGAATCCAGCGCGGGGAAGTCGAGGCACACGTAGCGAAAGCCCCGCCGCAACGGCTGGCGCCAGTTGAACGTGCCGCCGGGCAGGTCGTAGGTGAGCCGTTTGTTCCAGCGGTGGCGCTGGGTAGACTTGGCTTCTTTATAGAATTCACCGGATGCGATTTTGAATTTCGCGCCTTTGGGCACCTCGCCCTTCACGTGGCCGACGATGTGAACGAACCCCAGTACCGTGCGCCCGAAGTCGACTACGATGCGCGTTGGTTTTTTGCCTTCGCCGTGGGGGAAGACGGCGGACCGTCCGTCCGCGTCCAGGACGCGCAACGCGGACTTCACCGTCTCGGACGGATGCCCTTCGACCGCCACCGGATAGACGTTCTTGTACTGCACGTTCCAGCCCAGCAAGTGGCCGCGCTCGTTGCCAATGCCGTGTTGATGG
>JAJDCN010000212.1 GCA_029260815.1 Planctomycetota bacterium
AACTTGTTGATCGTCTTGAACGCCTGGTCCACCCATCACCAGATGGTAGAAGCGGCGCGCCAACAACAGCAACTAACAGTGAAAAGAGAAACCTCCAAGACACCAGAACCGGAGGTGCAGCGCGATGCAACTGGTTGAGCAACTGGCCTACTTCCTGCCTCTCTCCTTCTTCATCGGCACCACGACGGCCCTGATCAAGAGCGAGACGCCCGCATACTTCAGCGTCTTGGCGATCCGTCACACCCTGACCCTCGCCGGCGGGGTCGCCCTGCTGGCGGCGGCCCTGGTACTGCTCAACTTGTGGGTCTAGTTATAAAGAACCCCCGTGATCAGCGCCGGAACGGTCATGGCCACGCCCGGGATGGGGCTGTAGAACTCCAGACGCAATCCATCTTTGGTCTTAAAGGCGCTGTCGGCGTAGGGTTCGAACCACTTGCTCACGCGCGACTCCGTCGGTAACTTCGCCATATCAAACGGATTTTCCCGTTCGCCGGTGGCGATCTGGGCGAAGGGAATCAACCCGTTGTACACCAAACCGACCGCCGCTTCCATGTCCAGATATTCAAACCCGGTCGTGTTCTTCGACAGGTTCGCCATGGCCTTCTGGAACGTCTTGCTCTCCGCCAACTTCGGGAAGCCGGCTTTCTGTCCATCGATCACCTCCTTGAGCGTTTGGGGCAACAGGGCCACCAGCAGGTGGTCGCCGTGCACCGTATAGGCTGGGGTGATGGGCGTGTCGTCTCGGTCATCGAAGGTCTTTAGATAATAAATGTCGTGACCAGCGTAGGTCATCTTCTCCACATTGAACTGATCTTTTGGCCGTCGGTCGGGGGCCTGATTCTCGATATGTTCGAGCACCCTTTGAATAGACTTCTGAAGCTTCACCGGATCCTTGATCTCGACGGCGGCAACCACTTGGGGGATCAGTCGCCAACCGCCCGCGGGCGCGACAAAGACGGCCCACTCCTCACCCAAATGGGTCAACAGGTCACGCTGGATGGAGACTCCGACTTCCTGCTCGGCTTGGGCCAAGTCCTTGAGCATTTTCTCGCCCTGCTTCGGGTTCATGACCCGCATCAGGTCGAAAAACGCGTCCCAGGTCCCCGCCGCGTCCAAGTTCATGACGGAATAATAGAGCGCATTTTTCGGCACGAACTTCATGCTCGTCATCTTTGTCGGCTTCGTGGGGAAGAGCGAAAAGATCCCTTTGTTCGTATCCTTTGCCGTAATGGAAATCGATTCGGCGAAGCCACCACCGACGATATGCGCGGCGTACCCAGCGTGGGTGATCTGAGTAATCCCTAGGTCCGTAAGAATTTTCTTGTCTTTGTCGCCAGCGTCCTTCAGGGCGAGCTCCAGGACCGATGCCACGTTGCAATAGACGGCGGTCAGTGCGCCGTTGAATCGGCCCTTGGCTTTGGCGTCTTTGTACATGGCCGTCTCCGCCAGAGACTTCGCGGCCCCTTTGGCCAGTCCGTCCAGAACCCCGTTGATCTCGTTCGCGTCGTAGGTGATCACCAGGGATTTTTTGTACAGGGCCACCGCCAAGCCGTCTCCGTCTTTCATATCCAGCGTGGTAACTTCCACCCCATTGTGTTGGTGGGTCGCGATTTTTGCCGCGTTTTGATCGGCCAGAGACTTGTACAGCTTCGGCAGGGCCTTGCTGAACGCATCCGCGTCCTTGCCCAAGTCAAAGGTCATCACAAACGCAGGCTTCGCTTTGTGCGGCCGTGCCGGATCCGGGAAGGTCAAGCGTGTCCAGGCCAAATTTACCCGGCCATTAAGCAGGCGTTCGAACAGCTCTGGATCCACACCGCCAAGCTGCATCATCATCATCATCTTCATCTGGTCGACTTGTTGTTGGAAAGGCGCCAATCCGCTGTCGACAAATTCGGTGAATTCCGGATCGCGCAACAGATGGGCGATCGACGAATCGAACAGCTTTTGCGCGTTCGGCCGGGTCATGTCCACCGACACGTACAGCAGCGTGTCCGCCGGCAAGGCTCCGGCGATGTCGCCAAGAGATTCGGCCGGAAGGGCATGCTGTTCAATCCCAGCGGGATCCATCGGAAACGCCCCCGACAAAACCGACAGGACCATCAACGCGCCGGAGATTATCATGTTTTCCATTTTCTCCTCCTTCGGACAGGGAAAATCCTTCGCGGCTGAATCAAAGCGGTACAAACGCTATTTTTCCACAGTCGCGGCTCAATTGCAACCCGGTTGCCTCGGGCTCGTTACTCCAGAGGCCTTTTAGAAAGCCCCAGAACCAACTCGGCCAGCACGCGGTTGGCCACCGCGTCGAAGCCGCCGGAGCGGGCAACCTGCACAACAGCTCCGTTGATCTGTTCAATTTCCGTGCGCTTACCGCCTCGAATATCTTGCAGCATGGACGAATGATTGGCCGCAGTGGCCGCGCAGGCGGACCAAGTCGCCTCCAAACGGTCAGCCGCATCCAGCGCCACGCCCAGCATGCCCGCGGCGGCGACGCACTCCTCTACGATCCGGGCCATCAGGTCACGACAGACTTCCGGTTCCGCGAGGGCTCCATTGGTCACCTGCAAGAGCGCCGTCAGCGGATTGATGGCGGCATTGATACAAACCTTTTCCCAGATCGCCAACTCAGGATCGTCCACCACGCGGGTCTCGATTCCAGCGGTGCTCAAAAGAGCCGCGACCTGGTTGCAATCCGAGCGGGTCGCCTCCGCATGGGGCCCCAGGACCGTCGCCCCTGCGCCGGCGTGACGACAGGCGCCCGGTGCGGCCAGGGTCACACCGTGTCCGGTGGTCCCGGTAAGCACGGGACAATGCTCCAACACGCCGGCGAGCGCGGGGCCGTTGCCCAAGCCGTTTTGTAGACTGATCACGGTTGCGCCGACGCTCAGGCAGCGCTGCATCTCGAGAGCGGCGTGCACGGTGTCGTAGGCCTTGACGAAGAAGAATGCGGCATCAAATTGTTGAGTCGCCTGCGCTGCTGTTTCGACCGGTACGTGTACAGGCAGGGGTTCCGATTCTTCAGTGGCAACCGAAACACCCTGTTCGGACAGGTACCGCGCGCGCGTCGAATCACGATCGAGGAGTGTGACGTTCAGCCCGGCACGGGCCAGACTCCAGGCGAAGAAGGTGCCCATGGCGCCCGGCCCCACCACGGCGATCTTCATGGCGCCGGCTCCGGAATTAGGATGAATACTTTCTGCGTACCGCGTCCCATTCGGGCCCCTTCATGGTGAAGGATTGTTCCGTCGTAGGAAATCGCTCGGCGACCACGTCGTCGCGGTAGGCTTCCACGGCGGATTGCAGTTGTGCGGCCAAGTCTAAGTACCGCTTGGCGTGTTTCGGCGCAAACCCGCCGGCCAGTCCCACCAGGTCGTGGATCACCTGCACCTGGCCGTCACACGCGAGGCCGGCGCCGATCCCGATCGTCGGGATGGCCACCAGCGAAGAGATGAGCCCGGCCAACTGCTGGGGGATGCACTCCAAAACCAGGGCGACCGCGCCGGCGGCTTCCAGGAATTTTGCGTCCTCAATGATGGCCTCAGCCGCCGCCGCACTACGGCCCTGCACGCGAAACTGGTCGGCCCGCTCCACGGACTGGGGCAGCAGGCCTACGTGGCCGACCAAGGGCATCCCAGCGGCCACGACCGCTTCGACCACCGAGGCCATGGCCCGTCCGCCTTCCAGCTTGATTGCATTCACGCCGCCTTCTTCGAAGAAACGGCGTGCATTGGCAACCGCAACATCGGGGTTTTCCTGGTATGCGGCATAGGGCAGATCGCCCCAGAGCATGGCGCGGGTCACGCCCCGGCGAACAGCGGCGGTGTGGTGAAGCATGGCTTCAATAGAGACCGGCCGCGTGCCTTCCAGGCCCAGCACGACCATGGACAGGGAGTCGCCCACAAGAATAATATCGACGCCCGCGCGGTCCTGTAACAGAGCGGTAGGATAATCGTACGCGGTGATGGCGACGATCTTTCGGCTCTCGCGTTTCATGCGGTGGAGCGTTTCGGCGGTCACCGGGTCGTTCATGGGGCTGGCCCTCTTCGATGGCGGGCGCGCGGCTCAGATGTCGAGGTTCTTCACTTCCAGGGCATGGCGTTCGATGAACTTCCGCCGGGGCTCGACGTTGGAGCCCATGAGCACCGTGAAAATTTCGTCCGCCTGCATCCCGCTCTCCAGCTTCAACTGAAAAAGGGTGCGACGCTCAGGGTCCATGGTGGTTTCGCGCAATTGTTCCGGGTTCATCTCGCCCAAGCCTTTGTATCGTTGGACGTCCAATCCCCGGTGGCCGATCTCGCGTACTTTGTCGAGAATCTCGCGCAGACAAAAAACCGGAATCGCGTCATCGTCCGCCAGGAGTTGATAGATCGGCTGGTCTCCGTTGGAGTCTTCCCGGGAGTAATGCTCGATCGCAAAGCCGCTCTTTTCGATCTTCCGCACGATCCGCTCGATGTCTTTGCTCTCGTGAATCGTGTACAGCTCCAAGTCGGCCTTGGTTTTTGCTTCTTGGGTATCGTCTTCTTCGGCAACGATCCATTCGCGACCCAGTTCCTTCTCGATGCCCTTTCGATATTGCTTGAGGGCCTGGTCCGTGTACAGGTATTCGGACTTTTCATTGCGGATCGCATGGTGCAGAGGTAGGGCGCCGGTCTTCGGGTCGCGCCGGGTAATGTACTCCCGGAAGCGAATGCCGCGGCGGCGGATGGAGCGGGCGAGGATTTCCAACTGCTCCAGCCACTCGACCAGATCCTTCAGGGCGCCGTTGGGCACCTCCTGGGTCTTTTTCCCGTTGACCTTGGCCAGCGTGGTGCCGTCCAGGCCAAAGGTGATGAACATCTGCTGCATGTGGTTGTCGTCGTAGATGTACTCTTCCTTTTTCTTGCGGCGCACGCGATACAGGGGCGGCTGGGCGACGTACATGTTCCCTTCTTCCAGCAGAGGTCTCATCTGGCGGTAGAAGAATGTTAACAGGAGCGTTCGAATATGAGAGCCGTCCACGTCGGCGTCGGTCATGATGATGATCTTGCCGTAGCGCAGCTTGGATATGTCGAAGTCGTCGGTGCCGATCCCTGTGCCCAGCGCGGAAATGATCGTCTGGATTTCGTTATGCCCGAGCATCTTGTCGATGCGGGCCTTTTCCACGTTCAGGATCTTTCCCCGCAGGGGGAGGATCGCCTGGAAGCGGCGGTCTCGTCCTTGCTTGGCGTTGCCGCCGGCCGAATCGCCCTCCACCAGGAACAGCTCTGTGGACTCCACGTCGCGGCTGGTACAGTCGGCCAGCTTCCCCGGCAGGTTGCCCGAAGCGAGGGCTCCTTTGCGGCGGGTCAGTTCGCGCGCCTTGCGGGCCGCATCGCGGGCGCGGGAGGCGAGAATCGCTTTGTTGATGATCGCTTTGGCCGTGCTGGGGTGTTCCTCCAAGTAGGTGCCCAGGGAATCGTTGACAATCGTTTCCACGATGCCCTGCACTTCCCGGTTCCCCAGCTTGATCTTCGTCTGGCTCTCGAACTGCGGATCCCGGACTTTCGCCGCGATGATGGCGCTTAGGCCTTCGCGAAAGTCCTCGCCACTGGGGGCGACCCCTTCTTTGAGCAGCTTGGTCTTGCGGGCGTGGTTGTTCAGCGTCCGGGTCAGGGCCGAACGAAAACCGCTCAGGTGGGTGCCGCCCTCGCGCGTGTTGATGTTGTTGGCGAAGGAAAATACGCTTTCAGCGTACCCGTCGTTATACTGAAAGGCAACTTCGACGCCCACGTCCTTTTCTTCTTTGGAAAAGTAGACGACGTCTTTGTGCAAGCTCTGTTTGTTCTTATTGAGGTGCTCGACGAACTCAACAATGCCGCCTTCGTAATGAAACGTTTCTTCGGTATCGGTGCGGACATCAGTAATTACGATCTCGATGCCGCGGTTCAGATAGGCCAGCTCTCGAAGACGGTTGGTCAGAGTTTGGGCGTTGAAAACCGTCTCTTCGAAGATGGTGGGGTCCGGTTTGAACATGACCCGCGTGCCGGTCTTCTCGCTCTTCGAGCGTTTTTCGAGCGGACCTTTCGTGTCCCCGCACTCGAATTCCTGCACCCAGGAATAGCCGTCGCGCCAGACCTCGACCTCCAGCCACTCGCTCAATGCGTTCACCACGGAGATGCCGACGCCGTGTAAGCCACTGGAGAACTTGTAGCTGTCGTGGTCGAACTTGCCGCCAGCGTGGAGGGTCGTCATAATCACTTCGACCGCGGGCTTTTTTTCGGCCTTGTGCATGCCCACGGGAATGCCGCGTCCATTGTCGGTAACGGATGCGGAGCCGTCGTCGTTGAGCTTGACATGGATAGAGGAGCAGTAACCTGCCATCGCCTCGTCGATGCAGTTGTCGACTGCTTCGTAAATCAGGTGATGAAGCCCCGCGGAACCAGTGTCGCCGATGTACATGGCCGGTCGCTTGCGAACCGCTTCGAGTCCGGCCAGTACTTTGATCTGGTCGGCTTTATATCCCTCAGCCCCTTTTTTTGTTGCTTTCGTCTTCTGCTTCACGGATTCCTTGGTCTTCGCCATCAACATCCTTCCTGGAGGTTTCCTCTGGAAAACTGCCCACCTTCAACTTCAGGCTCCGAATCTGGTCTTTGACCAAGGCCTGATTGAGTCTTTTAATGATAACATCTCTGGAGAAGTTTTCCAGCTCGAACTTCATCGCCGGCGACTCTATTTCAACGGTCAAAACGCCTCCCCGAAGAGACGTAATCCGGCTGCGGCCTACCGACATCTCCTTGACCACGTCCGCCCAGGCCATCTCCAGATCCAGGTTTGCCAATCGCCGGTCAAGCCCGCTGACCCGCAGGTAGCTTTTGACCACGCGCGCCATGGGTTCGACTTTGCGTCGCTTCATTTGATAATCCCGAGCCATCGGAATTAATCAAGCGACAGGGGCATGATCACGTAGGTAAAGGCCTCTCCGGCCGTCAGCTTGGCCGAAGCGTTCGCGTCCTGAATCTCCAGTAGGACCGACTCATCGGTCAACACTTTCATGCCATCCAGAAAGTATTGCGGGTTGAATGCGATATCCATGGGCGCCCCTTCGTACTCCACGGCCATCACGACACGAGCTTCGCCGGATTCCGGGCCCTGAGCGGTAATCGTCAGGTTTCCTTTTTCGAAGTGCATTTTGACCGCCTTGGTTTCCTCGGTGGTAAACGCATCGGCGAGTCGTAGCTTGGAGGCAAGGACCTGTCGATTGAGTTTGACTCGGTTCTCATAGCCTTTGGGAATCACTTCCTCGTATTCTGGGAAATTGCCTTCCAACAAACGACAGATCACCTCGGCCCGTTTCGTCTTGGCGTATAGATTCCCATCGTCTGCCCCAAGTTCAATCGATACGTCGTCGAGGGACAAAATCTTATCCAGGGCCTGAATCCCCTTAAGGGGCACCAGGGCTTTAAACTCCATGCCCTTGCCCCCTTTGCACTTGGTCCGCGCCAGGGTCAATCGCTTGCCGTCGGTGGCCACCGCTTTGAATTCCGTGCCGGACAGTTCCAACAACACGCCGTTGAGAGCATAACGGGTTTCTTCATGGGCCGCGGAAAAAGCAGTTTGACGAATCAGCGTTTGAAAGACCCCTTTGTCGATCTCGAACATTTTTTTCCCTTTGAACTCGGGACTGGCGGGAAAATGAGATGGATCCTCGCCGGGCAAATGAAACTCGTCGCTCCCATAGGACAGCCGAGTCCCGTTTTCCGTGCCCTCCATCTCGATCGAATCGCTGGGGTTTTCGCGCAAAATCCTGCTCATCTTCTCCGCGTTGACCAAAATTTCGCCTTGATCCTCAATTTGCGCTTCTTCGAATACGTACCGGATCCCGATGTCCAGATCGGTGGCGGACAATTCCACTTGTTCGGCGCTTCGGATCTTGATGTTCGACAAGACCGGACGCGGACTGCGCTGCGGAACCGCGGTGGTAAGAACCCCCCAGGCCGCGCTGAGCTCTGCCAGACTCATTTTGATTTTCATGACTTTCCCCTGCCCTCTGATTTCAACGTGTTTTGCATCAGGCCCTCACAGGTCTTTAGTTTACTATCTTTTATTAGGAATCTAAAATAATTTTCATCTTCATATACCCCTGTCGATATGTGGAAAGGTAAGAGACGAAATAGCCTCTGCCTTGCTATCATAGGGTTTTTGTCCGAAGAATCGTTGAGGAATACCTCCAGACACTTGTGCGCATCTTCCGCAAACCAGGAAGCAGTGTTCACAAAAAGACGAGATTTTTTTGGCCGCGTTAATCATCCACAAAACCCTTCACGTTTTGCGCTCTGTTGCGCACATCCTGTCGCCAACATTTGAACATCGTTTGTGCGCAACCGCTAACCCTGCGCTTTTTTGATCTGACGGGTCAGGTTTTCCAACGTCGCCATCAAGGTAGAATCGATTTTTGAGTTTTGTCGGATCTTGTCGGCCGCATACATTACCGTCGTGTGATCCCGCCCGCCGAAATACCCGCCTACTTCTTCCAATGAATAATCGGTCAACTCCCGCGCGAGAAACATGGCGATTTGTCGGGGATGGGAGATCGATTTGTGACGTCGCTTGGATTGTAACTCCGAGAGCTTTACACCGAAGGATTCCACCACGGCGTCCTTCACGTGTTCCAGCGTAATCTTCTTCTGTTGGGTCTCCAGGGTGTCGCTGAGGGCTTCCTGGATCAGCGGGATGTCCACGTCCCGATTGGCCAGGGAGGCGTATCCAAGGACCTTCACGACGGCCCCTTCCAGCTCGCGCATGTTCGTATCGATTTTGGATGCGATGAACTGCGCTTCCTTGTCGGGGAGTACTCGGTTGCGCAGTTTCGCTTTGCGCTGAAGGATCGCCACGCGCGTCTCAAAGTCTGGCGCCTGCATCTGTGTTACAAGGCCCCATTTGAAGCGGGAGACCAGCCGGTCTTCCAGGCTGGGGATCTCTTTGGGCGCGGCATCGCTGGAAAGAATGATTTGCTTGTGTGCGTTGTACAAAACGTTGAAGGTGTGAAAAAACTCGTCTTGAGTCCGCTCCTTATTGGCCAGGAAGTGGATGTCGTCGATCAAAATCATATCCACATGGCGG
This sequence comes from Planctomycetota bacterium, assembly GCA_029260815.1. Classification (GTDB taxonomy): domain Bacteria; phylum Planctomycetota; class B129-G9; order JAJDCN01; family JAJDCN01; genus JAJDCN01. Next base: position 9,076 of record JAJDCN010000212.1, read on the forward strand.
TATTTGTAGCGAAAGGTTTCAATGTCGCCTTTTTGAATGGCGGAAATAAACTGGTTGACGAAACTTTCGCAAGACAGATACAGGATCTGGGCGTTCTCTTGGCGTTGCAGCATGGCGTGGCAGATGGACTGCATCAGGTGCGTCTTGCCCAATCCCACCGAACCGTGGAGAAACAGTGGGTTGTAGGCGTGCCCCGGATTTTCCACCACAGCCAGGGCCGCCGCGTGACCGATCCGGTTGCAGGGCCCCACCACGAAGTTGTCAAACGTATAATTGCGATTGAGTTGGATCTCGAATTCGCTCTGTCGCTTCTTTTCTTCAACCCGGAGCGCGTCAGTTTGCTTGGGCTGCGGGCTCGTCTGCGATTCTGGCTCGGAGGGCGGTTCCTCCACGAGAATTTCCACCACCGGCCGGAAGCCCAGAACCTTCTCCGCGGCCATGGCCAGCGGGTTGGCGTAGTTCTTGTCGATCCATTCCTTGATGAAATAATTCGGCGACGAAAGGATCAAAGTCCGATCGGACTGTTCCTGGAATGTAAGATGTTCGATCCACGTATGATATTGGTGCGGAAGGATCATTTCGCGCACCTGCGCGAGGGTTTCGTTCCACAGATGATTGTTTTCTGGTGACATTCCGCTCCCCGTTTTTTCGATCCCCCCTTGCACGCGACAGAGCATCAAGTAGAATTGAGCTCCCGGAAGAAAGCGTGTGCTCGACCCCCCGCATGAAAGAATTTTAGTGAGCCACGCGGAGGGGATACTAGCAGTCGTCCTGGAGCGAGTCAATGAAAAACGAAACAAGAAAAACAAGGTTGCTGACAATTGTGGAAAAAACATAAACGCCTTGAACCACTTTAGTTACAACCGACAAAGGAGCGGGTCTCCCAAATCTTCCAGGTGCCGGAACCCTGGAGCGATTCTGTGCGCGTAATCGCCGGCACGGCCAGGGGCATCCCGTTGAAGCAAGTCCCCTCCGGTGTTGCTCGCGCCAGCCTGGGGCGGGTGCGTCAGTCGCTCTTTTCGTGGCTCGCCGATCGCGTAGAGGGAGCGATGGTGCTGGACCTGTTCGCCGGGACGGGCTCGTTGGGCATCGAAGCCCTCAGTCGCGGCGCACGTGCCGCGGTTTTTGTGGACAACAGCCGTGACAGCGTTACGGTCTTGAGGGACAATCTAGAGCGTACACATTTTGCTGATCGCGCCGAGGTGGTGCTGCACAATGCGCTGACAGTATTTCGCGGTGATGCGCTGGAAGGGCGTCGCTTCGGACTCGTCTTTGTCGATCCGCCCTATGCGTTGTTGCGGGATGCGCGGCTCAAGCAAAAGTTCGCCCGTATAATGGAAGAATTGGCTGTGGCGAATGTGCTGGCCGACGACGGGTGGGTCGTCGTCAAGCATGAACAAGGCGTTTTGGACGAGCTGGCGCCCTGTGGCTTGGAGTTGGCAGAGCGCCGCTGCTACCGCCACGCGGAAGTGTCCATCTATCGGCCTCTTACGGATGATGCGGACGCAGGGCCCGCGGAGGCCACCTAGTTTTCAGAATCGTTAAAGCGGATCCGGGGCCGTTTCTTGAACAGGGGGTCTTTGATGTAGCGTTTTTGGCAGGGGGGGCACAGGTCGAATTCGATTTCTTTGTACACGCTGTCGGTTAGTTCGTCCTCCTCCATCTCCGAGATTTGACGGCACAGCGCGTCGATCTTCTCTTCGTGGTCCTCGTCCAGATCTTCGGCAGTCACCTCCATCGCATCGTACGCCGCATACACCTCGATCCGCACGCGGTAGCGGACGTCGTCGTCTTCAAGCAAAACGCATCCGCACAGGTCGCAGGTATAATGGATCATGGGGTCTCCTCCTCTCGCAGCGCTACAATTTCTGAATGATCTCTTTCGTGTCGCCGATCTGTTCAATTCGCAGACCGAATTTCTTCCCGACTTTGACCACTTTGCCGCTTCCGATTTTCTTGTTGTTGACCATCAGGTCCAGCAAGGCCTCGTCGCTCTTGCTGAACTGGACGACGGACCCTTCGGTCATCTTCAACACTTCGTCCATGGTCGCTTGGGTTTCCGCCAGCAGCACGATGACTGGGACCGACACTTTCAGAATCCGCTGGAGCGATTCGTCCGCCGGAATCTCAACTCCGGTTGCAAGCGCCGCCGTGTCCTCGGCCGGCTCCGTCGCAGTGGGCTCCGGCGCCGCCTCCGCCGGGTTGTTGGCCTCGATCCGCCCGGCCAGTTCCTGCACGGTCGCTTCGGTGACCGCCAGAAACATTTGGCTGTCTTCGTAGGACGTAATGCTTAACGGCACCTCGGCGACGAAGCCCTCCGTCGGGAACCAGTCCGCAGCCTCCTCCTCGGTCACGGCCTTGCACTCCACCGTCACGGCCTCGAAGGCAAATTCGCCGCCGAAGGCCGCGCGGATCGCAGTCCCCACCCCGGAGAACAATTGGTCCGTCAGGCTTTTCAAACCGTCCAGATCGTCTTCGGACGCCGTTTCGCGGCCTCGCATCGTCGCGATCTCGTCGGAATCCATGTACAGGGACAGGCCCGTCAAGGTCAAAGCTTCGGGCAGAGGAGCGACCAGTCGGAGAGTCCAGCCTTCCTGATCTCGCACGCCGGCGCACATCCCTGCCACGTGCGTACCGGCCACCGCCGGCGCCGCATCCATCACGCTCAGCTCGCCCACGGCAGCTTGATCTTGACACAGGGTTTTCAACGAATCCGCCAACGCCCCCTGCACCGCGTTGAAAAACGCCGCGGCGGCGGGCAGTTGCCCTTGCTGGGCCGGGGATCCTTGGGCCATTCCACGCGCTCCGAATCCTTTGGGATACCACTTTAGAAATAACAGAGGCTCCGCAAACAGTCAAGCAAATAACCGGATCGCGGATCTTTGGAACCACTTCTTGCGTCATTTGTAGCTCAGGGCTTTAGCCCTGACGGTCAGACCTAAAGGTCTGGGCTACATTCAAGGCGGCTTTCAACCTGCCTTACGTTCATGACGCGGATAAAATGGTTTTAGGAAAAGCGTTCGATGCGCCGGATCAGTTTGTAACAAGCGCGCAAGGAATGGGAGTCGGTCAGGATCGGTTCGTACTCCAGGTTAATTGGCGCCAGGCGGATGGTCCGCCCGGGTTCAAAGAAGATCTGCTTGAACGTGCCGTGGTTGGTATCGATCTTCGCCAGGACGAAGTCGCCGTCGAGCACGTCTGCCTCGGGGGAGAAGATCACCCGGTCGCCATCGTTGAAGCGCGGGGTCATGCTGTCGCCAGACACGATCGCGGCGAATGCCGAGGGATCGTCGATGGAATCGTCCGCAAAATACTCCTCGACCTGGGACAGGCCCAGAGGCTCCTGTCCATCTTCCAAAAAGCGGAACAGACCCGCCGGAACGCAGCCCAGCACAGGGATCCGCCCCGCAGCTCGCAGGCTCTTGCCCGAGCGCGCGCGACCGGTCAGCAGAAATTCGGGAGCGACCTTTAGGGACTTGGCAATCCCCTGGAGCAAGTCCACGTCCAAGCGCCGCGTCCCTTTTTCCAGGTAGGACATGTAAGATTGGGTGATGCCGAGCTTCCGGGCTACCGCTTTTTGCGTCAGCCCTTTGCTCCGGCGTGTGGCGGTAATCCGCTGACCGATTGCGTCCATGGCCGCTCCTTGCGAAAAGGGATAATCGAACCCTCTCCCGGAGTCTACCCCATGGGTGAGACCGTTTTGCCGCGATGCATGAGCCCTGCTACATGGCTTGTCGATCTAGTATAGAGTTATGGGTTGAGATGAAAATGAAAGTCCTATTCGATCAGCCAGATTTTCTTTCGAGGAACAGCTTTCCTTTTTCTCGCAAATCATCTAATGACGGGAACTGCTTGTCGGCCGCCGACATCAATCGTGCTTGATCCTTCTTATTAAGGATGTCGAGATCTTCGAGTACCACGGCACCGTAGAATTTGAGGTTCTCGTTTTGGAACCGTAGGCAGGAAATCGTTGCCAGCTGAGCCGACTTGGCACTGTTGACGCCAAACAAATAAACAGGCTTCTCGCTGCCATTAAAACAATAGTCCACCTCGTATTCCTCGTGGTTCGGTAGTGGATAATATGGGTGCTGTGGATCGAAGCGACCGAGCTTATCGCGAACCACCTCCTCTAACATATCAAAGAACAAGTTGTGTACTACTTCCTTGCGCCATTGCCGCATGCTCGAAATCTTCGCGGTGGTCTGGGCAAAGTGCAGGATCGCAGGATATAAGTCATCAGGCGGCGTGTCGACATACAGGTTTCCATTTGCTTCCGAGATTTCGTTCTCCGAGAGAATTCGATAAAAAATGCGTTTTTTGTTCGTCGTGTTAAGATCGTAATAATAGGAAAGCCGCATCACGGTCATTCCGTAATCGCTTATGCGTATTTTACCACCTAGGTCTTTGGACTCCTCAAGGAAGATGTCAACGCGATCTCCATCTTCATAATAAAGAGGAGCGAGTAGTTGTATGATACCCGGTCGCTTCGTCTTCAGTTGAACATGGTTGTTGAACTGCTTGCCAATGATTTCAAGGTAATTCATTTTATCATCTCGATGTCAAACAACTCTCCCTGATCGAGGTTGGGAAAATACCGCGTCCAATCCTTCACGTTGCATTGCTTCAGGAAGAACTTTAGGGCTCCTTGATAGGAGGCATAGGAACTTGTCGGTTCAGCCCCCCTTTCGGGTATTCGGCCCTCCTCAATATTATCGGCTTTTCCTCGGTGTATGTGGTGCCCATAGTGATGGCTTGACTCGCTGTGATCGAGTAGAGCTTCATCGTCTGAAGATTCTTGGTGTGGGCCGTTACACCGAATTAAACACACCGGGCCACTTCCGTCCTCGGGAATATAATGCAGCCCGATCGAGAAGTTTTCTGGAAACTTCTCGTTGATGCGCATAAATGCACTAAATCGAGTCATCCCATCGCTTGATTCGAGTTTCATGTCGTTCCGTCGATGGCCATGCTCTTGCAACATCTCTTTCCTTGGTGGTTGGGTGATCTGTTTTTCGCAAGAGAGAAAGCTGTCTAATTCCTCTTGTGAGTAACCCATTACAATTTTACCTCCGGCCCTATGGTGTGTCGATAGGCAAGATGTCGACAATCTTTACGGCATTTTGTGCCTGCTCCTCTATCCCACTGATGCTTTATAATTTGAATCCTTCGGGCGTGTGGCTCTCGGCACTTTCCTTTAACATTGGAGTCTTTCTCGTAAGCTTAATATATTACACGGCAGGGTGTTTTGTGTCAACATCCGCAGGAGAGAGGCCGGATCGTCTGTTTCGTCTGCCAAGGGTCACGCGGTGGTGAGTAGGTAGAGCAGGCCGATGGCGACGGCGATTTCTGCGATGCCGGCGGCGGCGAGGAGGCGGTCGGGGATCTGCGCGACGAGGTTCTTGACCCAGGTCGGGGCCAGGGCGCAGGTCGCGCCTTCGGCGAGGATCAGGACGATGACAATGATAGCGATGGTGGTTGCCATGACGGCCTCCTGTCAATGCCGGCCGTTCTTCACATAGGGCTTGAGGTATTGGCCGGTGTAGGATTTCTTGTGCTTCAGCAGCTCCTCCGGCGTCCCGGTGGCTACGACCCGTCCGCCCCGATCGCCGCCTTCGGGGCCCAGGTCAATAATGTAATCGGCCATCTTGATCACGTCCAAGTTGTGCTCGATCACCAGCACCGTGTTGCCCATGTCGGTCAGCCGATGCAGCACGTCGAGCAGCTTGGAGATGTCGGCGAAGTGCAGGCCCGTAGTTGGCTCGTCCAGGATGTATAGTGTGCTGCCGGTCGCCGCCTTGCCGAGCTCTGAAGACAGCTTCACCCGCTGGGCTTCGCCACCAGACAGGGTTGTGCTCGACTGCCCAAGGGTCACGTAAGACAGGCCCACGTCGTTGAGCGTCTTGAGGGTCTTGGCAATCTTCGGAAAGTTTTTGAAAAAGAGCAGCGCCTCTTCGACCCGCAGGTCCAACACGCCGGCGATGTCCAGCCCCTTGTACTTTACCTCCAGCGACTCGCGGTTATAGCGGCGGCCCTTGCACTCTTCGCAGATCACGTAAATGTCCGGCAGAAAGTGCATCTCGATCTTTTTAGTCCCCTGTCCCTGACAGGCTTCGCAGCGACCGCCCTTGACGTTGAAGCTGAACCGCCCCGGCTTATAGCCACGGATCTTAGACTCCTTGACCAACGCGAACACCTTGCGGATCTCGTCGAACACGCCCGTATAGGTCGCCGGGTTCGACCGCGGCGTGCGGCCGATGGGCGACTGGTCGATCTCGATGATTTTGTCGATGTTCTCCCAGCCCAGCACTGCGTCGTGCGCGCCGGGCTTATCCTTGGACTTGTAGACCCGTCGTCGTAGGGCCTTGAGCAAGATCTCATTGACCAACGTGCTCTTGCCGGAGCCGGACACGCCGGTGACGCACACGAAGCCGCCCAGCGGAATCTTCACATTGATCCGCTTCAGGTTGTTCGCGCGGGCCCCGCGCACTTCGATGGCGTAATCGGTGGTCACGCTCCGCCGCTCCCGCGGCAGCGCGATGTGCAACGCCTCGGACAGGTACTTGCCGGTGATTGACTTGGAGGTTTTGCAGATCTCTTCGACTGTGCCCTGGGCGACGACCTTGCCGCCGTGGGCCCCCGCCCCCGGCCCGATGTCGATGATCTGATCAGCCGCGCGGATCGTCTCTTCGTCATGCTCCACGACGATGACCGTGTTGCCGATGTCCCGCAGGTGTTGCAGAGTGCCCAGCAGTTTCGCATTGTCCCGGTGGTGCAGGCCGATGGTCGGCTCATCCAGCACGTAACACACGCCCACCAGGCCGCTGCCCACTTGGGAGGCCAGCCGAATCCGCTGGGCCTCCCCGCCGGAAAGTGTCCCGCTCTTGCGGTCCAGGGTCAGGTAGGCCAGTCCCACGTCCATCATGAACTTCAGGCGCGCGAGCACTTCTTTGAGGATCTGCCGCGCGATAGTCTTGCGTTCCTTGTCCAGCTTTAGCGTGGCGAAGAACCGATGGGCTTCTTCGATGGAGCTGGCGGTAACGTCGCGGATGGTCTTGTCGCCCACACGGACCGCCAAGGCCTCCGGTCGCAGACGCGCGCCCTTGCATTTGGAGCAGGGCAGTTCGCTCATGTAGGTGTGGATGCGCTTCTTCACGTAGTCGCTGGTGGTCTTTTCGAACCGGCGTTCCAGGTTGGGGATGACCCCTTCAAAGGTGGCGTCGTACCGGTCGGCGTCCTCGCCGTTGGAGCCGTACAGAATGATCCGTTGGATGTCTTCGGGCAGTTGTCCGTAAGCCTCGGTCAGGGAGAAGCCGAATGCCTTAGCCCCCCGTCGCAGCACGCGGTTGTAATGAATCGCCATCCGCTTGCCGCCTTTGCGCCAAGCCTCGATGGCGCCGTCAGCGATGGACAACGACTTGTCCGACACAATCAGCTCCGGGTCCAGCTTCATGCGCGTGCCCAGCCCGCCGCAGGTAGGGCAGGCGCCGTAGGGGCTGTTGAAGGAGAACATCCGCGGCGCAAGCTCCTCGTAGCTGATCGAGCATTTCGCGCAAGCGTAGTGTTCGCTAAACAACTCCTGGGTCCATTCGTTGTCCCGTTCGATGCTGGCGATCAGTGTGCCCTCGCCCAGGGCCAGGCCCGCCTCCACAGATTCATTGATCCGCCCGGCCAGCCGCGCGTTGATCGCCAGCCGGTCGATCACCGCTTCGATGTCATGCTTTTTGTTTTTGGCCAGTTCCGGAAGTTCGTCCAGGTCGCGCACGATCCCGTCGATCCGTGCGCGCAGATAGCCCTCTCGTTTGATCCGGGTCAGGATGTCTCGGTGCTCGCCCTTACGCCCGCGTACCAGCGGAGCCAGCAGGATCAACCGTGTGCCGGGCTCCAACGCGAGGATCTGGTTGGCGATCTGTTCGGGCGTCTGCTGCTGGATCTGCGCCCCGCACTTGTAACAGTAGGGAATCCCCGCCCGTGCGAACAACAGGCGCAGGTAGTCGTAGATTTCCGTCGTGGTCGCCACCGTGGACCGCGGGTTGGCCACGCCGGAACGCTGTTCGATGGAGATCGTCGGTGGGAGCCCCTCGATGTGTTCCACGTCGGGTTTTTGTATCTGCTCGAGGAACTGGCGCGCGTATGAGGAGAGACTCTCCACGTAGCGGCGCTGGCCCTCCGCGTAGATTGTATCGAACGCCAGCGTCGACTTGCCCGAGCCGGACAGGCCCGTAATTACCACCAGTTTGTCCCGAGGGATCGACACGGTGACGTCTTTGAGATTGTGTTCCCGCGCCCCGCGAATTGTGATTTGTTTGGACGACATCGTTCCTCTATCTATACCTTCACGTAGGTCTTGCCCGGCAACTGTTTAATCCGGCGTTCGATTTCCAAAATCGTCAGGGCGCTCGACACCGCAGGGATCTCCAGGCCCGATTGCTCCGCGATCGCTTCGAGCGCCAGCGGCTCGCTGGACAGGAGCCCGAGGATCGCGGCTTCGGACTCGGAGATCGGCGCCCCATTGGCGGGTTCCGGGTCGCCGGCCGCAACGGTTTTCTCAAATGTTGTCAGGGGCCCCAGCTCTTCCAGAATATCCTCCACGGTCTCTACCAGTTTCACTCCGTCGCGGATGAGCCCGTGTACACCGTGCGCCAGCGGATTGTCCACCTTGCCCGGCACGGCGAATACCTCTCGGCCCTGCTCGATGGCGCACCGCGCGGTGATTAGGGCTCCGCTGCGCTTGCCCGCCTCCACGACCACCGACCCCAAGCTCATTCCGCTGATGATCCGGTTGCGTCGTGGAAAGGTCCAGGTCGCGCCCCGCGTCTCCATAGAGAACTCGGTGATCACCGCGCCCGTCTCAGCGATCTGGTCGGCCAACTTTCTGTTCTCCGGCGGATACATCTCGGCCAGGCCGCTGCCCAGCACCGCGACCGTTCGCCCGCCTGCCGCCAGGGTGCCTTGGTGTGCGGCGGTGTCGATCCCCCGCGCCAGCCCGCTGACCACCGCGATCCCCCGCACCGCCAGGTCTCGCGCCAGCCGCTCGGCCTGGTTGCGGCCGTAAAAGCTGGTGCGCCGGGAGCCGACAATGGCCACCGCTGGACCCGCGCAGCGGGCCAGGTTGCCCTTCACGTAGAGCACCAGCGGCGGATCGAAGATTTCCTTGAGCATGCGCGGGTAGCCGTCCGACCACAAGGGTACGATGGCGGCGCCCGCCGCGCGCGCCTGTTCGATTTCTTGTTGCACGTCGATCTTGTGGCGCGCCTCGGCGATCTTGCGTGCGGTCACCGGGCCGATACCCCGCACTTGGGCCAAGGCAGTTTCCGATGCGGTCAGGACCTTTTCGCCGCCGCCGAAGTGCCGCATGAGCGCGCGGAATCCGACGATCCCCACCCGCGCGGACCGGTTGAGCGCGATCGCAGCGGTCAGGTCACCATCGGTGTAGGTGCCGTGCGCCTTCATCCTCGGCACACTTCCCGCGCGGCTTGGGCGACTTCCTCTGGCGTCACGTCGTCGGCGATCTTCAGCCGGCCGGGTCGCTGGATCAGGACGAAGTGCAGCCGCCGATCCTGCCATTTCTTGTCCATGGTAATGTATTCGATCGCGGCCTCCGCATCGTCAGCGGACACACGTGTGGGTAAATCCAGCGCGTTGAGCAGGCCGGTAAGCTGCGTGCAGGTCGTGGGCGGACACAGCCCGCGGTTGGATGAGACCTTGGTCGCCACATTCATTCCCACCGCGATGCACAGGCCGTGGGGCATGGTGCCGAGGTGCGCCTCGAGCGCGTGACCAAAGGTGTGGCCGAAGTTTAACAGCCGCCGCTCGCCAGTGTCGTATTCGTCCTTCTCCACGATATTGCGCTTGATTGTCAAGCAGTCGCGGACGATCTGCAACTGCGCCCGCGCCGTCAGCCGCCCGGCTTCCATCTCCCGCGCGGCCGCCAGGATGCGGCCGAGCAGCTCGCCGCCGGCGATCGCGCAGGACTTGGCGATCTCCCCCAGGCCGGAGCGGTAGTGCTCGTCTGGCAGCGTGACCGGCAGAGTCGGATCTACGTAGATGCCCACCGGTTGATGGATCGTACCGACGGCGTTCTTGGCAAAGGACTGATTATTTTCGTCGTGGAGGTTGACACCGTTCTTTCCGCCGAGGCACGAATCCACTTGGGCCAACAGGGACGTAGGCACGTTGACCAGCCGCAGGCCGCGCTTGTAGGTGGTCGCCACGAAGCCCGCCAGGTCGCCGATCGCGCCGCCGCCGAAGGCGATCAAAAAGTCATTGCGCTCGAAACGGAGTTCGGCCAGTCGGCAGTAGAGGTCGGACGCGACGGCCATCGACTTACCCGCTTCGCTCTCGGGCACAAGCAGCTCGATTGGCTCCAGATTCGCGGTGGAAAGAGATTTACGCAAGGCTTCGCCGTGCGCCGCCATCACCCGCTCGTCGCTCACCACCGCCACAGACCTACGGCAACCCAACTCGGCCAGATGAGCCCCGACACGGGCAAGGATCCCGTGAGTGATCTCGGCGTTGTGTTCGTGTCCCGGCAAGACGACGCGCAGACGCATGTTCCCCTCCAAGGCGCAATGGGAATTTCGGCTCCCGTGCGAACCCGTTAGTGTACGCGCCCGGCGGCGATTTGGCAATATTCTTCCCGCCGAGCCAAATATTCAGGAGAATCGGGCTGAGTTCGGCCACTCTTTCATATAGGATGACCGTGCGCCGTGGTCAGGCCGCAGACCGATAGGACCCGCTCATGAGCTCGAACCGATTTTTCGTTAAGTGCAGCGTCTACACGCTGGGCCTGGTCCTGGCGTCGGTCGCGCTGTTTGTGGCCACGCGCCTCCCCGAGGATGTCCCTGAGGCGGCTGCCACGGAACGGGCCCCTGCTCGAAAACCGCCAGTGGACCGTCGGGCTCGCCCGACTGAAACCGCCCCCGCTCCCATCTTGTCGACACAGACCGTGGATGCCCTGTTTGCGGCGCTGGAGTCCGGCGCGTGGACGGATGTGGAGAAGATGATCCAGGAGAATCCAGCCCTGATCGAGGGTGTGCGCGACATGGAAGACCTCCGCGTCTATGCTCAGGTCCTCCCCGACGACGGCGACACGCCGTTGCATATCGCGGCCCGCAATGAACTTTCGGGCGTCGCGCGGTTGCTCCTGGCCCATGGAGCAGACCTCGGCGCGGAGGACGCTCGGGGCAACGTCCCCCTGTATTGGGCGGTGAAAAATAAACACCTCGAGGTGCAGCACCTGTTGTTGACGGCCGGAGCAGATCCAAACGTGCTTGACGACCAGGGCCAACCCCTGCTCTATTTGGCCATCTCCCAGAGGGATCCGAAGACCGTGAAACAACTACTCGCGTTTGAAGCGGATCCTAATTTCCACACGGCAGACTATGGGCAGACCCCGCTGCAGATGGCAACTTGCCGAGACGATATGGAGAGCGCGCAACAACTTTTTTTGCATGGGGCCGAGGTGGATGCGCAGAATCAGCAAGGGGAAACCGCTCTGCTCTGGTCCGCCTACCGCGGATCGACAAGATTCGCCCAACTGTTGCTGGAGCACGAAGCGACGCCGGACCTGCCCAAAAACGACGGCAATACGCCCCTGGCCGCGGCGGCGGCGAAGGGTCATGGGGAGATTGCGGAGCTTCTCCTGGCCTACGGTGCCGATGTCAATCGCAGGGGGTATGAGAAACGAACGCCCTTGTACTGGGCCGCGTGGGGCAGGCAGCCGGACATTGTTCGCCTGCTATTGGACCACAACGCCGATCTTCGTGCGTCAGACCCGAATGGACACACGGCGCTACACTTTGCAGCGCACTCAGGCCAGCCGGAGGTCATCCAGGCTCTCTTGAAAAACCCCGTGGACGTGGATCTGCGGGACAGTGATGGCATGACCGCCCTGCACTGGGCCGCGGAGCAAGGAGAAGTTGCTTCGGCGAAAGCGTTACTCGATCTCCATGCCGATGTGAATGCGCTGGACAAGTTTGGCCTGAACTCGTTGCACCGGGCATCTTACAAAGGCGACGCCGATGTGGTCCGGCTGTTGTTAGAGCACCAAGCCGACGTCAATGCCCCATCTGACGGAGATTACACAGCTCTGTTGTGGGCGGCTCAGGAAGGCAAAACAGAGGTGGTCCGGTTGTTGTTGGAGTACCAAGCCGATGTCAATGCCTTGGACGAGGGAAATTATACGGCCCTGTTGTGGGCGACGCAGGAAGGCAACGTGGCGATCACCGAGTTGTTGCTGCAGTACAACGCCGATATTCACATCAAAGACACCAAAGACCAATCCGCGCTGCACTGGGCCAGCTCCCAAGGCATGCCAATGGTGGTCGAGAAGCTGTTGGCCCAACGCGCCCCAGTCGACAGTCGAGATTATCTGGGCAACACACCGCTGCACTGGGCCGCTTCCCACAATCGCTTGGATGTGGCCAAGGTCCTGGTCGCACACAGCGCAGAAGTGGAAGCCCGCAATAACAGAGGTGAGACCGTCCTACTCGAAGCGGCGGTCCAGGGGCATACGGAATGGGTGGACTTTCTGGTCGCCCATCAGGCCGATGTGAGCAGCCTGGACAAGCACAATCGTACGCCCCTGCACTGGGCCGCCGCAGAAGGAAAAGCGGAAACCCTTCGAGCTTTGCTGGAGCATCGCGCCAACATCCACGCGCGGGACGACAGCGGCTCCACGCCTCTGCATTGGGCTGCGGGGCGCGGTCAAGTAGAAGCCGTCAAGGTCCTTCTCGCACACAACGCCGACCTCGATGCCAAAAACAAGAAGGGCGAAACCGCTTTGCAATACGCCCTTTCCCAGAACCAGGACAACGTCGTCCAAATGCTCCAGCAGCATCGTCTCTTCCAATGATCAGCGCGTCGATCCTGAGTTGCGGCGGAAATTCATCAAAAGGTACACCGGGTTCTATCGTCTCGGTGGTTGAAAAGCCGCTGCTTTGCGATTGTTGACCCGCTACGGGACTGGTAGAATGCTTGTTGTTTGGCTTTCATAATCTTCATCGAACCGCTGGGAGAGACGTGACACCAAGTCGAATTGCGAACAGTCACGGCAATGGGGCGCGATCGGCGTGAGCGGGCTGAAAAACCGGCGGGCCGTTGCGGTGGCGCTGTTGGTGATAATCATCGGCCTGACCTATCTGCCAGCCCTCCACAATTACCTGTCGACCAACGGCGACAACGCTCTGTATCTGAGTCTGGCCGAGGCGTTGGCCACCGGGCACGGCTACACAGACATCTTCTCGCCGGATCAGCGGCCGCATCAGAAGACCTTGCCCGGGTTTCCCATGACCTTGGCCGGCTTGCGCATTTTGTTTGGGCCGTCGCTGATCGTAATCAAAGTGTTCCATCTGGCGTGCCTGGCGTTGGGGATGCTGGGCGCCTACAAGCTCATTCGTCTGTTGGATCCAGACGGTGGCTGGACGGCGCACGCAGCGTGGATTCTGGCCCTTGCTTCGCCCTGGACCCAGCGCCTGGCGGGGATGGTGTTGACGGAGACCTTGTTTCTGGCGGCCTTCTTCTGGGCCATGCTGTGGCTGGAGCGGACCTGGAGCGGCATCGGTCCGCGCAAAGTCGCCGGCTACATGCTGCTGGTGGTTTGCTATGGTTTGCGCAGCGCGGGGCTGGCGCCGGTCGCCGGAGCGGGCCTGTTCTTGCTGATCAAAAAGCGCTTTCGCGATGCCGTCGTGCTGGCGGTGGTGTTTCTTTTTCTCTTTGTTTTGTGGCAGTCGCGCAACGCGCTGGCCCCCGCCTATCGCGGCGGCGAGATCCTTCCGGGCCAGGCCCTCAGCACGGTGGACCCCTTCGCGCCGGACAAGGGGAAGGTCACCCCGCGCGCCCTCGCGGGCCGCGTCTGGCGCAACACGGTGGGGTACGTCCTCGACTTTTCATGCCTCGTGACCGGCGAGGAGTCTTTGCGCCGTGAACTCGTCCTCGGCAACGACGCGCGCATTCCCATGCGGATTTTGGCGATCGGAATGTTGGTATGTGTGCTCGTTGGTTTTGGCGTACGCGCTATCCAGGGCTTTCGCTATACGGATCTGGTCTTCGCCATGACATGGGTCATGCTGCTGTTGTGGCCCTGGTGCATCTTCCGGTTTTTGGTCCCACTCCTTCCGCTTATTTATTTCTATCTGTTCTACGGACTGCGGTTCATGATCCGCCATCTGCGCTTGCCACGCGCCGCTCCGGCGGCCTTCGCGGTGCTGATCGCAGTGATGGGTGTCGGGGTCAGCGCGGCCGCAGGATTGGACACGCTACGGCGCTTGGCCTTGCCCGACGCATCGTTGGGTTTTTACGAAAACGAGCCGGCGTTTCGCGATTACTTCCTGGCCGCCCGCTGGCTGGAGGCCCACACGAACCCCGACGCAGTGGTCCTATGCCGTAAGCCGGTATTACTGTATCGCTTTGCCCACCGCCGCGCGGCGCAGTTTCCGTTCGAGAACGCCGAGGAGGTCCTGTCGCAGATCGAACACTTCGGCGCCACCCACGTGATCGTCGACACCACGCGCAAGGAGGCGGCCGAATACCTGACGCCGACGATTCAGGCCCATCCGGAGCGTTTCGAACAAGTCCATGCCAGCGACGACGGCTGCACCCAGGTGTGGCGCGTACGTCCGGCGTCGGGTTGACGATTTCGCCGTAAACCGGTACACTGGACTATTTCCACCCAGGAGAGCGATCGTGCGATCGGTGTATCTTGAAGTCTTTGGCTGTCAGATGAACAAGCTCGACGCGGAGCTGATGCTCAGCGGCCTAGCGGAAGCAGGCCTGCGCATCGCGTCGCGGCCGGATGACGCGGACGTAGTGCTCGTCAACACCTGCTCAGTGCGCGAACACGCGGAAGAGCGGGTTTATTCCCTGCTCGGCACGTTCAAGCCGCGTAAACAGGACGAGCCCGATTTTGTACTCGGGGTAGTCGGCTGCATGGCGCAGCGCGAGCGCGAACGGGTCTTTCGCCGCGCTCCCTACGTGGACATCGTCTGCGGCACTGACGAATTCGCCCGTCTGCCGGAACTGATCCGCGACGTGACCCAAACCCACGAACGCCAGCTCGCCGTCGCGCAGGCCGGCGCGGTTCTTCCCGCGCGGGACTTGTCCATGCGGCCACGTGGGTTCCAGGCCTTCGTTTCTATTATGCGCGGCTGCGACTACAACTGCACCTACTGCATCGTTCCAGCGGTGCGCGGCCGCGAAATCTCCCGCGACGAAAATGAAATCGTTGATGAAGTCAAGCGCCTCGCCGACGACGGCGTGATCGAGATCACCTTCCTGGGTCAGACGG
>JAJDCN010000213.1 GCA_029260815.1 Planctomycetota bacterium
GTCGCTCCTGGCCAAGCGCTACGAAGGCTACGATCAGATGGCCTTGGATATCGGCGGGTGGGGAATGTCCATTCTCTGTGTCGTCGCTGCCGTAGTGCTTGCGGTTTTGCGCGGCGATAAGGAGCGGGCAGACGAAGCACCGCCCAAGTACGCCGGTGTCCCTCGGGGCTCGATCCTCCTGGCCCTCGTACTGGCGGCCCTGTTCATACTGTCGCGGCTCGAGGTTCTGCCTCAGAGCGCATGGTATATGCTTTTCTTCGGCGCCGGCGTTCTCTACGTGGGCTTGTTCTTCGCCCTGCGGCGCGCCATGAAGTACCGGGACCACCGGCTGGCGGAAACCTCGCTCGACACGACGAACGATGAAGATCTATCTGCTTAGACATCCCCAGACCACCGGCGGGTCGGATGTTCGCTATTACGGCGCCACCGACCTGGACCTGAGCGAACTGGGCCAGCGGCAGCGCGACGCGCTGGCGGAACGGTTCAAAGACGTGCCCCTCGACGCGATCTACTCCAGCGCCTTGCGCCGCGCGGCGCAGACTGCTGCGGCCATCGCGAAACCCCACGGGCTGACGCCCATGCAGATTCCGGTCTTCAACGAGCTCAACTTTGGTTTGTGGGAAGGGCTGACCGCCGAAGAGATTCGCGACGCCTATCCCGAGCAGTACATCAAGTGGATGAAACGCGACGGTACCTTTGAGTATCCCCAGGGCGATTCGGTGCCCGGCTTTCGTGCGCGTGTCCTGTCCGGCCTTGATCAATTGCTGGACAACCCCCTGGAGTCTACGATCCTGCTGGTGGGCCACGCGGGCATCAACCGGATCTTGCTGACCCGGATGATGGACGTGGGCTGGCCGAGCTTTTGGTCCATGGAGATGGATCTGGCCAGTATTAACCTGATCGAGTACGACGGCATGCATTATAAAATCGCTGTTCTTAACGACACCTGCCACCTGACCGCCGCCGGTTGCGGCGGTCCGTGAACCGCGGTCCGAAGCATTTTTCTTGACAAAGGCTGCCGGATCGCTATCCTAGTGTACTGACAATTGAATATCCGCGTGTGGGTGGCTCGCCGAGAGGCGAGCAGAATAGGGAAGACGGTGAGATGCCGTCGCGGACCCGCCGCTGTATCCGAGGACGAAAACCGCAAGATACCACTGTCCGCCGTCACAGGCGGACGGGAAGGTGCGGCCAGTAGAACGATCCGGGAGCCAGCAGACCTGCCCACGCACGCTTCACGTAGCGTCTTCGGAAAGTAAGACCGTGAGGACCGGTGCAAAAATGGCCCTGCGTCTTCGAACCCGAAGACGCAGGGCCATTTTTTTGCCACGAGGTTGGCAGGAGGAAATGTATGAATCTATTTGCACGTCTTGTTGTATTCGGCTCTTTGATTTTCTTGCTCTCGGCTCCCGGCTACGGGGCACCGGGTACGCCCGAGGACGGAGGGACCATTGACGTGAAAGTCAACGCCACACGCGGCGAAATCCCGCTCAGCGAGATCTCCTCTTCTACGTCCATCATCTCCCGCGAACAGATTTCCGCCAGCGGCGCCCAGGACGTCCTGGATGTGCTGCGATGGGTGCCGGGCCTGCAGGTGGTCCAGACGGGAGGCAAGGGGCAGTTTACGTCCCTGTTCACCCGGGGGCTGGAGTCGAACCATACGCTGATCATGATCGACGGCTTCCAGATCACCTCCGACGGCGGCACCATCGATCTGGGCACCCTTACGCTGGACAACGTGGAGCGCATTGAAGTCGTCCGCGGCGCCGGCTCCGCCGCATTTGGCTCCGACGCCATGGGCGGCGTGATCAATATCGTCACGCGCACGGGCGGTGCGATTACGAAGGATGGAGAGACCAGTCACTTGCGCGCGACGACTTCCTTCGAGGCCGGGACCTTCGGGTCCATGTTGCACAAGAACCACGTGGAGGGCGGCGTCGGCCCGTTCAGTGGGGCCTTTGAGCGCAATTACTACCACCGCCTGGATTCGACAATTGACAACGCTGATTTCATGGAGACGACCACCGCCGGAAATTTCGGCTTCCAGGTTACCGATGAACTCAGCGCGCGGCTTATGTTCCGCGATCGTTCCAACGACACGGAGATCTTCAGCGGGGGGGCCGGCCCGCGGTTCGCCGCCACCGATCCCAACGACCGTTCGCGACAGCAGGAGTACATCGTCGGCGCTACCGTGGAGCACAGGACGACCGATTGGTGGAAACAAACGTTGCGTGTAAGCAAGTTCCGCCAATCCGGACGCTTTACGATCCGGCCCAATACCATGGGCGCTTTCGGCGGCCGATTCCTCTCCGAGTTCCGCCGCCAAACCTATGACTGGCAGCACACCTTTTTTACCAGCGACCGCAACACCCTGGTCGCCGGCTTCGAGTGGGAGGAGGAGAAGGGACAGACCAAGGACGTCACCACCTTTTCCGCCCCCAAGTCCGACCCGACCAACCGGACGATCAACCGGGGCTATTACGTCAACGACCACGCCGAGATTCTCGACGATCTGTTCCTGACTGGAGGGATCCGCTTCGACGACAACTCCTCCTTCGGCACCGAACACACCTACCGGGTGGGCGCGGCCTACACGCTGGATTGGGAATGGGAGTGCTTTGGGATTCACGATACGAAATTCCGTGCGAACCATGGCACGGGACTCAAAGAACCCACGCTGTTCGAGCGGTTCTCCAACTCCCCCTTTGCACGGGGCAACCCGAGCCTGAAGCCCGAAGAGGGCCGTTCCTGGGAGTTCGGCGTCGATCAACCCCTGTTCAACGGAGACGCGACGTTCTCCTACACCTACTTTCATAACACGATCAAGAAGTTGATCGACTTCGACTCCTCCATCCTCTCCGGTCCCCAGTTCTTCAACGCGGGCCGGGCGGAGACCATGGGCCACGAGCTGGGCCTCACCGCTACGCCCCTGCCGGGACTGACCGTCAACGGCAACGTGACCTTCCAGGACACCGAGGCCACGCGCGCGAAGATCGCCTCCACCAGCTTTATCGAAGGCGACCGACTCCTGCGTCGGGCGGACGTGACCGCTTCGGTGAACGCGCACTATCGGCCCCAGCTTAACGACGAATTTCTGGACCGGTTCGAAACGTTTGTGACGTTCACCTACGTGGGCGATCGGGACGACGTGACCGGCGGGGCCGCAGGACTCAAGCCGCGCCAACGCAATAGCGGCTACACCCGGACCGACGTGGCGTTGAACTTCGAAGTGTGCGAGAACCTGAAGCTGATTGGGCGGGGGAACAACATCTTCAACAACCACTACGAAGAAGTGCTCGGGTTCCCCGCGGACGGTGCCACCTTCATGGGTGGGGTCGTGCTTTCGGTCGACCTGAAAACGAGGGACGACGAGGAGTAAGATGGCGGTAGCGAAACTTCCGATTCTGGACATCCCGGTGCCTGCGTTTGTCGAGCAGGGTGGGGCCACCATGTGGGTCCTTGTGGCCTGCTCCCTGGTGGCGCTGGCGATCGTCCTGGAGCGGATGTTCTTCTGGCTGATCGAGATCGTCCGGCGCAATGCGGAGCTGCCCGAACGGATGCTCGAGCGCGCGCAGGCGAAAGACTTCAATGGAGCGCAGGCGCTCGCAGCCGGCAGCAAGGATTTCGTCGTTCGTCTGCTGGCCTACGGCCTCTCCCACCGGGCCGCCTCCGTTAGCGATTCGTTGGAGCTGGCGGCCGCGGAACAGCTCAAGCGGATGAAACGATTCCTGCCGGTGCTCGACACGATTATTACGGTGGCGCCGCTCCTAGGCATCCTCGGAACGGTCATCGGCATTATCGATGCCTTTCAGGTGCTCGAGGATGCGGCGATTCAAGAGCCCCGGGCCGTAGTGGGGGGCATCGCCAAGGCCCTGGTAACCACCGTTGCCGGCCTGATCATCTCGATCGGGTCGCTGGTGCCCTACAACTTTTTTATCTCCCGGGTGGAGGCGGCAGCCGGCGAGATGAACCACCGGGGAACGCAGTTGGAGATGCTGATCAAGAAAGGAGCCCAATCCGATGCGGGTTGACACCGGATACTCCAGAAAGGCTCGCATCGAGATGATCCCGCTGATGGACATCGTGTTTATCCTGTTGGTTTTTTTCATCTACGCCATGGTCACCATGACCGTCGGCAAGCAGGGCATGGCGGTCAACCTGTCCAGCGAATCGACCGCGGTCAAGACGGCCGAAGACTGGACAGTGATCTCTATCGGTGCCGACGGCGGCTATTACTGGGCGAGGGACCCGGTCGCGCTGGAGGACGTGAAGGTTCGTGTAAAGCAGATCCGTGCGGTTGACCCGTCCGCGGGTGTTTACATCAAGGCCGATCGGGCCGCGGCGTCGGGTCGCACGCTCGATCTGATGAACGCCCTGCGGGAAGCGGGCTGTACCAATTTCGTGTTCGTAACGGAAAAGGAGGCACCCTAGCATGCGTCTGTTGATCGCAAGCCTTTTGACCCTGGCGATCGGCGCGGGCGGCTGGACCTGGGCCTTGGACCTGGAGCGCCGGGACGGAGAACCCATGCAGATGCTCACGCTAAACGCGGAGTCGGCGGTGCAGGTGTCCTTTGCGACAATGAACCGTCCGCGGCCCGAGCCGCCGAAGAAAAAAGTCGTTCTGCCAACCGAAAAGGCACTGCCCATTGAAGCGCCACAAACGCCGGTTCCCATCGCCCTGATCGCGCGCATCGACACGTCCGAACCCGTGCCGGAGCAGCAGGAGCGCCGGACCTTCAAATCTTTGGAGGAGCCGGAGCCCTGGGTCAAGGCGATGGAACCGGATCCATCGCCCGCGGAGCCGAAGCCGGAGTTACAATCGGAACTCGTAGTGAAACCATCGCCGCCGAGCACCGCCTATCTTGCGGTACCAAACGCCGGCGAAAAAACGATCCTGCGCGCGGGCAACAACCCGATTCCCGTGTATCCAAGAAACCTGCTGGAGCGCGGCCGGGAAGGCATCGTGTTGGTGCGGGTAACGATCGCCGATGACGGGTCCATGAAGGACGTTGTGATCGTGACGCCCGAGGCCCATCGGGACTTTCAGCGCGCGGTTCATAAGGCAATTCGACATTGGCGGGCGGAAAAGATCGGCGACACCATGCGACAAAGGACGATCCGGGTTCGCTTTTCCATCAAAAACGGACGTCCCCATGTGAGCTCCGGAGAGATCGGATGAAGTGGCTTACCGGGATTGCAATCCTCTGCCTCGGAACCGGCCTGGTCGCCTGTGGTGACGGCGGCGAAGCGCCGAAACCGACGGAGAACCCGTCGCCCGAGACCACAGCCGCCATCGCCGGATCTCAACGGATCGTCTCGCTCAGCCCGTTCGCCACAGAGGTTCTTTTCGCTCTGGGCCTCGGCGATCGCGTGGTGGGCGTCACGAAGTATTGCTACTATCCGCCCGAAGCGCGCAAGGTAACCCAGGTTGGAGATCTCAAACCCAGCTACGAGAAGATCATGGGTCTACAACCCGACCTGGTGATCGCGACTGTGGGACAGATTCATCGCGACGTGCTGAAAAAACTCGGCGCCGTTGATATCCCCAGCTTCGGTGTGCCGAGCGCCAGCTTCAACGAAGGGTACCTCGCTATTGCCGAGATCGGCGTGGTCCTGGACCGGGTTTCAGAGGCTCATCAAATTCTCGAACGGATCGATGAAGCACGTGCTCAAGTTCGCATACGTACGGCGGGGCTTAAGAAGGTCCGGGTGCTCGGACTGATTTGGGACGACCGGCGGGTTACCGCCAGCGGCAAAGGGACGACCATCGACTTCCTGATCAAAGCGGCGGGTGGCGAAAACGTCATCACCAGCGCTGAGAACCGCGGCTACATTCGCAACTTTCAGCGCGAACGAGCGGTCGCATTGGCTCCCGACGTGATCGTCTTTTCCGCCGGGGAAGGGGTCACGCCCGAGCAGGTCGCCAAGGCGAAGACCTTTTGGGCTCAGGAAACATCGATTCCCGCTGTTCAAAACGATCGGATCTACTTGATCCCGTCGGGCACTTTCGATCGGGTGACGCCCCGGCTGGATCAAGGGCTGCGCCAACTGGCCGCCTACCTGCATCCGGAAGTTTTTTCAGATCCGGAGTCACCCACCCCGTGAAGCGAATGACTGCAAGGAAGGTTTGGGTTGTTCTGGCCGCGCTGGCGATCTTGCTGGTCGGCG
>JAJDCN010000214.1 GCA_029260815.1 Planctomycetota bacterium
GATGCTTCACATTCAAATGAGTCAATCTGTTTAGAAATACTCCGCGACACCCTTCTGCCCAAGCTAATGTCCGGCGAACTGGCCATCCCTGATGCGGAGAAACTACTGGAAGGTGTTGAATGAGCAATGCTCTCGATGATATCGCGCCGTCCTTTTACGCAGCGAAGTGTCGTTGGCCCGATGCGCCTAACATACAGGCACATTATGCGGACCTAGCCACGACCTTCGAGGAGAACGGCAGTAGCCTGCTGGAACTGTCCAAGTCATTCCTGGAGATGGTGTGTATTACCGTAGTGAACGAACTTGGAGGCAATCTTCCGGCATCATCAACACCAACGACTACGGAACTACTCGCGTGTGCACTCGATGTACTGGGCCTGCGAAATGAACGTGGCGCATCTCAGCTTAGCAAGATAATCTCCGCTTTCAATAAAATAGCGGACGGTCTATCAGAAGTGCGAAATCACGAAGGCTCCGTGTCCCATGGCAAAGACGGCTTTCTCGATGTTATGTCCGACCAAAACGTGCGTGTGTACCTGCTTTCCACCGATGCGATTATATCTTTAATTCTTGCCCGATATGACGGCGTAGACCCCAGCATCATGCATACTCGCGAAGGGCATGACAGGTATAAGCATCATAACGCAAAAATCAATGCTGGAGCAGCCGTTAACGCTGAGATAGACGAAGACGGCATGTTGGTATTAAACTTCCAGGCAGGGGCGCTGAGAAAAGATGAAGGACCAGAGCTCCGTGTGCCAGTAAGCAAGTTACTTTACAATTTAGACCGACAGGCATATGTAGATGTGCTCGATGCCCTGCAAGGCGCCGTTCAGCCAGGAGTTGAAGAGGAGATTCTCTACAAGATGCCGTCCCTGCTTCCGACCACCGAAAAAGCAGCATCACCGCACTTTGAGGCACTGACGGAATACAGTGGATGGTATGTGGAATTGGTCAATCCGCTCTACGAGCACATCGTCCATTCGCTGCTTGATGGCAACGATACACAGGCGGTATTGATTAAGAACCTGACCTATACCCTCCTGAACGGGATGGAAAACTTGGGCGTGGTGGACTGGAGCACGCGCGATTCCACGCGTTCCGCCGTCCGGGTGTTCGTAAAGAGGTTGTTATCACTGTATGCCATAGAAGGCCTAGGGTCGGAGGCTGTGGAGGGAATCGTCAACTGGCTCGCGGGAAAGATTGACGGAGGCGGGGCATGAACCGAATCACAGAAGACGCCATCGAACAGACCACCCTGGAGTGGCTGGAAAATCTCGGCTTTGAGATAGCTTACGGGCCTGATATTGCCTTTGACGGGCAGGCTCCTGAGCGTGATGCGGAGGCAAACTACACCGACGTAGTGCTTGTCGGTCGGCTTCGCGCGGCACTGGAGCGAATTAATTCTATCTTGCCTGCCGATGCAATCGACGAGGCCGTCCGCAAGATTACCCGTCCCGAGAGTCCGTCTTTGATCGAGAACAACCGGACATTTCAAAGGATGCTCACCGATGGTGTAGATATATCCTGGATGGGTGCAGACGGCGAGAAACATGACAAGGCATGGCTGGTTGATCGAATCCATCCCGACAATAACGATTGGCTAGCCGTAAATCAGTTTACCGTCGTGGAGGACAAGCGCGAGCGGCGGCCGGATGTTGTTCTGTTTGTGAACGGCTTGCCGCTGGTTGTGATAGAGCTGAAAAACGCAGCCGATGAGAAGGCCACCATTCGCCACGCTTATAATCAGCTCCAGACCTACAAGGAACAGATACCCTCGCTGTTCACCTACAACGAGCTGCTCATTATTTCCGATGGTATGCAGGCCCGCGCCGGGACTTTGACCTCGGGATGGGATCGCTTTATGCCGTGGAGGACCATCAATGGGGCCGATCTGTACCGCGAACCCGGCAATGAGAAGCAGTCCGACGGCGTGGTTCAGCCCGGATTGGAAACTCTCCTCAAGGGAATGCTCGACCGTGGCTGGTTCCTGGATTACTGCCTCAATTTTGTCACCTTCGAGCATGATGGTGGCGACACTGCGTCCATCGCCAAAAAGGCGGCAGGATACCACCAGTATCACGCCGTAAATAAAGCGGTCGATTGCACGATAAAGGCAACAGCAGAAGCAGGCGACCGCCGAATCGGAGTGGTCTGGCATACCCAAGGATCGGGCAAGAGTCTCTCCATGGTGTTTTACGCCGGGAAGATCATCAAAGACCCTGGAATGGAGAATCCAACGGTTGTGGTTCTCACCGATCGAAACGACCTGGACGATCAACTCTTTGGAACGTTCTCCGCCAACAAGGAACTGCTTCGGCAAAAACCCGTTCAGGCGGATAACCGGGCTCACCTGCGTGACCTGCTCGATGTGGGTTCCGGCGGCGTGGTCTTTACGACCATCCAAAAGTTTCTTCCCGAGAAAAAAGCCGATACGCACCCTGAGCTTTCACCGAGACGAAATATTGTTGTTGTCGCCGACGAGGCTCATCGTAGCCAGTACGATTTCATCGACGGCTTTGCCCGGCATTTGCACGACGCCTTGCCGAATGCATCCTTCATTGGCTTCACCGGTACACCGATTGAAAAGGAGGATAGAAACACACCTGCTGTCTTCGGTGACTACATCGACAAATACGACATACTCCGTTCGGTCGAAGATGGGGCAACAGTTCCGATTTATTACGAAGGCCGTCTGGCACGCATTGAATTGAATGAAGCGGAAAAGCCAACAATTGACCCAGAGTTTGACGAGATCACCGAAGGCGAAGAAGAGGAGAGCCGCAAACAACGGATGCGGAGCAAGTGGGCCTCCATAGAGGCTATGGTTGGAACCGAGAAGCGTATCGGTCTCGTGGCTGCCGACCTGGTAGATCATTTCGAAACGCGGCAAGAGGCGATGGACGGCAAAGCCCTAATCGTTTGCATGAGCCGCCGTATCTGCGTGGATA
>JAJDCN010000215.1 GCA_029260815.1 Planctomycetota bacterium
CAGGCCCAGGAAATACCACTGGGCCTTGGCGGGATTTTCCGGCACGTTCGGATTCGCCAACTCTCTTAGCGGAGCGTTAAAGAGGATCGAGACGACGATCATGACCACCAGTGTGAAAGCAAAAACGGCTCCTTCGGCGACCATGAGGTGTGGCCAGGAACTGACGGTCTCGTCGTGGTCGATATCCACTTGGTTAGTTTTGCCGTGGGCAAGTTCCATCAGGCCGTAGGTCTTGTTGGTGTCTACGTTCGGATAGGCCTGTTCCCCCACTACCGCCATCTCCTCGGGCTCTCCTTCTCGAGACAGGCCGCCGTCTTTACGGACCCGGAACATGTGAACGGCCAGGAACAGGACAAGGATCACTGGCAGCACCACTACATGCAGCACGTAAAACCGCAGCAGGGCGTCCTGCCCGACTTCGTCTCCGCCCAGCAACAGTTGACGCTGAATCGCCCCGAAGTCGATGCCAAAGTCCAGGCCGAAAACATCCTTTATCGCGTCCTGGAACTCCGTGAGGGACCCGGCGATGTTGGCCCCGATGGTCGTGGCCCAAAATGCAAGCTGATCGTTGGGTAGCAGGTAGCCCGAAAAGCTAAGCCCCAGAGTCAGGATGAGCAAAATAACGCCCACGACCCAGTTGAACTTGCGCGCCCCTTTGTAGGCGCCGGTGTAAAACACCCGGGCCATGTGTAGCAACACGACAAACACCATGCCGTGGGCCGCCCAACGGTGCATATTGCGAACGAACTGGCCCCCCGTCACCGTGTAGGAAAGATCTTTCACCCGGTCATAGGCGTCATCCACGCTCGGCACGTAATAGATCATGAGTAGCACGCCGGTGATAATCAGGATCACGAACAGGGAGATCGCCATGACACCCAGTCCTAGGGTATAGTTCCACCGCAGGGAATTCGGATGCACCTTGGCCGGATGAATGTGCAGAAACACGTTGGAGACGATTGTCTCCGAGCGTGTCCGCTCGGAGGTCGGCATGCCGTGCCGAAAGATGGAAAAGAATAGTTCACGCGGAAGGGCAAGCAGGTTTCTTGTTAACGTTGACAGCGGTCCTCGTGCCATATTCGACTATGCCCTTTCATCCGAGACTGTAAGCTTTGAAGCGGTCCCGGCCGGAACAAACTTGGCTCGGTTAATAACGATTCGGCCGTCCGGTGTGTAGGCGATCTCCAGCCATCGCAGGGGCGCCGGGGCTGGCCCGGACACATTCTTGCCATCCGGGTCGAACACGCTGCCATGGCACGGGCAAATAAAGCCGGTGCTGGTTTCCTGGACGGCACAGCCCAAGTGCGTGCACTTGGCCGACATGGCGTAAATGCCTTCATCGTCGTGGAAGACGAAGACGTTTTCTTTATCCAAACTGAGCATCCTCGTTTCGCCCTTGGGAAAGTCCTGAGGGCGACCGATTTTGTTACGCTTGGACGGCTCATAGGGCGCTGCTGGAAACCAAAACGCCGCCACTCCGCGGACCACGCCGAAAACCGACAAAATTACGGCACCCAGTCCCGTGAAAAGAATCAACAGCACATCGCGCCTACTGGCTTGTGACTTCACTGCTTCCGTCCTTGCTCAAGGTTTCGTGGAACACGAACTTCTCCATGGTCACCGCTCCCGTCGGGCATCGGTTGGCACACAGACCGCACCGAATGCAGAGTTCTTCATCCTTGATGATCGCGCTTTGCTGTTCCGCCCAATCGCTGTTGCCGTATCGCGCTTCGGCAAGTTGCTTGAAATTCGCGTTCTGCCAGATCCGCGACAGGCTGACCAATTTCAAACACCGTTGCGGGCAAACATCCGCGCAACCACCGCACAGGATGCACTTGTCTCCGTGAAAGACCGTCTGAACGTTGCAGGCCAAACACCGGTTACCCTGCTCTTGGGCGGCGGGCTCTGAAAAACCGGTTTCCACCGGGGCATCCATGCTTTGAACCCGCGTCTTCGCTTCCGCGGCGGGAACCGACTCGCGCACGACTTTTTCGTAGCCCTCTTCTCTTTTGAAGCGATTAAACAGCAGGAATTTACCTCGCTTGCGCGGTTTGAGAGCCGCGCCTGTTAGCAGCCGATGGACCGACTGCGCCACGCGCTTGCCCGATGCAATCGCGTCGATCGCGATCCGAGGGCCATAGGCGATGTCGCCGGCGACGAAGACGTCCGGCTCGCTGGTCACAAGGGTCGTCGGATCATTGAGAATTCTTCCGCGATCGGTATCGGGCCCCTCCACAAAGCCGACGTCCGATGACTGACCGACGGCAAGGACCACCTGGTCGACCTCTAGCGTCATTCGCTCGAAATCATCAAACGTCGGGTTGAAGCGACCTTCGTGGTCGAATACCGAGACGCAACGCTTGGCCTCAAACGCCCGGCACGCTCCGTTTTCTGCCGCATGAATCGCAAGCGGACCCCAGCGGTTATACCGTCGGATCCCTTCTTCCTCACCCTCCCGGATCTCCACCTCGTCCGCTGGCATTTCGGACAGGGCTTCCAGACAGAACAAGTGCACCTCCCGAACGCCCGCCTGGCGTACGGCGGTTCGGGCAACGTCGTAAGCCACGTTGCCGCCGCCGACAACCACCACACGAGGCTTGAGCGGATAAGAACCGTTTAAGGCGACCTCCCGTAGGAAATCTACGCCACCCAAGACGCCCTCGCTATCCGCACCCGGGAGGGGAAGGTCGCGGCTTCGTCGCATGCCCACGGCAATGACCACCGCATCATGCTGCTCGCGCAATTCGGCAAGCGTAATGTCCTTGCCCACATCGACCCCGTAGCGGATCTCGACGCCCATCTGGACAATCGCTTCAATCTCCGCACGCAGCAGGTCCCGGGGAAGGCGGTAGGCCGGCACGCCCAGCATCAGCATGCCGCCCCCGACCGGAGCGGCTTCGTAGATGACGACCTGATGCCCCAGGGTCACCAAGTCATGCGCCGCACTCAGTCCGGCCGGGCCTGCGCCGATGATCCCGACGGACTTCCCGGTCTTCTGAGCGCCACTCCCGGCGGCCGACTGCAAGGCGAGGAAATCCGTGCTGGAACGGCACTCGTGTAGAAGGCCGGAGTCGGTAACGACTTCCAGTCCTCGGCTGCTCGACACGTCGTTCGCGTCAACGCCCCGCTCCGGTCCATATTTCTCAGTTACAAAGCGCTTCAGCGCGCGAATCGAGACGGCGCCGTCAACGGCTCCCCGTCGGCAGTTCGCCTCGCACGGGGCGGCGCAAACCCGACCGCACATGGAGGCCAATGGGTTGGGACCGCGCGCGATGCGATAGGCATTCTCGTAGTCTCCCTCTGCAATCGCTCGGACGTATCCGCGCGAATCGGTGTCCACGGGACATCCGGTCTGACACTTCACCTGCGTGCGCCAGTAATCGTAATCCGGAATCTGAACGTTAAAGGTCTTCAGAGGTCTCTTGCTCCGCAATCTTTGGTGGCATTTCAATCCGCGTACAGGAACGATAATAGCCGACGATGTCTTTGAGCGAGCATTTTGCCAACTCGTTTCGCATTTTACTTTCGGCCGTGGACCAAAACTGATGGACCAGGCATGGGGCTCCTTCATCACAGTTTTGCGCACGTACGACGCATCGCGTGAGCGAACTTTCGCCTTCAAGGGATTGGACAAGATCCATCAACGAAATTCGTTCGGGCGCGCGTGCAAGCGAAAATCCACCGCCGCGACCCCGAAACGATACGATTAAACCAGCCTTGACGAGGGACTGGAAGATTTTGCTGAGATAGTTGCGAGGGATGGATCCACTCTCACAAATTTCCTCTAACGACACACGGCGATCTCTTTCGGCTGTAGCCAGGTGGACCATGCCGCGGATTCCGTACTCGGTTACGAGAGAGAGCTTCATTACCTACACCCCAAAAGATTTATATTAAGTGCAGATTATACCTATTATATCGGGTCCATCAAAAAGAAAATTGGCAGAAATCGAAAAAAAAATCGCCCAACCCCAAACAAACACCTACTTCTATGCTCTATAGGAAGTTATAAATATCGAGGGGAGCCTTGTAGAGGCAGATTATCCGATCGCCAGGACGGTATGGCTTCGCAGAATAAAAGGCGGAAGGACGGCGGGGATATTTGAAAAGGGGAGAACATCCTCCGAGAGGCGGATGCCCAATTGTCGGGTCAGGATCTCCCGCCGCGTCTGGATCCGCCCCCAAGCTTCAGGATAATCCCGGGCAATTCGTTGGCGCAATGCCAGGTCGGCTACGGCGATGCCGTCTTCCACGTTGGAACCATGGTACGGGCGCGGAACTGTTGGGATGTTGTCGCATTGAATCGCCATGCCCGATTGGAGCGTGTCGTCGGAGCCTTTGGTGAACGGCGTGTGGGTCCATTCGTCCAGGTGCAGCAGGTGTCCCGGGTTGAGCGCGATTCCCAGGCCGTGCGCGCCAAGCTCCTGTTCCACGCGATCATAGATTTGACCCGCCGCGGCGCCACACTGGATGGATTCATACCACAAGCCGATCGCAGAAAAATAAGGAAAACATACCTTTTCCAGATAGCCTCGCTGATTTTTCGCCAGGTCTTCTTCGGATTCTGCGACAAAGCCAGCCCGGCAGGACAGGCCGCCTTGCAGCCCGATCGCGCAACTGAACCGATCTCCCCTTTCGATCCTCTTGTCGGTCGGACTCGACAGGCCAAGAATTTCTTCTCTGCCCGTTGTGAGCATGGGGTGGCAGCTCAGGGGCTCGCCGTCGAAGGTCGCCCGCTTCATGGCTTCGTATTCCGTTTCTCCCGGCGTCAGATGAAAGACGACGTTCTTGACAGATTCGGAAGCCTTCGTCGCAATCCATTCGAAATAGGCGATCTGCTCCGGCTCGTTGAAATTGCGCAAGCCGTCCCGAGGGTTTAAAAGGATGTCCGTGGCACAGGCCAAAGAATCCCGGCCACAAATTTGTGCCACGGCCTCCACCAGATAGTGGGGCAAATCGAAACATGCGCGGCCTTCGCCAGAGTAATACTTCCACCCCACCAGGCCAGGCTTCGACACCCCGGTCAAACCCGCGTCGTGCAGCGCCGCCACCGGGTCGGTACATCCCGCGCGGGGCTGCCCCATGAGGGAGAAAGACTGGAACAGGATCGTCTGGACTTCCACCGGCGCGCGGTCGGCGAAGGATAAGCACTCGTTGCCCAACAGCATCGTCGGCACCGCATCGGCAGAGAGCACCAACAGAGCTTCTTCAAAGCGCGGATCCACGTTCACGAAATAGGCGATCGATGCGCTGTGTTCACGGTCCCCGTAAACCAGCAGATGCGTCAATCCGCGGTCCTTCATCCGCTCCAGCGCCCGCTGAATCCTGCTCGCATACACCCGAGAAGGGATCCGGGGGGCCGGCTCGGATGCCACCAAGGAAGGCAACTCAATCGACTTGAGCATCACCTGTTTTTCGGGCACTGCGGCGCTCCTTGTTTTGGGTCTCTTATCGTTCCTATCATACCGAATGCTTCAGTCTCGATGCAAGTCTGCCTCGGCTGTGAAGAGGGATTCCTGTTGACCCATAGCCAAGACATCTATAAAATCACGCAAACATTTTATTTAGAGAACCAACGCCTATGCTGTCTAAGATTATTGAACTTCCCGGCGGGATCCCAATTTACTCCTACGGGCTGATGATCGTGACCGGCTTCCTCCTCGGCCTGTGGGTTGCCACCCGTCGTGCCCGTTTGGCGGGCGTAGATCCCACATTGATCTTCGACCTCGGCTTCTACGGAATTATTACCGGAATGCTGGGCGGCAAGGCGTTTTTCCTGGTTGAGAATCGTAGCGACTTCGGCTGGAAGATTTTTAATGTGTTTGACGGCGGCCTCTCCGGGGCCGGCGCGCTGTACGGCGTCCTTGGGGGCGTCGTACTTTTCTTCATCTTCGGAGCTGGCACCGGGCGGTTTCAGCGGTTGCGCAGGCCTTCGGTGCGACGCAGGCGCTTCCTAATCGGGCTGGTCTTGTTCCTGCTGGTCGCGGCGCTGGCCGGCGCCCGGGCGGATTACGTTCGCGATGTCAACAAGCAGCACCAGACGCAGAAGGACAGCAGTGGGACCATTTCGCAACTGGATAAGGTCCCCTACGACACCAGGATATTTACCGGCTTCGGTTCCGGCTTTGTCTTCTACGGCGGTGTGCTGACGGCCACCCTTGTGATCCTGCTGACCCTGAAGATCCGAAAGGTACCCATTTTAAAAGTGCTGGACATCATCGGGCCATCTCTGATGATCGGTTTGGCGTTCGGCCGGATCGGATGCCAGCTAAACGGCTGCTGCTTCGGGGATGTGTGCGCGCCGGATTCATTGCTGGCCATTACGTTTCCGAAACATGTGGACACAGACCCGGGCTCCTCAAGTGAGAGCAAAACGATAAGCCCCGCATACCGGACACACGGAGGCCATGACGATCACGCCACGGCGGACCCAAGCCTTCCTGAACGCAGCCTCGAGGTCTATCCGACGGGCTTGTTTATGTCGGTCAACGCGTTCCTTTTGTTCTGGGTCCTGACGTGGTTTGGGCGCAAGCCGCGGCGGGCGGGGAGTACGGTGTTTTTACTCGGCTTCCTTTATCCGATCACGCGGTTTCTCATAGAGATTTTTCGAGGCGACCCCGTGGCGATTTTGTACGGGCTTCGGATTTCGCAATGGGTGAGTATTGGAATCTTAGCGGTGATCATTCCCATGTGGGTCGTGTTCTTAAAGAAAAAGCAGGATGCTACTCAAGAGGGGGCGAGCGCACAGCAATCAACGCAAGCAGGCTAACCGACAACGGAGCTTACGAGATTCTTTGAAACAGTTTTTTCGCGAAGCTTTAGTTTGAGATAAATCGGACAGCGTTGGAAATCGCCGTTGCACAGTTTCATGGCATAGGAGAGGTTTCGAAAGGTTAATACCTTGTTGCACTCCTTGTTGAAATTCTCCATGAACGGACAAAACACGCGATTGCCTCTCTCTAAGTTTATGATGCTTTTACGTTTATTGTATCGGCAAAGCAAGACGAATGCTTTTGAATTAACAGAGATTCATCGGGTGCAGGTGTGATGACAACGCAGGATACAAAGGGACTTTCCAGACGGCAACGTGAACAGGTAGAGCTGGGGAAACGCAACGCACGGAGCTTGCGGCGGGCAAATCTCGTGGCCTCAATGCTGTTCTTGGTTGCCTGGGCTTTGGTGCTCTTCTTCGTTTAGCGGCTTACAACGACTGGAGGCGGTTGAAGATAAAGACCGCCTTTCCGATTAGTCTGTCGCGACTGACGCAGCCCCAATCGCGACTGTCCTGACTGTTGGCAGAGTTATCCCCCATAAAAAAGTACTGATCGTTTGGAATCTTGTAAGGCTGGGCGATTCCATTGGGGTGCCTGTTTCCATCCAGGTCGGTGTTCGTGTAGTAAATATCGCGATAGACATCGACATTGTCGATCTTCGCCTGCCCGCCTCGGATGCCGATCCGGGCGCCACTGGAGGTCGTCTTTCGCACCAGGGCTCCCCCCAGTGTGTCGATTTCGTGCTGGGCGATTTCCTCGCCATTGACCCTGAGAACCATCTGCCCATCGACCTTCTCAAACACCACATGATGGCGCTTTCCGACCTCCAGGTGAACGTCTAGAAATGTTGCAACTGTCTGGCGGTCGATCAGCAGACGAGCAGGTTCGCTGCTCCCAACGGGAAGTGAAAAGCCATACGCAACCGCATTGTCGAGGATGTCCCCCGCTACCAGCGTATTGTCTTGCAGGGCAATCGCATCGAATTCAACCTTTAGGTCGCCGACAAGATTGACCGGCCTGGCATGATCCGTGATTGGGCGAGAGTTCGTCGCCAAGCCGCACAGGCCCGAGCCCTCCAAGCTGCTCACTTCAAAGCTTGCGGCATCGATTTGAACGCTCCCACGGCCGGTCGATTTCCACGCCTTGGCAAGCGGCTGGGGGTCTTTGCGGCTGCCGGTGTAATGGGAAATCCACAGCCCCTGTTGGACCGCGATTTTTTTCGCGCGGATAATCCCATCGACATAAAGATCGCCGTTGCGAATCTGGAGCGTCTCGCCTGGCAGACCGACGAGACGTTTGATGTAGTTGTCGCCCTGGTCCGGGTGAGAGAACACAATCACGTCCCACCGTTGGGGCTCGCCAACCTTGTAGGCCAACTTGTTGAGCAAAACCATGTCTCCGCCGTGTTCGTTTCCATACAAGGTCGGTTCCATGGAGCTCGAGGAGATATTGACCGCCTGAACCACCTGCCACCGAAAAATCCATGCCGTGGTCAGAAGACACAAGAGAAACAGCAGGTCCTTCAGCGTCAATTTCCGTTTTTCTTTTTTACCAGCCAAACCGAAGGTTCTCCTGTGGGGTTATGTATATACTTTGCGTTGACGGGAAGAAGGAATCCGCATGGCTTTGCGGTATTTGGTCACGGTCCGCCGAGCAACCTCCAGCCCCTGGCCCCGAAGTCGCTCGGCGATTTCTTCGTCACTGAGGGGACGAGCCTTGTCTTCGGTGTCGATGACATCGATGACGCGCTGTCGGACGCTGGTTCTGGACTCCACCGTGCCGTCTCCGGTAACGGTTCCACCGGTGAAAAAGTATTTCATCTCGAATATACCACGGCGGGTCTGAATGTATTTGTTGGCGATCGCGCGACTGACCGTGGAGACGTGGACACCGATGTCTTCGGCGACGGATTGCATCTTTAACGGCTTGAGGTGCTGAACGCCTTTGTCGAGAAACTCCCTTTGGATCTGAACGATTCGTTCGGCGATCCGGTACACGGTGGAACGCCGCTGCTCGATGGAGCTGATCAGCCATTTGGCTGACTCCAGCTTCTTCTTGATATATTCCTGAACATCCGGCGCGTTCTTGCTCTCCTGCAGCATTCGTTGGTAAGCGGGATTTACCTGGAGCTGAGGAATGTAACCGTTTTCAAGCGTCACAGCGTATTCGCCGTCGATATAATCAACAATGACGTCCGGCACAATATAACCTGCTTCGCTCCCACCGAATAGAGAGCCAGGGCGAGGATTCAACGTCCGGACGATTTCCAGAGCTTCGTTGATCTGCTCGATTTCCTTGCCTGTTTCCTTGGCGATTTTTGGAATCCGATTTTCCACAATATCTTCCAGGTGCTCCAAGACGAGATGGCGCTGGAAGGCATATTGCGGTTTGTCGTTGAGTTGAAGTAGGAGGCATTCTTTCAGATTTCGGGCACCTACCCCCGGTGGATCGATAGATTGGATGATCGAAAGAGCTTTCTCCACGTCCTCCAGAACGACCGGAATGTCGATCGACTCGGCGATCTCTTCCAGCGTGTACTGCAAGTAGCCAGCATCGTCAATGTTAAAAATAATCGCTTCCCCGATCTCCCGCATTAAGGGCGAAGGATCCAGCATGTGGAATTGCTGATACAGATATTCCTGAAGCGAAACCGGCTTGGCGGCGGTATTCTTCATCGCCTCCAGCTTGCCGTCGCGTTCGCCCGACATTCCGCTCTTGGAAGGCTTGTATTCGTAGGTGCCGTATTCCTGGAGGTCGCTCTCCAACCGGTTGACCAGTTCGTAATCGTCGCGGTCGCCCAGCGGTTCGTCGGAGGTTTCCTCTTTCGTCGGAGCTTCCAGAGAAAGGGTTTCGTCCTTTTGCGTCTCTTCCTCGAGGGTCGGGTTTTCCTCCAACTCTTTGGACACAAGCTCCTTGAGTTCCTGCACCGGGAGTTGCAGGATTTCAATCGATTGAATGATCTGCGGGGCTAGGCGGAGTGTCTGATGCAGGCCGACCTGCAGCGACATTTCCATCTTCATAGTTCTCTTCTACCTTCCATCGCGTCTGATACGATTGCTTTGCTGGCGTATTCCAAATTGCTCCCGGCGGGCAGGCCGCGCGCGATTCGCGTCGTTTTCACGTCGATCGGGCCAAGCTGCTCACGAATATAATTAGCCGTAGTATCCCCCTCCATGGTTGGATTTGTGGCGAGGATGACCTCTTTGACTTCCTCGTGCTTGGCTCGCTCCATGAGCTCACCGATTTTTATATCCTCCGGACCAATCCCCTTCATGGGCGAAATTCGCCCCAGTAGCACATGGTACAAGCCTTTGTACCCTCCGGTCTTCTCGATGGTGATCACGTCGCTTTCCTGTTCCACCACACACAAGACGCTACGGTCCCTCCTCGTATCCGAACAAACCCCGCACAGATCGACTTCGGAGTAGTTAAAACATGCCGTACAATGGCCAATCCGCGTAATTACGTGGTTGATCGCGTCCGATAATGCGCGCGCATCGGCCGGTTCCTGCTTGAGCACGTAATAGGCCATGCGCTCGGCAGTCCGGGCTCCAATGCCAGGAAAACGGCCGAACAGGTCAATTAACGCTTCAATTCCGGGGGTATGGGCGGTCATGGATGCAGCCTTGGCCTACTCCTATATCGTTAGAACATGCCCGGCAAGTTTAGCCCGCCGGTCAGTTTTCCCATCGCGTCCTGGGCCATGTCCTTGGATTTTTTGTTGGCCTGTCGGATGGCTGAAAGGATTAAATCCTCCAACATCTCCGTATCTTCCGGGTCGACCACTTCCGGATTGATCTTTATCGAGACCAGGTCTTGGTGGCCGTTCATCAGAGCCGTGACCATGCCACCGCCGGCCGATTCCTCTACGATTCGCTCTTTGAGCTCCTCCTGGACTTTGGCCATCTGTTTTTGCATCTTTTGGGCCTGCCGAAGCATGTCGCCCATGTTCCCACCAGCCATTTAAATTTCCTCCGTCTGATCGGGTTTCAATTCCCTTGCGCTCAACACGGTCCCCTGAAACCGACGCACCACTTCTTCCACATTCGGATCGCCAATCGCAATAGACTCCTGCACAGATGGTTGCTCCCGCGGGGGTGACGGGGGCTTGTGTGATTCCGCTTTCGGCTGGGCGGGCGCGTTTTCTTTTGCCGGCGAACCGGCGATGACGTTCAGCCGATGTGGAGAACCTAAAAGTTTTTCTATACAAGCCTCGACGCTCTGTCGGTTTGCCCGTTCAAGCAACTGGTTTCGGTGGAATGTGTTGGCCAGTTGAATGGTGACCTCTTCTTCGCCAATGTTCGTCAACTGCCCTTCGCCCAAATAAGAAGCCAACATCATCCCACAGCTTTCCGATACGGCATTCTGCAACTGATCCCAAAAGCCGTTATTGTCCACAAACGCGGACAGCATCGCATGATCCTTCTTCTCCTGGGCTTCTGGAAGCGCAACAGAAGGCGGAGTGGGATTGTTTTGAGGCTCCGGCGAACCGATTGGAGCAGACGACCCGCTCCGCGCGGGGCCCGAAGCGAGCTGAGCGATTTCCGCCAGAGGCTTAAACGTTCCGGTTCGGCACAGCTTGATTACTGCGATTTCCAGCAATACCGTCGCCTGCATCGATCGGATCATCCGGCTGCGCGTTTCCGACAAGAGTTGGATCGC
>JAJDCN010000216.1 GCA_029260815.1 Planctomycetota bacterium
CCCTTGCCGTCGAAGACCTCCAGCAGCAGGTCGCTGCCCGCCACCGGGCGCAGGTTTGCCGTGGACAGCGCCAGCGCGCGCATACGAATCGGCTGACCCGGCTGGTAAAGCGGCTTGTCCGTGGTCACCAGCACGCGGAAGGCGCGCTCCAGCGTGACCGGTCGAAGCACCCTTGCCTCGCCGTCGTCGGAGTCCACCTCCAGCTTTAGGAGATACCGGCCGTCGGGCAGGATCTCGGGGATCTCCGCGTCAATGTTCGCGATGCCCCGCGCGTCGGAGACGACTTCGGCCGATTCCCAGACGGATTCTCTGTCGGTGTTCAGAAGCGTCAACGTGACCTCGGCGCCGGCGATGGGCTCGTCCGTCTCGCCGTTGCGCACGTAGGCGCGGTAAGCGTTGGCCACACCGGGCGTCATGGTTTCTTGGCCGTAGAGCACCGCCTCGGCGGGACCGGCGGTGCGGGTGGCCATGTGCGCGGTATAGAGGCCGACGATCAGCACGAGCAGTGCCGCCACCGATCCGAACACGCGCCAGAACCGCGGCCCGCCCAGCCAGCCGGGAACGGGCTCTGCCGGGCGGGCGTTCACGGTTTCGTCAGAGACGGAGGGATCTTTGGCGGGATGGATCTTTTTCATGACGCCGTCTTCCACACGGTCGTGAAGCGCCGCGCGAATCTTTGCCAGCGTGGGCTCTGTCAGGCCGCGTCCGGTGTGTGCGCCCAGCAGGACGCCCTCTTGTTCCAGCAGCGAAACGTGGTAGCGGACGGCCTCTTCGTCTCCGTCGAGCAGAGTTTCCAGCTCGGCGATTTCTTCTTCGGCGATCGTGTCGTCGATGTATTTGAGGGTCAGTTCCAGGACGCGCTTCATGACTGTGCCATCCTTTCTTTGATGCAGTCGCGCAGGGACCCGCGGATGCGTGCGAGCATCTGTCGGGTGGCGGCAACGGTGCGGTCGAGCAGGCGTGCGATCTCGTCGAAGCCCATGGCCTCGTCGTAGCGCATGCGCACCGCGCGAGCGGCGGCGGGGGCGAGCTTTTTTTTGCAACGCTCGAGGGCGTCGCGGAGGCGGTCTTCTTCGCGGTCGGCGCGGTCCGGATCGTCGAAGCGGTCGAGCAGATATTCCTGGTAGTGGGTCAGACGTTTCTCCTCGCGCAACGAGCGACGCAATTCGTCCCGGACCCGGTTGCGCGCGATCGTGCGGACCCAAGCCCCGAAGTCGCGGCCGTCCTCATACGAATCGAGCTTCAGGAACGCGTTGACAAAGACCTGTTGGACCAAATCCTCGGTCGTGGCAAGATCTTTCAGAGCGAAGGCCACGATCTTCCAGACATCGTCCTGGAAGGCCCGGATCACCTCGGCAAAGGCATCCACGTCCCCCGCCCGCACCCGGGCGATCGCCCCTTCCACAGGCGAATCTACCGTAGTCTCGCCATCAGCCACAAATCTGCTCCATCACATCGACCATCGTCAACGACCTCCTATCCTTCTATACGCCGCTAAGGATAAAACTCAACTGCTTGTTTTTCCACTTATGTAGAGGATCAAAGCCGATAAAAAAGGAGGCTACTTCAGGAAAACATTTTGGTTTGCTAAAAAATGTTATCGAAACACGATAACTAATATATATAATTAAAATCATAACGGCAAGTCTCGTCGTGGCGGTACAGCATAGAAAAGAGCGTGTCCAGCGCGTATTCTATATTAAGAATCTAGATTGCTATTTGTTTATTGGTAGAGAACTGTGATGCAAAAGACACAACTTACTAAGGCAAATATTCTCGGCGAGCTAGTTGCGGAAGACGATCATGAAATGTTGGAGAAAGGCTTTTATGAGACTCAAGATTACAAGACTCTTATAGAGGGAGGTGATGCGCCCGTCGTAGTCGGTAGGAGAGGCAGTGGCAAGAGCGCGTTGTTTTATCGTGTAGCAAAGCGTTGGAAAGAGACGGGATATAGTCATGTGCTTACTGTTACTGCAGAAGAGAATCAAGTATTCGCACTGCGACAGCTACTTGAGCTATTTGGTAACAAGTATAATCGAATAAAGAGCGGGATGCGCATTGCGTGGCGATACGCTTTGTTGATGGAACTAGGATCTGATTTAATAGATAACTATAAGGTTCGAGGGTCAGAAGCCGCGAAAGATCTTGCCGAGCTTCTTAAGGTTTGGAAATATTATGAGAATAGAGTTGGCGGCATTATTGGAAAGCTTCGTGCCGTTTTAATAACGGCATTGGATACCAAAAAACCAGTTGATGAAAGAATAGGAGACCTTGCTGCCAATCTAAACCTTCCGCTGCTCGAAAGCACTATTAAGAATGTCTTAACTATCTCTAACACACGTTGCCTTGTGCTTGTAGATAAACTAGACGAGGGGTATGAACCAGATGTCGTTGGTACAGGCTTTGTAGCTGGAGTGATTTACGGAACGATCGATTTAAACAGAAACTATGAGCAGTTACGATCTGTTGTTTTTGTTCGCGATAATATTTTTCGGTCATTTATGCATGACGATCCAGACTACTCTAGGAATGTTGAAGGAAAAGTGCTTCGGCTTCATTGGGACGAAAACGAACTTTTTAATCTTGTGTGTAATCGTTTGCGACTGGCTTTCGACTCTGATATTGAAAACAACACAAAATTATGGAAGACACGCACGGGCCGCTCGTTACAGGATAAGGATGGGTTTAGAAAATGTCTCCGTTTGACACTATACCGACCTCGCGATGTCGTGTCCCTTCTCAATAATGCCTTTTACACGGCATCTAAACACAAGCGCCTAGAAATTGTCCAGAGCGATATTGATACCACCGCGAAGGAGATTTCCGAAATAAGGCTTGATGATTTGTTTAAAGAATACTCAGCAGTCATTCCTGGAATACGTGAGTATGTGAGCATATTCGCAAATGGAGATCCAGAAGTACTATTGGATGAAACAGAGGAACGGCTGTCTAGTGTCTTGTCAAGCGATTCGAACGATATTAGGACACGTCAGGACTTCGCGATTCATGGCACTCCTGTTGAAGTGATAAAATCACTGCACAGTGTTGGGTTTCTTGGGGTTTATAGCAAAACAACGAGTCATTATGCATTCAGTCACGATGGCCGCACACCTGTCAATGATTTTCGGAGTGGTGACAAGCTTTTAGTTCACCCTTGTTATTGGCTTGCTTTAAACGTCTTACAAGGCGCTCTTGAGAAAGAAGACGCAGAAGAAATATATGATGAATATGACATTAAGGTGTATTCAGAGAACCCTCAAATAAGACAACGGGTGTTTGGCGATCTGATTAATAGATTAACAAAAATACCAATTGGTGCTGATGGAAGTTCCGCATTTGAAGTGTGGTGTCAAGAAGTTATAAAGAGGGTTTTTAGTGGCTCACTTGTGAACGTAGAGTTGAAACCGAATAGGAATGCAAGGCAAAGGCGCGATGTGGTTGGTACAAATCAAGCAAACGAGGATACGTGGAATTGGATCCGGGATGAATATCGCTCGCGCCAAGTAGTGTTTGAAATCAAAAATTATGAAGATCTAAAAGCGGAGGATTTTCAGCAGCTTTGGGGGTATCTTACAGGTGAGTATGGCAGGATGGGTTTCTTTGTCACGAGGAGTAGTGTAAAAGAACCGACAAATAACGAAATAGAGTGGATTAGGCTTGGATATGACCAACAGAAAAAGCTTTGTGTTAAACTAACGTCCTCATTTTTAGAGGGCATTTTGTCTCGCATGGTAAATCCCCAGAAACACAGCGCCGCAGACGAGGTCTTAAGAAAGTTGTTGAATTCATATACACGCTTATATTTACAGGGACAAGGGGTAGAAGGGTCTTCGCAAAAGAAAAAGAAGCGTAAGCAAAAGAGAAATAAGTAAGAGCTAATACAAAAGGAGGCTTGGATGTAATCGTCTTGTCGCGACATTATAAATAATTCGATTTGAGATTTGGCATCTCACCTCACAAACCGCCAGCCTTGGCTTTAAGCCGGGGATCAGTAGAAGATTGCCAAGTTTCGGTCGACGCTTTTTATCGGGAGCGTCGTCCGTGCTTGCTTTTCTGCTGAGGGCCCTGGCGGGCCTGTGAGGTGGGAGCTGCCGGATTGGCGCTCCTCTTCTTGTATGTACCAAGGAACCGAGGTTATCGAGATCTCCGCGGGGAAGACAAAGGGAGTGACCAAGTAACGTTCTTCGCGGTTATAAGACCGGACTGCGTCCGGGGAGGTTCTCTTGGGCAATACGGAAGAGCAAGAATACGAGCACAAGCTGAGTATCAAAGAGTACACGCATTTGTGGGTTTTGCATGCACGCATTTATCCGGACGATCATATTTTGTTCGTCCAAAACTGCATACCGGCCCAATGCATTGAGACGCGCACGTTCGTACAGGATCGTGCAGACGTTCTTGGAAAAAACGAGCTTATGCGGTTTCTACGGATCGAAGGACGGGTAGAAGGGCATTTGTTTTTCGAAGTTGTCTTGGCGCTAACGGGGCCGGACATGCTTCCTATTATCTAACTGGACAAGCCCAGCCCGATTTACCGCGAAGTGACGTTCGCGATTTTGCCGTCGGGATTGGCCGCGGAAAGCGCGTTGATTTTAGTTTTAGAAATACCGAAATTGGAAGATTCGTCGGGGGCAAAAAGGGAGGATGGCCAAAACTTTTCGCGATAAATCGGGCCGGGCTTATCCATGTGGAATCGCAGTTCCGTTCCTTACTTTTTATTACTTTTTGTTACTTTTTCGTGCGCTTTTCGTACGTTTTCGTGCACTAACCATGCACGCGCTACGTCTGCGCCGTGCGCGGGCTGAGCTTGAAAGTAAAGTGGTTTTGCGGACGGAAGTGGGGCGGTGGCGTGGGCGCCGGTGTAGGCGCTGGTGGGGATGTCGGTAGGTCGATTTTTGGAAAAAATGGGGGGCGGGAGGTCGGGCCTTTACTTTTCTGCGCATTTTTGGTCGACTGGGGGCGCTGCGCCTCGGCTGCGCGGGAGGGGCTGATGGGTGCGAATTTTGAGTGATTGGGATGGGTGATTTTTGAAACGGGTATTCCGATTTTATTCACCGATGCGTACGGCATTTTCGGCCGTGCTTTTAGGTGCGTGCGCGGTTGCGGTGGCGTTTGTCTTCGTCATGACCGACGCGTACGACCTGATGATGAAGGGCGAAGAGGTCGACGGGCGCGTGGCGTATATGTTTTTGTACGAAAGGGGTATCGACGACGATGCTCAGACGCGACGGATGGTGCGCTATGTTTATTCGTTGCCGGATTCTGGACAGCATTATTTATACGGCAGCGTGAGTGCGAACGAGTGGGATCGGTTGCAAGTAGGACAGTCGGTCACGATCCGTTACGTGCCCACGACGCCGGATCGATCGATATTGGCCAGCGACTGGGCGTGGACGCAGGGAACGCTGATGGCGGCAATGGCCGCGGGACTTTTGGCGGTGGCGTTCAGTTTGCGCAATGCTCGTTCGGTGGTGCGCGTGTATCGCGAGCAGCGCCACATGGTACACGTGGATGGGATCATCCGGCGCGTCGAGATTTCCGGGCGGACGGCGCGGGTCGAGTACTCTTACGCTTATGAAGATGAAACCTACGAAGGGCTTTGGCTGGTGCGTCCGCGCAAAGGCGAGGTTTACGCGGCCGGGGACGCGCTGGCGATCGAGGTATTGCCCGAACAGCCGGGCCAGGGCCGGGTGGCGGGCAGCCGGCCGATGCAGTGATTTCGCGGCTTATCCGCCGGTTTTCGTCTTCTGCGACTTGATGATCTGGATGAGCGGCAGGAACAGGGCGATCACGATAAAGCCCACCGCCACGCCCATGAACAAGATCAACGCGGGCTCCAGGGCCGATGTCATCGCATCCACCGCGACGTCCACTTCTTCGTCGTACACGTCGGCGACTTTGATGAGCATCTTGTCGAGTTGTCCCGTTTCTTCGCCCACTGCGACCATGTTGACGACCAGCTCGGTAAACATGCCGCTGTCGCGCAACGGATCGGCGATGGATTCGCCTTCGCGGATAGAGTCGTGGACTTTGTTGATGGCGCGGGCGAGCATCTCGTTGTCGATGGCATCGCGGCAGATGCGCAGGGCGTCAAGGATCTCCACGCCACTGGCGACGAGAGTGCCCAGGGTTCGGGCGAAGCGCGCGATGGTGGCTTTTCGGATGACGGTACCGCTCAGGGGGACGCGCAGCTTGACCCGGTCGAGAAATAATTTTCCTTTCGGCGTGTTGCCGGCGACCTTGAAGAGGATGAACAAGGAGAGCGGGATTCCGAGGATGACGAATTTGTAGGTCACGACGCCGGAGCTGACGTTGAGCAGGGCGACGGTGACGCCGGGCATCGGCGTGTTGCTCTTCTCGAAGATCTCTTTGAATTTGGGGATCACGAAGATCATAATGGCGCTGAGGATCACGACGGCCACGATGGAGACCATCGCGGGATACACCGAGGCGCTGATCACTTTTCGGCGCAGCTTCTGGCTCTTTTCCATGAACTCGGCGAGTCGCGCCAGGACCTTGTCGAGCACACCGCCAACTTGTCCGGCCCGCACCATGTTGACGTACAGGTTGTCGAAGACTTTCGGGTGTTTGGCCAGGGATTCCGCGAGGTTCGAGCCGGTCTCCACGTCTTCGGTCACGTCCATCAGGTGGTTCTTGAGCACTCCGGGTTTGGCCTGTCCTTCCAGGATTGCGAGGCTGCGGGGCAAGGGTACACCGGCATCCACGAGGGTGGCCAACTGGGTGGTGAATTCGGTCAACTGGCCGCGGTTGACGCCGCCGATGGTCATGACCTTTTTCTGACCCGGCGCCGGGGCAGCTTTTGCGGCTTGACGGGCGGGACGCTCTTTGATGGCTGTGACGTGAAGGCCCTTGCCCGAGATCAACGTGCGTGCGTCTTCCTGGGAGCTGGCCTCCACTTCGCTGACCAGTTCTTTGCCGGATCGATCAACTGCTTTGAATACGAAAACAGGCATCGCGTTTGTACTCCTGTATCGGTTGCTGCGTCTCCCTGGCTTTCACTGTTCGCCTTGCCGCATCAGGCGATCCCGCCGGCCGCGTCGATTACGACGATAGCAGGGTTTCCCGGACGACTTCTTCGACGGTAGTGATTCCTTCGTAGATCAGGCGGATCCCGCGTTCGCGCAGGTTCCGCATTCCCCGCGCCTCGGCCGCGTCGCGGATCTCTTCGGTGGATGCGTTATTGGCGATCATTTCTTTGATCTTGTCATCGGCAACGAGCATTTCAAAGATCGCGGTCCGGCCGCGGTAGCCGGTGTGGTTGCATTCCAGACAGCCCTTGCCGTAAAAGAAGGTTTTCTCTTTGATGGCTCCGGGCTCCAGCCCCAACGTCTCGAGCATCTCCTCCGACGGGGTGTATTCGGTTCGGCACTTGGTGCAGATCTTGCGCACCAGTCGCTGGGCGATGATGGCCTCGAGCGTGGCGGCGATGAGGAACGGTTCGATCCCCAGGTCGAGCAAGCGGGTAATGGAGGAGGGAGCGTCATTGGTGTGCAAGGTGGAGAAGACCACGTGGCCGGTCAGCGAGGCTTGGATGGAGATCTGCGCGGTTTCCAGGTCGCGAATTTCGCCCACCAGGATCATGTCCGGGTCCTGACGCAGGATGCTGCGCAGGCAACTGGCAAACGTCACGTCGATGTCTTCGTTGATCTGGATCTGCATGATGCCGTCGAGGTTGTATTCTACCGGGTCTTCGGTCGTAATGATTTTACGATCGATGGTGTTGACCGCGCGCAGCGCGGAGTACAGGGTTGTAGTCTTTCCGCTGCCGGTCGGGCCGGTGACCAGGATGATGCCGTTGGGTTTGTGGATCAGACCGT
Organism: Planctomycetota bacterium; assembly: GCA_029260815.1. Classification (GTDB taxonomy): domain Bacteria; phylum Planctomycetota; class B129-G9; order JAJDCN01; family JAJDCN01; genus JAJDCN01. The sequence continues at coordinate 7,839 of JAJDCN010000216.1, forward strand.
TGAAGGCTTCCATTTCTTCGTCGTTCATGCCGACCTGTTTGAGGTCCAATTGCAGCACGCCGCGGTCGAGGACCCGGATGACGACGCTCTCACCGAACATGGTGGGGAGCGTGGAAATTCGCAAGTCGACCGGTCGCCCGGCGATGGACAGGCTGATTTTTCCGTCCTGGGGCACGCGGTTCTCGGAGATGTCCAGCTTGGCCATGACCTTGATTCGGGAGATGAGCGCCGCGGCCAGGTGGGGCGGGGGCGCCTTCATTTCGTAGAGAACGCCGTCGATGCGGTAGCGCAGTTTGAAGTCAGACTCGAAGGGCTCGAAGTGGATGTCGGAGGCCTGGTCCTTGATCGCCTGCATGAGTACGAGGTTGAGCAGCTTGACGACGGGGGCCGATTGCAGGGCGGTCTCCACGTCCATGCCTTCGGCGCCGTCTTCGAAATCGGCGAACTCGTCATCGAGTCCGCGCATCAATACGTCTACGTCGTCGCGCTGGTCGGCATAGTAGCGCGCCAGGGCGCGGTCCACTGCGTCGGGGTTGCTTACCGCGCCTTTGACCGGCATGTTGAGCATGAAGTTGAGTTCGTCCAGGATACTGACGTTGAGCGGGTCGGCCATGGCAACGGTCAGGATGCCGTCCTCTACTTCCAAGGGAACAACGCGGTACATGTTGGCGATCATCACGTCGACCATGGCAATAACGTCGCCTGGGATATTCATGACGTCCAGGTTGACCACTTCCATGCCCGCCTGGGCGCCCAGGGCGAACAGCATCTCATCGGCGGTCACCAGGCCCATCTGGATCATGATCTGGCCTAACGCTCCGTTGCTCGTCTTCTGAGTCTCCAGGGCCTCCTGGATTTGGGCCTCGGTGACGAGGTCCATCTCCTTGAGGATTTGTCCGATCGGTTTTCGTGTGGATACGACCATGATCCTGGTTGCTCCTGCCTATTGACCGCGCACGGCGCGGCCCTCCCGAAGTTTTTCGATTTCCTTTTCGATCCTTTCCGCGAGACTGTCGGGCCGCACGGCCTTGGCGACGGCTTCTTCGGGGAGTATTCTGCCGGCGACGACGAGTTCCAACAGGTTGTCGTCCATCAGTTTCATCCCCTCCTTGCGCCCGGTGGTGATGTCGCTTGAGATCTGGGCGATTTTATTTTCTCGGATCAGGCTGGCGATGCCGCTGGTCGTCAGCATGATTTCGAAAGCCGCGATCCGGCCGGTGCCGTCGATTGTGGGGATCAGCGCCTGGGAGATAACCATGGACAGGGCCACCGACAACTGAGCACGGACCTGGGGCTGCTGGTTGGTTGGGTAGGCGTCGACGACACGGGTGATGGTTCGGGGGGCTCCGGTGGTGTGGAGCGTCCCGAAGACCAAGTGGCCCGTTTCAGCCGCCGCGATGCCCGCCGAGATTGTTTCCAGGTCTCGCATTTCGCCCACGAGGATCACGTCCGGGTCCTGACGCAGCGCGCGCCGGACGCCCTCGGCGAAATTAGGCACGTCGCGCCCCGGTCCGACCTCTCGCTGGGTGATAATTGACTTCTTGTGTTGGTGGTAAAACTCGATTGGGTCTTCAATGGTAATGATGTGCCGGTCGAAGTTCTGATTGATGTAGTCCACCATCGTGGCCAGGGTGGTACTTTTTCCGCTGCCCGTCGGTCCCGTGATCAAGATCAGGCCCCGGGGCCGGGCAAGAAACTCCTTGATGTTCGGTGGCAGACCAATTTGCTCGAAGGTCAGCAACTGGTTGGGGATCAGACGCAAGACGACGCCCAGTTCGCCTCTCTGGCGAAAGGCGGCGACCCTGAAGCGTCCTTTTTTGCTGAACTCCAGTCCGAAGTCAGCGCTGCCACCCTCTTCCAGTTCCGTCGCGGCACGGTCCGGGATAATCTGCTTGAGCAGCGCTTCGGTGTCTTCGCCGGTCAGGGGTGGTGTGTTGATCGCCCGCAGTCGCCCGGAGATTCGCAGCACCGGCGGGCGACCGACCGCCAGGTGCAAGTCCGAGGCGCCCTGTTGCACGGCGGCATCCAGTAGTTTATTGATATCCATAGGGTCCTGTCTGCACTCTCATTTCGATGTTCTTCTCCCTCGGTTGTCTTATTCCGCCAGGATGGCTTCGACCTGATGGGTCAACCGGACGACCTCTTCGGTCGAGGTCAGTCCTTTGAGGATCTTGCGGACGCCGTCTTCCTGCAGGGTGGTCATGCCCGAGCGCCGCGCGGCCCGGGTCATCTCCAGCACCGAGGCTCTCTCGAAGACCAATTTGCGCAGTTCGCTGTTCATCTCCAGCAATTCGTAGACCCCCAGGCGTCCGCGATACCCGGTGCCGTTGCAGGTTGGACAGCCGCTCGCTTTGTAGATCTTCGGTCCGGAGATCATCTCGGGGCTCATGCCGACCATTTTCAATTCGATGTCGGTCGGTTCGTAGGCTTCCTTGCATTCTTCGCACAGCACACGGACCAGGCGCTGGCCCATCACCGCGATTACCGAACTGGCTACCAGGAACGGTTTGACCCCCATGTCCATCAGGCGTGTCAAGGCGCTCGGGGCGTCGTTGGTGTGTAGCGTGGAGCAGACCAAGTGACCGGTCAAGGACGCCTGGACCGCGGCGTCGGCGGTTTCCAGGTCGCGGATCTCGCCCACCAGGATGATGTTGGGCGCCTGGCGGAGCATGGCCTTGAGGATGCGGGAGAAATCCAAGCCGATCTTGCGCTTGACCTCCGTTTGGTTGATCCCGCTCATCACGTATTCCACCGGGTCTTCGGCGGTGATGATCTTTACGTCCGGCCGGTTGAGCCGCTTGAGCGCACTGTACAGCGTTGTCGTCTTTCCGCTACCGGTTGGGCCGGTGACCAGGATGATGCCGTTGGGCCGGCGGATGACTTTTTCAAAGCGCGTCAGGTCCGACTCGTCGAAGCCCAGTTGTTCCAAGTCCAACAGGCCGCGTTCCTTGTCGAGAAGACGCATGACGATGCTCTCCCCGTATGTGGCGGGGATGTCGGAGACGCGGATGTCGATGTCGCGGCCCTGGACGCGCAAGGAGATGGAGCCGTCTTGGGGTTTGCGCTTCTCCGCGATGTCCATGCCGGCCATGATCTTGATGCGGCTGATGAGCGCGCCTTGGGCGGTCTTGGGTGGCGATTGCGTCTCCCGGCAGACGCCGTCAATGCGGTAACGGATGCGTACCCGGTCGTCGAACGGTTCAATGTGGATATCCGAGGCCCGCTGCTCCAGGGCTTCACCGATGATCTGGTGGACCAGCCGGATAATGGGAGCGTCGTCGTCTTCGCCGTCGGCGGTTTCGCGTCCATCCTCTCGCTCGTGAACGTCGATGTTTTCGTCCAGATGGTTCTGGTCGAAGATGGCGTCCTTGCCGCCGTAGGTCTTTTCGATCGCGTCCAGTACGCTTTGGCGTGGGGCCAGGACCGGAGTGATGGAACAGTTAAGAATGAAGCGCAGGTAGTCCAGGGTGAACAGATCCATGGGGTCGGACACCACGATGGTCAGGCTTCCGTCCTCGTGCTGTTCCAGCGGGAGGATGCAGTACTCGTCGGCCACGGCCCGGGAGACGTTCTCCATGACCTCCGGGGGAACCTCCACGTCGTCCAGATTGACGACCTCCATGCTGAACTGCTCGCCCAGGGCCAAGGTTACCGCGTTGGTGTCGATGATGCCCATCTCCACCAGTTCCTCGCCGATCTTCCGGCCGGAGGTTTGCTGTCGGCGCAGGGCTTGCTTGATCTGCTCGGGGGTGACCATTTCCAGGTCCACCAGGATCTTGCCGAGTAGCCTTCGCTCGTCCACCGAGACCTCCTTAGATACTGCTGCCCATTTGTCGGGGCGATAACCCCAGAACCGTACTAGTATAACAACCACCCGCCGAAGCTGTCAAATGAATCTCGCCCCTTTCACCCGGCCTGCACGCTCAAGCGGGGGGCTCCGGTTTGACTTCCCGGCGGCCGGGATCTATAATGGGCCGTTTGATGAACCCGCACGACGAGAGCGAATCCGCCTTGGAGAACGAATGGATATTCCGAAAATAGAGCAAGCCGTCCGCATGATTATCGAGGGCATCGGCGACGATCCGAATCGGCCCGGACTGGCCGAAACTCCCGCGCGCGTGGCGCGCATGTACGAAGAAATCTTCGGCGGCATCGGCCACGACCCCGCCGAACCGATCATGATCTTGGAGGAGCCCTATCACGATGAGATCGTCATGGTCAAGGACATCCCGTTTCACTCGGTCTGCGAGCATCACTTTGTGCCGTTCCTGGGCCGCGCTCACGTGGCCTACATCCCCGACGGCGGCCGCGTGACTGGCCTGAGCAAGCTGGCCCGGGTGGTGGACCTGGCCGCCCGCCGGCCCCAGGTGCAGGAGCGCCTGACCCAACAGATCGCCGATACCCTCATGAACTCCCTCCAGCCCCAAGGCGTGATGGTGGTCATGGAGGCCGAACATCAGTGCATGACGATTCGCGGCGTCAAGAAGCCCGGTTCCAAAACGGTGACTTCAGTCGTTCGCGGCGTCTTCCGCCGCAACGCCGCGACCCGCGCGGAGGCCATGCATCTGATCCGCGGGGTCTAGAACGGTCGTGGCCTCCGGCGCCCTACGATGTATTGTCGGAGCCACCGCATCGGGCAAGGGGACCGTGGGACGGCAGGTGGCCCAACGCATCGGCGCCCAGATCGTTTCCTTGGACTCCATGAAGATCTACCGGGGCATGGACATCGGCACGGCCAAGCCCGACGCCACCACCCGCGGCGAAGTGGTCCATCATCTTATCGACATTTGCGAACCCCACGAGCCCTACAGCGTCGCCGACTATCTGACCGATGCGGCCGAGGCGGGCGCGCGCATCGAGGCGGCGGGAGACTTGCCCCTGTTCGTGGGCGGCACCGCCATGTACCTGAAGGCCCTGCTAGAGGGACTGGTCGAGGCCCCCGCCGCGGACCTGGCCTACCGCGAAACCCTGGTCCAGCAGGCCCGAGACGAAGGTATCCAGGCCCTGCACGCGCGGCTGGAGCAGGTGGATGCCCCGTCGGCCGGGCGGATCCACCCGAACGACCAACGCCGTGTCATCCGGGCCCTGGAGTACCACCACGCCACCGGCCGGCCCATCTCCGCGGTCCGTACCCAGTGGGCCGGGCCCCCCAAGCGGGCCGCGATCCTGGTGGGGCTGCGCTGGCCGCGCTCGATCCTGCTGGAGCGGATCGACAGGCGGGTGGAAAGAATGTTTGCAATGGGGCTGGCCGATGAGGTACAACAAATCCAGAGCCAGGGGGGCTTCGGTCGGGAATCGAGCCAGGCGATCGGCTACAAGGAGGTGCTGTCCGCCGGTTCGCCCGAGGCGGCGATGGAGTCGATCCAGCGCCGTACGCGCCAATTCGCGAAGCGACAAATGACTTGGTTCCGCAGGTTTTCGGCGATTCATTGGATTGACGTCGCCGCACAAACCGATTTGGAGCACGCCGTGGACGAAGCGGTCGCGGTCTTGGCCTCGCAATAGGAGTCGGTGGGAGCGGATGTCCAGCAACGAGATTATCCAACAAATTCTTCAGGCCTGTCCCGATCCGACGCTGGTCACCCAACTGGACGGCGGCCAATGGGTCGCTCACAACGCCGCCTTCGTCGCCTTCCTGGGCTACGGGCCCGACCAATTCAAAAAAGCCACGCAGGCGCTCGACGACCTGATAGAGCCGGACAGCCTGGCCCGGTTGGACGTAGAGCAACCGCTCGCCCAGTCGGTGCGCTTTCTGGGCGCCGACGGCAAGGCGCGGGAGGCGGAGGTGCGGCTGTCGGTCCAGCGGATCGACGGGCAGGACCTGCTGTTCTGCCACGTCACGGACCTGGAGGAGCAAAGGGAGCGGGAATCTCAACGGCGCGATCGGGCCGAGCGGTATCGCAAGCAGAACATCGAAGTCGCCCGCGCCAACGTGCGGCTGTACGAGCTGACCGAGCGGGTTTCCACCACCTACGACCTGACCGCGTCGCTTCTAAACTCAAAAAACATCGACAGCCTGATGCAAAAAGCCTCCGCGGTCATGACCGATGAAGCGGGACTCAACGCGCAGGAGGTCGTCTTTGTCATTCAAGACGGCAAAGGGGTCCGCACCAAGGCCTCCGGCCGCAAGAAGATCACCCGCGCGCAACTGAAGGAATGCGAGGCGGCCCTGGCCTCCCTGGAACAGGACGAGGTCACCATCGACCGCGGTCGCGGCGTGCTGATCCTGCCCCTGGTCAGCCGCGGCCGGGTGCAGGGCATCATGCGTGTGACCGCCGATCCGGCCATCAGCCCCGTTTTCGCCGCCTCCCACGAGCCCATCCGCACCGGCGCCCTGGACATCTTCAAGACCCTGGCCAACATGGTCTCCATTATGATCGACAACCTGCGCCTGGTGCAGGACCTGGAGCGCCAGTCCATCGTCGATCCGCTGACCGGCTGCTACAACCGCCGGTTCTTCGACCGCAAATCTCGCGCGGAAATCAAGCGCGCCTTGCGCTACGGCGAGGCGCTGTCCTTTTTGCTGGTCGACATCGATAACATGAAGGACATCAACGACCAATACGGCCACCAGGCCGGCGACCGGGTCCTCATCGAAGTGACCCGTCTGTTGCAGGGCCATTGCCGCGAGGAAGACGCCGTCTGTCGCTACGGCGGCGACGAGTTCCTCATCATCCTGGTGGAGACCCCCCTGGCAGACGCCGAGCGCAAGGCCCAGAGCCTGCGCAAAATGGTCGCCTCCAGCACTCTGGACATCCAGAGTTCCCTGACCGAAGGCATCCGTGTAACGATCTCCTCCGGCGTCGCCAGTCTGTCCGACGAAATCGACGACGAAGAAAAACTCTTCCATGCCGTCGACCAGGCCCTCTACCGCGCCAAGCAAGGCAAGAACTCCGTCTCCAAGTAAGCTCCGCTTTCCCCGGCAACAACGTAAAGATGACATTACGATGAGGGCGTGTATGTGGAATCAAACCACAGATCCTCCGACCAAAATTGGCAATCTCAATCTGTTTGAGCACGATTTTGACGGGCACGATTCTTGCGTTGTTCTTCGCTTGCCTGTTCAGGGAGAGTCGTAGGATGGTGAGGATTTCTCAATGAAACGAAAATCTCAAATCTTTGCGGTGTTGCTTGGAGCCTTCGTGATGTCCGTATGCGCCTTGCCGTGCATGACAGCCTGGAGTCTGCCGAGTGGAAGTGCTGTGGAGGATGACGATGACGAAGTCCTCGAATGCTTCTCTGCAATATGGGGATACACCTGCTCCAGACATGCCCACGTGGTGCTGGAAAGTTATGACGACGCAGACGAGGTGTTCGAGTGTTTTTACGCACCCAATGGACACCGGCATCCCGGGCACGACCACGGAGTCCTGACGAAAAGAGGCTCTAAGTCGGGACGGTGTCGAAGTTGCAGATGGTGGAGGAAGGTAAGCTATCTTTTGATCCAGAAGGAAGAATTCTTTATCAAGCATGATGTTTAGTTAAAACGCGTTAGATCTTCGATATCGAGAGCAGCATTTCAACGTATCACTTGGATGGTCACCCATGAGAGTCGTCATCCTTTTCGCCTTACCGTTTTGTTTTCTTCTCTCCGCAGGATGTGGCACCACTGCGCCTACATCTTCTGACATTCATTCGATGCTTACAGCGGTCTACTGGTCCGATTTGGCAGAGGTCAAGAAGCTGCTCGCCTCGGACCCGCGGCTACTGAATGTCAAGGGTTTGTGCGGAAGGACCCCTCTTTTGTACGCGGTCTCCGGGGTGAGTCCGACGAGTGACAGGGAGGCCGCATCGGAGTTGGCCATGTTCCTACTGTCTCAAGGCGCCGATGTTCACGTGGCAGACAGGTGGGGAGTTTCGCCTCTGCATTACGCGGCCGCATACGAACACCGGAAGCTTGTGGAGGCCCTTATTCGTCGTGGAGCAAATGTGAAAGCGACAAGCAATTATGGAAAGACCCCCTTCCATTATGCAACGAGTAAGGAGGTTATGAAACTTTTCATCGCAAACGGTGCCGATGTCTCAGCAAAAGATCGGTGGGGGCGTACGGCCCTATTCGATAGTTCGTTGGAGCGTGCTGCGGTTCTGTTGAAGCTAGGCTTGGATCCTAATCAGAGGGACGACGATGGCAAAACGCCTCTTCATGAGATTGGAGATGTACGGTTTGCAGAACTCCTGATATCAACCCCAAGCGTTGATGTTAATGCGAGGGACATCAAAGGCGAAACGCCTTTGTATAAAGCGTGCAAATTCAACAACAAGCAAATGATCCAACTGTTTTTGGACAAGGGTGCGAATCCAAACGTAGCAAACAATCAGGGTTTTACCGTGCTCCATGCCGTGTTGGTTAGGATGAAAGGGCATGAAGAAAACGAAAAGCTGTCTACGTTCCACAGAGAGCTAGTAGCTCTCCTGTTGGCGAACGGAGCAGACTGCAATGCGAAAACGAACGCGGGCAGAACCCCCCTTCAGTTTTCGGCAAGGAATGGTGACACACAAATGGCCAAATTGCTATTGGAGAAGGGTGCGGAGATCAATGCCAAAGACCAAGCGGGATGGACCGCATTAGATCATGCGATAACTTATGGAAAAGACGAAACGGCGCAGTGGCTGAAAACTCAAGGCGGCGTGTCTGATCCAATGTCCGCCACCGCGATAGAGGCCTTCACGGCAATGGAGCAGGGGGATTTCGATAAAGCCAAGGAATTGGTCCTGCAAACCCCGGCTCTTGCACGTGTCCGCCTGCTCGACGGAAATACCCTGCTACACAATGCCGTCACCGCCGGTGCCGCAGACATCGTTGATCTACTAATCCAACATGGGGCAAATATCAACGCCGCCGCCGACGCCGCGGACACAAACATTTATGCTGACCTAACTGACGGTGATTGTGTTGATGCCATGACGCCTTTAGGTCTTGCCGTGGAAGAAGGTCACGTGCAAATCGTAAAGACCCTCCTGAACAATGGGGCGGATCTTGAGCCGAATGGTGTTTCGCGTTGTGGTCTATTGGTCCAGGCTTCTTCTCTGGGTCATATTGAAATTGCGAAGGAGCTTTTGGCCAAGGGGGCAGATGTCAATGCAAGAGGCATTTTTGAAAACACACCGTTGCACGAAGCGGCGAGCCCTGGAAGGCAACCCCTGTTTAGTCCGGCAGAGCCTTATTTGGCCTTGGCGGACCTGCTCTTAAAAAATGGAGCAGATATAAACGCAAGGAACTGGGAAGACGAGACACCATTAATTTATGCTCTAAGCAATGGTCACCTTGAGACGGCTGCACTTCTGGTGAAGAATGGAGCGGACGTGAATACGTGTACATACTCCTATAAAACAGCCCTATGGTATGCAGCGAGTTATGGCAATATCGATATGGTAAAGCGGTTGCTTGAAAATGGAGCAGACCCCAACATACGAGACAGAGAAGGAGACACAAGCCTTAGTCTGGCTTTGCAGGGCGGCGGAGAGGATCTACTCAATCTTCTGCGCAAGCACGGAGCCATGGAGTAGGTCTGCGGCTCGACCGAAGGCGTCTGCGTGTATCCACCGCTTTTCTGAATCAAGCAGAGGATTGGAGTCTCGTTTATCGTGTCTGTGAATTCTTCGGAACCTGTAGATCGATATCGAAGGCGAAACTCACCAGCTTGAAAAACGTTTGTTCCAAAAAAGAAAATTTGCTGTTATTAGATCCATTTTTACCCGAAATAGATATTGGCTCGCTTGTTTTTGCTAAGTGTTTTTACTAAGTGTTTTCACTTGCCTGCCTGATACAAATAGATGCCTCGAAAAATCGGTTATGCCTTTCTTCTTGTATCTTGTTGTGGGGATTGTTGGGGCCAGAATCTATGGGCAAAGCCTTTATGAATATTTGCAAAGCCCTCTGGAGCGCGTGCAGCCTACAGGTTAGCAAAGACGCTTCTTCGTTTCCCTTCAAGCTTGTTTCCGCTGCTCTGGTCGCTACCCTAGGACTGATCCTTGGAATAGGTGTTCAGGTTTGGCATTCTTTTCAAACGCTTGAGCAGATTCAGAATCAAGATTTTCGCCTTCAAGAATTGCAAGGCACCATCACCCATTACGATGAAGTGCTTACCATGTCTGCTCGCATGGCAGTCGTCACCGGAGATCGTTCATGGGAGCAGAGATATCGACGTTTTGAGCCCAAGCTGGATGCGGTCATCAAAGAGACGATTCAACTTGCACCAGAAGCTTTCATTGGCCGGTCGGCGACCCTGACGCATCAAGCCAATGTCGCTCTGGTGGCGATGGAGAACCGTGCCTTCCAGCTCACAGATGAAGGCCGCGACCAGGATGCTCAAGCCATACTCTCCGGCTCTCGGTACCAAACCGAAAAGGCCGCGTATTCAAGAGGCATGAGTCAGATTTCCCAGGCGATCAAGAATCGATCAACGAAATTCCTGGATCATCAACGTCAGACCACAATGGCCATACTGGCTGCCGGTACGCTGGTCATGCCGGTTTTGATGTACGGTTGGTTGTTTGTCTTCCGAGCCATGAAAAAAAATATTGCCTGGAGGCAACGTGCTAAAGAGAAGCTGGCGGCTCAGCGAGATTCGCTAGAAGAAACCGTAGCGGAACGCACCGCGGATCTGGTTTGCACCAATGACGCTCTCAAGCAGGCGCGGGACGATGCGGAGGCGGCCAACGTGGCCAAGAGCGAATTACTGGCGAACGTGAGCCACGAAATTCGCACACCCATTAGCGGTGTGATTGGCATGACGGATTTAGCCCTTGAGACTGACTTGGCTCCCGAGCAGCGGGAATACCTGGAGATGGTTCAAGACTCGGCGAGCGATTTGTCGGCGGTTATCGATCAAATCCTTGACTTTTCAAAAGTTGAAGCGGGCTCGGTAGAGTTGGAGATCATTCCCTTCAGTCTTCGAGATTGCATTGACCAAGCCGCCAAAGCGCTCTCGGTTCGTGGCCATGAAAAAGGGTTGGAGGTGATTTCGAATATTCACCCGGAAATTCCTGATGCTTTGTTAGGCGACCCCTATCGATTCCGGCAGGTTTTGATCAATCTGCTCGGAAACGCAATTAAATTTACCGAGAGCGGTGAAGTGGTCCTGTCTGTAGAGACCGAAGCGCAGATAGAGGAGGATGTGGTCCTGCATGTTGCCGTCTCCGATACGGGCATTGGCATTCCCAAGGAAAAGCAGGGTCTTGTCTTCGACGCCTTTCGACAAGCCGACGGTTCCTCCACGCGCGAGCACGAAGGAACTGGACTGGGTCTGACGATCGGTCAAGAGATCATCGACTTGATGGGAGGCCGAATCTGGCTTGAGAGCGAGTCAGATCGGGGAAGCACGTTCCACTTTACTGCGCGATTTACTCTTTCCACAAGTGATCGCCCTGCATCAACCGCCGTGCTACAGCAGAACCTGGAAAACCTGGCGGTTCTCGTTGTAGATGACAACGCCACCAGCCTGCGGGTCTTGGAAGGCATGTTGAAGCACTGGAAAATGAAGCCGACCCTTGTGGACAACGGGCAAGCGGCTCTTGCGCTATTGAAGCAGGCCGATCGAAGCGGGCAGCCTTTTGACGTTGTGTTGGTAGACTGCATGATGCCGAAGATGGATGGGTTTGAGCTGGCGTCTCAAATCAAACGAGATGAGAAGCTTGCTCGAACTCCGATCGTGCTCTTGTCCTCCGCCGGTAAGCGAGGGCACGCTGCCGAGTGTCGAAGGACCGGGGTTGCAGCTTATTTACCCAAGCCCGTAAAAAGCATGCACTTGTTCAACACCCTTGCGATGATCCTTTATACGCAATCCAACTCGGAGCAGCCCGCGCCGTTAATCACACAACATTCCCTGCGGGAAAGCCAGCGGACTTATCGCATTCTGTTGGCGGATGACAACTCAATCAATCAAAAGCTGACTCAAAAACTGTTGCAGAAGCGCGGGCACTCCGTCGTGGTTGTCGGAGACGGGTTGGCCGTGATTGCCGTCATGGAAAAAGAACGATTCGATCTCGTTCTCATGGACGTACAGATGCCCCAGATGAGTGGCCTCGAGGCAACCGCCGAAATCCGAAACCAGGAACGAGCCGGCCGCGAGCGAACGCTGATTCTTGCCATGACCGCTCACGCGATGAAGGGAGACCGCGAACGATGCCTGGCAGCAGGTATGGATGGTTACATCGCAAAACCGATGAAGCTTCAAGCGCTGCTTGACGAAATTGACCGTCTCGTCGCGTCCACGCCTCAATCGCCTGCAAGGGCCGAGGACAAGCCGGGCCAGGCCAATCCGCTCGACATACAGGAAATCCTGGCCTATTTCGATGGCGATCCGGAGCTTCTGGATGAAACCGTTCAGTATCTTCTACAGGACGGCTCACTACTGTTGTCCGAACTGCAGGAAGCGGCCGAACAGGAGACTGCCACGACGCTTGAGCCGGACTGCCCACACGCTCAAAAGCTTGGTTCGAATTTTTGGTGCGGGAAATTGCCGCCGACACGGCTTTAAACGTAGAGACAAAAGCGAGTGAAAATGATCTATCCGGTGCCCAACCGGTTTGCGATCAATGGGTTTCACGAATCAATCAAATGCGATTGTCGGTAGAGCAACTCGCGGAGTCGCCCTCTTCTCCAGAACCGGCCCGACCTTTTGGGAAAGAGGTGTCCTAAGTCGGAACAGTGTCGAAGTTGTAGATGGCGATCGAGAGGAACGCGGCGGTGGGCAGGATCGCCGCGAGGAACGGCTCCAACACGCCGGTGGAGCCCAAGGACTGGCAGACGATAGCGATGCCGTAGTAAGCGAAGCTGACCAACATGGCCACACCGATGCCGATCATGGCCGAGCGACTTTCGCGACGCAGCACGTAAGGAATCCCCAACATAAACAGGATCATATTGCTCAAGGGCAGCATGGCGCGCTGATAGAGCGCCACCCGCTCGGAGCGATGGAACGGGTGCGCGTCGCAGTAAGCCTTGAGCTGTGGCGTGGTGAGGAACTGCGTGTTGGCCCCGCCCAACAGGGACATGGAGCTGTTGCGGATCTTGAGCGCGATCTGGGCGGGCGTGAAGTGCAGGTCGAGAACTTCGCCGCTTTCGATCGGACGCGCGGCATCGGGCGCGCCGTTGCGTCGCTTGGCCAGGTCCACTTCTTTGCACAACCCGGAATCGTTTTGCATACGCCAAACTCGGCCGTCCCAGGACACGCGGTCTGCGTAGGCGTGGCTCAGGCGGTTGGAGTTGAAATCGCCGATCTGTCGCGGCGCGTAGTCCTTGGTATCCCAATCGATGGACACCTTGTGCATCGTCTGTTCCGCGATCGAGTAGGTGGCGCAGTACAGGCTGAGGTTGAAGTCCTCGCCTTCTTCGTCGATGATCTGCGCGTTGGCCGACCGCATGTCCTCGTGATAAGAAACGCGGGAGGCTTGTATCCGCTCGGCACTGGCGGGGATGACCCACTCCTGCAGCAGCACGATCATGCCGGAGATGGCGAAGGCGATCAGGAACATGGGCAGCAGGACGCGATGGATCGGGATGCCGGCGCCTTTCATTGGGGCCAGCTCGTTGTTCTTCGCCAGGCGCGTCAGCGTCAGGATCGCCGCCACCAGGGTGACGATCGGCAGGAACTGCAGCAGGTTGAAAGGTATCTGCCAAGCGTAGTGCTCCAGAATCATCGGGAGCAGGTCGTCTTTTTTCTTCAGAAAGTTGTCGATCTTTTGAAACAGGTCGATCACCACATACAACCCGATCAACGAGATCAGGCAGACGATCAACGAGAACAGGTAGGATTTCACAATGTACTTGTCAATCTGTTTCATTGCCGGACCACCCGGCGCATCAGAACCATCCCAATTACGAACAACACGGCGTTGGAGGACCAGATGCATGCCCATGCCGGGACCAGCCCGTCCTCGGCGACGGCGCGACCGCCCACCAACAAGGGATAATAAATCAAGATCACCAGCAGAACGCTGATGAGAAACGCCACCAGCTTGTTGCCCTTCTTGACCAAGATGCCCAGCGGTACCGCGACCAGTGCAAAGGTAATGCAGGATACCGACAGGGCGTAGCGCTGTTGGATCTCCGTATCGATCTGGTAGACGTGTCGCTGGATCCGTTTCCAACGGCGTTCGCCGCCTTCTCGAGGATCGTTCATGGCCTCGGCCTTCACATCGTTGAGGGCGGTTAGGCGCTCGACCCGTTTCTCTCGCAACTCGGCAATGCTCATTTCCACGAACTTGCGCTGTTGCATCTCTTCCGGGTCGGTCAATTGGATGGCCACAAGGATCGACTCTTCGTTTTCCACTTCCGTCATGGACGGACGGTAGGGATCATCTTCGTCGAATTCGTGGATGGAGGCGTTGAAGAACTTCAAGCCTACCTCGCCGGTCTCCGGGTTGATCTCAGGCCGGGCCGAGTGCGCCACCAAGGCCCGACGGACTTTCCCGCCGACTACCTCCCGGTACTGGACTCCGATAAACAAGTCGCCTTTGATGTCTTGTATATAAATGTGTTGCTTGATGACGATTACGTTGCCGTCTTCGTCTTCCTCTGTTTTGGTAAAGGTCATGTGCTGCCCGCGGACGCCCAGCATCCGCAGGGCCGTGTCGCTCTTGAGCAGCGATAGCAGCATGGTGCGCTGGCTGTGCCACGATTGGGGAATGACCCGGTCGTTGAGCAGAAAGATGCCGACCGACAACGCCATCGCCAGCAAGAGGATTGGAACGATCACACAGGCCAAATGAATCCCGGAGGTTCGGATCGCCTCCACCTCGTTGTCCGCGCTCAGCCGCCCGAAGGCCAGCGTCGTCGCCACCAGCAGGGAGAACGGCACCGTGTAAGGAAGCGTCATCGGAACGATCAGCGGTAGGGTCTGGACGATCTGGTCGATCCCGCTTTCCTGCATGGTCACCAGGGTCTGCCCGCCCATGCCCAGGAACATGACCGCGGTGATCACCGTCAGGGCCAACAACCACCCGCGCAAGAATTCCCCGAACACGTAACGCGACAGAATCGCCGTGCGTCGCAGGTCCCAGCTCGCGGCCCGTCGGATCGGTTGGATCATTCCCGTGGCGGGCATTCGCCACATCTCCGAAAGAATTGGATTGCAAGGGGGACACTCTACCAGTCGTTGCGCGGCAAGTCAATCGGCCGACCCCTCTGTATTTCGTGCCGCCCGCGTGTTACAATGCCGCGCTATGCAACCCAGCGCGTACATCACAGAAGTGTTCACCTCCATCCAGGGGGAAGGTCCGAACCTTGGCCGCTGCCATCGGTTTGTGCGGCTGGAAACCTGCGACGCGGATTGCGCCTATTGCGATACGCCCGACTCCCTGGTCAAGAATCCCACTTGCCGGGTGGAGCACGAGCCGTTCCGCGCGACCTTCGACGAAATTTCCAATCCGGTCGAGGCCGACGCATTGGGCGCGGCGTTGGCCCGGCTGAACCGTTCCGATGTCCTCTGTGACGGCTTGGTCCTTACCGGCGGCGAGCCGCTGATGCAGGCGGACTTTATCGCACACTGCGGGCGCAACGGCCTCCTGGAGCCCACCCCGGTAATCCTGGAGACCGACGGCAATCTGCCCGGCCCTCTGCAGAAGGTCATGGACTTCGTGGACGTGGTTGCCATCGACATCAAGATCCCCTCGGCCACCGGCGAGCGGGCGAAGTTCGATGTGAATCGGGAGTTCTTGATGATCGCCGCGCACAAGGGTTGCTACGTTAAGGTGGTCTATGGCGCGCATACGCCGCCGGAGGAAATCGCCATCGCCGCGCAACTCGTCGCGGCCGTCCGGTCCGACATCCCGTTTGTTCTTCAACCGGTCATACCGGCCCGGAACGCGACCGAGGCGCCCCTGCCGCGCCTTGCCCTGGACCTGCATGCCACCGCGCGAAAGATCCTTCCCGACGTGCGCGTCATCCCCCAGGCCCACCGCCATCTAGAACTCCCTTAGCTCGTTACTCGTCTTTCGGTTTGGGTTCCAGCTTCGGCTTGGGCTTTGGCCAGGATGCGATCGCCGCGAGGGCGGCCAGTTGATGGGCCTGCACGTCGATGGTCGGTTCGCCCATCACCGGCAGGGAGATGTCGTAGAAGATCCGTGTGCCGGGCAGCCGTGGTGAGGTGTTTTTTTCAAACTCCGTGCTGCCGGAGTGGAGCTTACCACGGTTGTAGGGCCCGGGCAGTTTCATCCCCGGCACCGGCTCGTCAATGTCGTCGAGCCCGGAGGGCCCGTGCGTAGGAAACATGCAGCGGTTGGATCCGTACCCGGTCACCCAGGAGCGGCCCAGGGCGTTGGTGCCCAGTTGTGTATCGAACTGCAGCGCGAGTCCGTCCAGATACTTCCGGCTATGAGTGAGCGCATAGGCCCGCGCCAAGGGGAAGGCCATTCCCCGAGCCGAGCCGGAGCCCGAGCCGTAGCCCACATAATATCTCCCGCGACCCAGGGACACGATATAGGAACGGTACGCGTATGTGACCGAACCTTTGAGGCTGTTGTCACCCATCTTCAGAAACTGCTTGCGGAAGTTCGCCTGGCGCAGCTTATTCACACCCGGCCGATCGGTGGTCAGGTAGGTCCACATGGAGAATTGTTGCGTCTCGGCCCAGTGATTGTAAGAACGCTTGCCGGGCGTCTTCGGCCCGTGTTTTAGATAATACTTATGGTAGGCGGGATCGCCGGTGGTCTTGAAGATCTCCGCCGCCGCCCAAGCGCGCTCGTCTCGATCATCGCCGTCGTCGTCGTATTCGCCGCCCTCGTTGCCTTCTCGGTTGCGAAAGCCTTTGCGCGGGATCGTGTTGGGATGCGCCGCCAGAAACTTCGCCGCCGCGTGCGCCGCGGCGAGATATTGTTCCGCATCTTTCGGGAAGTGCGGCTTGAGCAAGCGCGCGCCGGCGGCCATGACCGCGGCGAAGCTGCCGGTATCGTGGGTGGTTTTTTCGCTGATGATCCGTTGCGGAGCTTTTTTGTCGCCACCCCATTTGGGGTGAGTCACCTTGTGATAGACCGCGCCGTCTTTGCCCTGCATCTTGAGCAACCAGGCCAACTCCCAGTGGATCTCATCGAGCAAGTCCGGGATTTCGTTGCCGCTTTCCGGGATGTTCGTAGCGTCCGATGCCAGCGCCTCGGGAAACATTTCGTAGGCAGCCATCAGGATGTGCAACGACTCCGTGGCGGTGGGGGTGTACTTGCCGGAATCGCCCGCGTCGTGCCAGCCGCCGGTCACGTCCATGAAGTCGCCGGGCTTCTCGGTGGTGTGCAGCGGGGCCTTGCGGATGGATTTGTGAAAGAAGCCGTCGCTCTTTTTGTCGTGCCAAGCGGGGCGTGGAAATTCCGTATGGGGCTTGCCGATGACGATGCCGCAGCGTTGATGGTAGAAGAACCGCTGCGTGTCATTCAGCATCTTGGCGTAGAGTCCGTCGCGGATTTCGAATGGATAGGAGCGGCCCATGCCCGGGACGAACAGGTGGTAGCGGCCCGGCGCGCGGACCGAAGACAGGTCGATCTCGTAGACGTCTTCGCCGCTGAGGAAGTCCTTCTCTTTGCGCAACTTCGGCTTGCCGTTCAGAATGGGTTTGCCCGTGGCTTCGTCAATCAACTCGAATTTCTTAATCTCTGCCAGCCGCAGCGGCCCCAGGGTTCCCAGGTAGCCGCCCAGATAGGCGTACTTTTCCTTTACGTCCGGCAGGTAGCCGAGCTGGTTCACCTTAATGTTCCGGTTGGGCTTCGCTTCGTCGAAGTGCGCCGATATCAAGACTGGTTTTTTGCCGCCCAAGTCGACGGACACCTGGTAGGTCTGGCCGGGCTGCATCGGGTGGGGCAGTTCGGCGAAGAGGGAATAATGCACGATCGCCGTGAGCGGCCAGGTCCGGCGGTTGGTCTCCGGGTTGCGATAGAAGCGCACCGCCTCTTTTTGATAGCCGACCCGCGCCG
>JAJDCN010000217.1 GCA_029260815.1 Planctomycetota bacterium
TTAAGGGGATCGACAACGAAATGATCAATTTCTTCAACACCGTCATCGGCGCCGCGGCGGCGGCCGGACTCGCGGCATGGGTCCTGTAAGAAGAAGCTACAAGAAAATACGAAACCGGGAGAATCATGAAAATCGGGAGTAAAATCGGCATCTATTGGCAATTTATCCGCCCCTTTACGCTGCTACCGCCGTTGTTGGGAATGATCTCCGGAGCCCTGACCGGTATCGGAGCTCGAGCGGTTGTGCACGGCAACGGTTTCTTTCAAGAAATGGGTTGGGCCGACGCCATGTTCATCGGTATCGGCGCGCTGATGGCCTCGGCCCTCAACGCGGCGTCTAACGTGCTCAATCAACTGACCGATTATGAAAACGACCGGATCAACAAGCCAGAGCGGCCGCTGCCCGCGGGGACAGTGACGCGAACCGAAACGATCTGGTTTTTCCTCCTCCTGTATGCGCTGGCGTTGGGTTTCGCGTGGCTGATCGCACCGAATGGGACACACGAATGTTTCATTGTCGTTTTGCTGGGGGCCGCGTTTACCTACATCTATTCCGGACCGCCGTTCCGCACCAAACGCTGGGGGCTGGCGGCAAACGTGACCATCGCCATCCCGCGGGGCTGCCTGTTAAAAGTGGCCGGCTGGTCATGTGTGGCTCCGGTCTTCTCCGATCACGAACCCTGGTACATCGGCTCGGTCTTCATGTTGTTCCTGAT
Organism: Planctomycetota bacterium; assembly: GCA_029260815.1. Lineage (GTDB taxonomy): Bacteria > Planctomycetota > B129-G9 > JAJDCN01 > JAJDCN01 > JAJDCN01. The sequence goes on from JAJDCN010000217.1 coordinate 716, forward strand.
CGGCGCGGCGACGACAAAAGACTATTCCGACATGGAGGGCGACAAGGCGGCCGGATGCATCACCCTGCCGATCAAGTACGGGGTGCGAAAATCGGCCTGGATGATCTCACCCTTTTTCGTTCTGCCCTGGGTACTGTTGCCCATCGGAGTTGCCACGGGCTTCCTCAGCGGGCAGGCCCATTTGCTGGTGGCCTTGGGTGTCGTATTGGTTGCCTACGGCGCCTACGTGTGCTACCTTCTGCTCAAGGATCCCGATTCCCTGGTGGAGGGGGGCGAGAACCATCCCTCGTGGACCCACATGTACCGAATGATGATGGTGGCACAGATCGGCTTTGCGGTTGCTTACATGTTCGTGTAAACGGTTGAGGCGCGGATGAGATACTTTGTAACCGGCGGAACCGGCTTCGTCGGGAAAAACCTGGTTCGGCGGTTGGCCGACGGGACCCATGAGGTGCGCGTCCTGGCGCGGACATCGAGCAACACCGAAGGACTCGACCTACCGGGTGTAACGCGGGTGACCGGCGACATGGCCGATCACGATTCGCTGCGCCGCGGCATGGAGGGCTGCGACCGGGTCTTCCACATGGCCGCGTTGGTCAAGGAGTGGGCCAAGGATAAAGCCCTGTTCGACAAGATCAACGTAGACGGCGTCGATGCAATCTGTCGGATCGCCAAAGAATTGGGTGTCGAGCGGGTGGTGCGCACATCCTCCTTCATCGCGATCGGTCAGACCGATGGGATCGTGGCCGACGAGCGGGCCAAGCGGGACCCAAACCACCTGCACAACGATTACGAGCGGACCAAGTATCTGGCCGACGGCGTGGCCGCGCGCCACGTGGCCGACGGCGTGCCGCTGATCTCGGTCTATCCCGGCGTGATCTATGGGCCGGGTGAACTGACCGACGGCAACATCGCGGTGAAGATGCTGCTGGACCACATGAACGAAAAACTGCCTGGCATCCCCGGCGATGGCGAACGGAAGTGGACCTACGCCTACGTCGATGACGTGGTCGACGGGCACCTGTTGGCAATGGAGAAAGGAACCGTGGGCGCACGCTATATCCTCGGTGGCGAGGTCGCCTCGGCCAACCGGTTCTTTGAAACCTTCGAGTCCGTCTCCGGTGTCCCGAAGCCGACGCGGCACGTCCCCTACTGGGTGCTTAAAACCGTGGCCGCTCTGTGCGAGCTACGGGCGGCGCTGTTCGGTACCTACCCCATGATTACTCGTGGCGCGGTGGAGGTCTACAAACACGATTGGGCCTACGATTGTTCAAAGGCGAAGAATGAATTGGGCTATGCCTGTACACCGCTCGAAGAGGGGCTGCGCAAAACACACGATTGGCTGATTAGTGAGGTGACAAGGCGTGACCGGGATTCCTGAACTGCCGAAGGTCGACTTCGGCGCGACGCCGGAAGAGTATAATCGGAAGTCCTATTCCGGAGCCATGGCTGCGGCGCCGATCTTGAGCTTTGTCGCTACGCTGGCCGCCCTGTTTTCCGGTATCCAGATTTTATTGCCGATTTTGACAACCGCGGCAGGGTATCCGTTCTTCTACCGAGCCGTGACAGGCAAACGCTACGGGGAGTGCGTCTCGGTGATGATTCTTTGGGCGGTGGGCCTGTCCGCAGCGATTATCGGCGCGACGTATTTCGAAGCCGGCGAAACAGGCTCGGCCATCTTCCACGGCGAACAATACCAAACGGAGATGTTCGAGTGGGTCCGCACGGGCGTCGGCAAAGAGTCGACGCCGTCCCAGTTCCTCCCGGAACATTTGTGGCATTTCGCCGTGTTTGCCATGCTGGCTGTGGCAACCGGTGGCCTGTTGGCCCTGGCAGTGGGCAGCCTGCTCATGGGCTACATGAGTTACTACGTGGGGATGTTGATGGTCGAGTCAACCAACGGAATGATAGCCCTACTTCTTGGCTGGCACGTCTGGTCAGTGCTCCGTGTGATCGCCTACATTCTCGCCGCGATGGTTTTGGCGCACCTGTTCTTCGCCAAAGTCCGCAAGGAACCAATGGACGCCGGGATGGTCAAGAAGTACGGCGGAGCGGCCGTCGTGCTGCTGATCGCCGACATCGCTCTCAAAACCCTGCTGGCCCCCACCTGGCAGCAGATGCTCAAGGAAATCCTGCCCAGCTAAGAGCAGCCATGAAGGACCGTTTCACCTCAATCGGGCCGGCGATTGTGCCGATATTCCTCCCAGAGTCCTGGATCCCATACCCGTTTGAGGAGCGATGCCGATGATGCCCAGCGAAAGCAGCAACCCCAAGGTTGACCGGATCCTCGGCATCGGACTGGACAACGAAGACGGCCATACCCGGCTCACGACCGGCGAAGATTTCCTGCTCTATGGCGGATCTCAAGAAACCCACAAAGCCATGCAGGAGACCATGCTGGAAATTACCAATCGCCTCCAAGCCCGCGGTCTGGACCTGGCCAACATTCAGCTCAACGACCTCATCGAAGTCGCCGGCGAGCTCGGCCTGACCGAAGACGTCTAACCCCTCTCCCTCAGTCGTACACCACGCTTGACGGACCGTCCGCGCCAAGCTACACTCCATTTACCTACGAAGGGTGCATGCGCCATCGAGTGCGCGGAAAAATGGAGGAGTCGATCGATGCTGATTGTCCTGGCGTTGTGGATCGGAATCGCAAGCCTGATCCTATTGGTCAGTTTGACCGCGCTGGTCGTCGGAATCGCCAAAAAACAGCCGAAGCTCTGGAAAGGTTCTCTGTTATCGGGATTCGTTTCGATCTTCTTGTTCTTCGGATTTGGAATCTATGCCTCCGTCGTCGCGGCGAGCACCGCGTATGGCCTTTTCCACGACATCTTGGACTACGTCGGCATCGACCTGGGCTATGTGGGCAGCACCGTGGACAATCAGGACCGCCCCGCCACGAGCGCGCAGAAGAGAATGTGGTTCAAATGGTCCACCGGCCTGGAGCTTCCCGCGGACGTCCGGATCCTCGACGGGACATTGGTCAAACAAGGCGTGTTCAATCTGGAAAGTTACTACATCACATTGCAAGCTCCCGACGGGTTCGAACAATTCCTTCGAGAGCATTTCGAGCCGGAGACCTGGAAGGTCGCTCAGGAATACTTCGCCTCTCTCTCATCTGAAGAGCATTCGTTTTGGAGCCTTGAAGACGTAAAGAGCAAATCTTACTACAGCCGGTTCAAGCGCGAGGTGCTGGAGGAGACCTACGATTCGGTGCTCAGTTTCGACCCGCAGACTGGCCGGATCTACTTCGTCGGCGCGCGCGGCCGGGAGTAGGCCCACTATTCACCCGCCAACCCACGCACAAGTCCCTAGATGAACGTAATTTAAGAAAACTGTTGCACAGGGCCGAATTATCGGTAGAATCTCCGGTCTGGTAGAGGGGAGTCCGTTTTCAACCCGTAGCGCATTCCGATGAAAATGATCGAAGCGATTATTCGTCCCGCACGCCTGGAGGCGGTCAAGCAGGCCTTGGGCGATGTGGAGGTCTTTCGGATGACCGTCTCCGACGTCCAGGGCTTCGGCTCCGAGACGGGGACCGGGCCCGAATACAACCTGGAACAACTCGCGCGGGTCAAACTGGAAATCGCAGTCAACGAGCAATTTGTCGAGCCGGCTGTTCAGGCGATCGTCACCGCCGGTGGCCTGAAGAAGGACAACCCGGGAGACGGAAAAGTCTTTGTCCTTCCCCTGGAGGACGTGGTACGCATCCGCACCGGCGAGCGGGGACCTGAAGCGGTTTAACAAGAGCCGAGCAAGCGGGAATTCATCAGACAACCGTGTTGGAGAATCAGACATGACACCGGGTGAAGTGCTGGCACTGTGTAAGGAAAAGAACGTCAAGGTCGTGGACCTTCGATTCATGGATTTCCCGGGACTGTGGCAACACTTCTCGGTCCCGGTCTCCGCTCTGACGGAAGACTCCTTCCGGGATGGCTTTGGATTCGACGGCTCTTCCATTCGCGGCTGGAAGGCAATCAACGAGTCGGACATGATCGTCATGCCCGATCCGGCCACCGCATTTATCGATCCGTTCATGGAACACACCACCCTGGTAATGATCTGCAACATCCAGGACCCGATCACCAAAGAGGATTATCCGAAAGATCCGCGCAACGTGGCGCGTAAGGCGGAAAACTACATGCGCTCCACCGGCATCGCCGATACCGCCTACTTCGGGCCCGAAGCAGAGTTCTTTGTCTTCGACGACGTGCGATTCGATCAGAACGAGCACTGCGGGTTCTACTTTTTGGATTCCGCCGAAGGGCGTTGGAATTCCGGCCGGGACGAAAAGCCGAACCTGGCCTACAAGCCGCGCTACAAAGAAGGCTACTTCCCCGTGCCGCCGACTGACTCGTTGCAGGACCTGCGCTCGGAAATGATGCTGCACCTAATCGAGGCCGGCATCGAGGTGGAGGCCCAGCACCATGAAGTCGCCACCGGCGGCCAATGCGAAATCGATATGCGGTACAACACCCTGGTCAAGATGGCCGATCACCTGCTGATGTACAAATACATCGTGAAGAACACCGCCCGCGCCAACGGTAAGACTGCCACATTCATGCCCAAACCACTGTTCAACGACAATGGATCCGGCATGCACGTTCACTTCTCGCTGTGGAATCAGAGCACGCCCCTGTTCGCCGGCGACGACTACGCGGGCTTGAGCGAAACGGCCCTGTTCGCCATCGGGGGTATCCTGAAACACGCGCCCGCGCTGCTGGCGTTCACCAACCCGACCACCAGCAGCTACAAGCGGCTCGTACCTGGCTTCGAGGCGCCGGTTAACCTAGCCTACTCCTCGCGCAACCGCTCCGCGGCCGTACGGATCCCCATGTACTCCCACAGCCCCAAGACCAAGCGCGTGGAATTCCGCTGTCCCGACGGCTCCTGCAACCCGTACCTCGCCTTCTCCGCGATCCTTATGGCCGGCCTCGACGGCATCAAGAATAAGATCCATCCGGGCGAACCGTTCGACAAGGACCTCTACGACCTTCCGCCCGAGGAGCTGGCCGAGGTTCCTTGTACACCGGCCACCCTGGACGGCAGCCTCACCGCGCTGGAAAACGACCACCTGTTCCTCCGCGTGGGCGACGTCTTTACCCAAGACGTCATCGAAACCTGGATCGACTACAAGCGCCGCGAAGAAGTCCAGGCGCTCCAAGTCCGCCCCCACCCCTACGAATTCGCGCTCTACTTCGATATTTGAGCGAAAAACCGCCAAGAGCCAACCCCGAAGAGAGCCACGGACGTGGCTCACGCAGGGGGCGGCAGGGCCCCGTAATATCATCATTCATCGACAGGGGCCGAACCTCGCAAGCAATATCTACCTCGCGCGTACATCAAATAGCACAGCACAAAGCGCTCCGTCATTCTGAACGTAGTGAAGAATCTATTTTGCAACTTCTTTCCGCTTGCGGATAAGATTCTTCGCTTCGCTCAGAATGACCGCGATTCAATTCTTATCTGGTCGTTCTGTGAAATTTGCGCAATCTACGGACTCTTTCGTTTTAGGCCCTGTTGCTGAATGATTGCATTGCGGGCCTCTGCCGCCCCCTTCGTGAGCCACGTCCGTGGCTCTCTTCGGGGTTGCCTCTTTTTTTCAAAAAGAAGTTGACAACTCCCCGGAATGAATATATATTCTTTTATTCTGAATATTTATTCATTTGAGCCGAAGCGAAATGGTACGACAAAACCGATTGCAGAAGATCGCCAAGATCCTGGCCGGCGGCAACGTGGCGGACCAGGCGGACCTGCAGGCTCGCCTCAAGAGGGCTAGGGTGGCTGTCTCCCAGGCCAGCCTGTCGCGGGACCTCCAGGCCCTGGGCGCCCAGCGGGTTCGGATGGCGGATGGGGCTTATCACTACGTGATGCCCGAGGCCCCGCCGCTGGCGACCTCGCCCGGCGATATGCGGCGGCGTTTTGCCGAATCGGTGACCGATGTGCGGCGATGCCAGTTCATGGTTTTGGTCTTCACGCCGCCGGGCGAAGCGCCCCGCGTGGGAAAGCTGCTGGACGGCGCCAACATTCCGCAGTTGGTCGGTACGGTCGCGGGAGACGACACGGTCCAGTGCATCGCGGAAGACACACGTAAAGCAAAAAGTTTGGAGTCTTTGTTGATGGAGATGCGTTCATGAAATCGTGCAAGAAAATCGTCCTCGCTTATTCCGGCGGGTTGGATACAACCACGGCCATTCCATGGCTCAAAGAGCAAACCGGCGCCGAGATCGTCGCCTTGGCCATCGACGTGGGCCAGGCGGACAACTTCGAGGAAGCCCTGAAGCGGGCGCTGCACGCGGGTGTGGTACAGGCGGAGGTCCTCGACGCGAAAGAAGAATACGCGCAAGATTTTCTCCTCCCGGCGATTCAGGCCAACGCCCTGTACGAAGGCGTCTATCCGTTGTTGTCGGCCCTGTCACGCCCGCTGATCGTCGAGAAGCTGGTGCAGGCGGCCGCCCAAATCGGAGCCGACGCGGTGGCCCACGGCTGCACCGGTAAGGGCAACGACCAACTCCGCTTCGAGCTTTCCCTCGCGGCGCTGGCTCCACACTTGACAGTACTGGCACCCGCGCGGCACTGGGGCATGACCCGCGAGGACGCCTTCGCCTACGCGCAGGGCAAGGGCCTTAACTTGGCTCTCAAGCCCGGGACGCTATACTCCATCGACGAAAACCTCTGGGGTCGAGCCATTGAGTGCGGGCCCTTGGAGGATCCGTGGACCGAGCCGCCCGCCGACGCCTTCGCACTGACCGCCGAGGCCGCGCAGGCGCCCGACGCGGCAGTCGAGCTTACGATCGATTTCGAACAGGGCGTCCCCACGGCGCTCAACGGCACCCCCATGCCGCCCTTAGACCTCATCGCGGAGGTATCTGTGTGCGCCGGAGCCCACGGCGTGGGTCGGATCGATCACATGGAGAACCGCACGGTCGGCATCAAGTCCCGAGAGGTCTACGAATGTCCCGCGGGCGTCGCCTTGATCCAGGCGCACAAGGCTCTGGAGTCGCTGGTGCTTACCAAAGACGAGGCGCGCTTCAAGGCGCAAGTGGAAACCCGCTGGGCGGAACTGGTTTACGAAGGCAAGTGGCATGCGCCGCTGAAGCAATCCTTGGACGCCTTTATCTCCGCCACGCAGGCGACCGTCACCGGCTCGGTGCGCTTAAAGCTGTACAAAGGAACCCTTCAAGTGGTCGGCCGCCGGTCGCCTTACGCATTGTATGACACGAACCTGACCACCTACGGCGACGGCGACACTTTCGACCACACGGCCGCCGACGGCTATCTGAAACTCGCAGCCATGGAGCTGGCCACTCTGGCTCGTGTCCACGCGGGGCAGAGTGCTTTGACACAGGAGACGCACGATGACCGCACCGTTGTGGCACAGCCGGTTTCCTGACCGACAGGCCGACGAAACCTTCGAGGCTATGAACGCCTCCATCGGATTCGACCGCCGCCTGTTTCGCCAGGAGATCGCCGGTACCCGTGCCCACGTCGTGGCCCTGCACCAGGCCGGCATCTACTCGGATGCGGAGCGCGATCAAGTTGTCTCCGCCCTGACCCAGATCGAATCGGACCTCGCCGATAGAACCTGGGACCCGAGCGTCTACGAGGACATTCATACCGCCGTGGAGCAGCGCCTGACCGAGCTGACTGGCGCCGCCGGTGCAAAGATCCAGACCGGCCGATCGCGCAACGAACAGACTGTCCTGGCCGAGCGCTTGTTTTTGAAAACAGCTGTGGACGATTTGGCCGCGAAGCTTTTCTCCGTTCAGAGCGCCCTGCTCGATCAGGCCGAGGCCAACGTAGATGCTCTGCTGCCCGGCTACACTCACGCGCGGCCAGCCCAGCCAATCCGGTTTGCGCACTACCTGTGCGCCTTTTTCTTCGGGCTGGAGCGGGACAAAGAACGACTGCTCGATGCGAAGAAGCGAATCGACCGCTGTCCTTCCGGTGTGGCAGCCCTGGCGGGCGCTGGCTTTGGGTTGGATCGCGATTTTCTGGCACAAGAGCTCGGCTTCGCGGCGCCCAGCGAAAACGCGCTGGACACGGTAAGCGATCGCGACGGAGCGATAGAAGTGCTCGCCGCCCTCTCCATCCTGATGGTTCGTCTGTCGCGCCTGGCCGAGGACTTGATCCTCTTTTCCTCGCCCGCCTTCGGGTTTGTGGATTTACCGGACACCTATTGCACGTCGTCCAGCCTGATGCCGCAAAAGAAAAACCCGGACGCCCTGGAGCTCATCCGCGGCAAGACCGGCCGCGCCATCGGAGACCTGAACGCTTTGCTGGTGACTTGCAAGGGGCTGCCGACGGGCTATCAAAAAGACCTGCAAGAAGACAAAGAAGCCCTGTTCGACGCCGTGGACACCGCGGCTCAATGCCTCGTGGTTTGCGCCGGCGTCGTTCGCGGCCTCCGCACGAACCTCGAGGCCATGCGAGCCGCCATCACTGACGACTGCCTCGCCACGGATGCGGCCGACCGGCTCGTTGAGCAAGGGACACCCTTCCGTGACGCCTACGGGATCGTGGCCGAACACTTCGCCGCAAACGACCGAGGCCGACCCGGGCCGGAGGAGAGCTCCGGCCTACAAGAACTTACCCCCGAGGATTGCGTAGAACGCCGCAACGGAATCGGCGGAACCGCCCGTCAAGCCGTGCTGGCCCAAATCCGTCAAGCCCGCGCGATTCTCGCCCCATAATTTACTGAAACGAAATCATCGTTTGTACCCAACGCTACGGTCCAGCGCCGTTGTGCGTGTGCAAACACGAGGAGACTACAAATGACAAACGCCATAAATACACCGATCGCAAGCGCACACGAATCGACGCATACGCCTCTCTTGAACGGTATTGTAAATGACCCGGTTACGCATCCAGAGCGAACCAATGCGACACTGGCGCGTATTCAAGAGATCATCCAGACCCTAGCGAGCCCTTTTTGCGGCTCCCTGTTGACGGCCTGCATCCGGGCAGCCGGTCCGGATGTAGATTTCTTTGAGCCGATTCCGACGGCAGTAGGCGAAGACGTCGCGCGCGCGCTGGCCGAGGGTCTGGGTCCGAAGCTTTCGGCACAAGCCGCTCAAATGCTCCGGGAATCGGAATTGTCCACCCAGGAGGTCATCCATTTCCATCGTAAGCACAAGATCCCAGTCTCGCACTTGGAGGACGATCTGCTCCCGGTCAGAGGACAGGGCGCAAAGATCTGGGATTCCAAAGGGCGCGTGTACATTGATCTAGACAGCAACTATTCCGCTACAAACCTGGGCAACGCAAACGAAGCGATCGCCACAGGCCTGTTCAATCAAGCGAAGCTGCTGATCTCCCAGAAGGAAGATAGGATCCAGGTTGCTCGCACGCGTTTTTTGAAAGAGATCGGGGGGATGCTTCCGGACGGACTGGAACACTTCTACTGGCAAAACTCCGGCGGAGAGGCGGTGGACAAGGCGCTTAAGATCGCCAAGGCCTACACCGGACACACCGGTGTGATCGCCTTCGAAGGCGGATTCCACGGCCGAACGCACGGAGCCGTTTCCGTAACACACAACCTTCTGTACCGCAAGCCGTTTGGACTGCATGATCAACCCTGGGTTTATTTCGCACCCTATGACGACCTAACGGCCGTCGCGGCGCTTCTAGAAAAAGAAGTGGCCAAAACGGTCATCCTCGAATGGGTCCAGGGCGAAGAAGCCGGCGTGCGCGCAGCGACACCGGAATTTTCTCAGGGCCTGAGGGAATTGTGCGACCAATTCGGAGCCGTATTGATCGCGGACGAAGTGCAGACTGGTTTTGGCCGCGTCGCCGGCGCACCGGGACAATGGTTCGCCAGTCAGCGGCTGGGCGTTATGCCGGACCTAATGACAATCGGAAAATCCTTCGGCGGCGGCTACCCGGTAACTGCCGTCGTAACGAACGCCAAAGTTGCCGAGGCCATGCAGCCGGGCTATGACGGCTCGACTTTCGGTGGCAACCCGATGGCCATGACTGCTGCCCTGATCGCGACCCGACAAATGAAAGCGTTGGATCTGACCCCATACGTCGTGGAGCGGGCAGAGCAGTTTGCAAACGGTTTGTCAAAGATCGATTCGCCTTTGCTGCTCAATACCCGGACCGTGGGCTTGATGATCGGAATCGACCTACCGAGTTCCGAGCATGTGCACAACGTTCAGGGGGTCATGAAAGAACACGGAGCCCACTCGTCCCTCTCCACCGGAGCAACGCTGCGCTGGCTGCCGCTATTGGTGATCACCGCGGAAGAAGTGCAACAGGTTCTTCAGGCCTTCACCGCAGCGTTAAACTCTCTGGAAGGAGCTTAATCGCAGGAGGATTGCATGGGCGGCTCGCTTGTCTCTTGGCCGAAAGTTAGGCGATGGCCGTCGGGGTCATGCAGCTCGAATTCCTTCATATGGTAAGCCGTAACTTCAAAATCGGCAACATCGTGGCCTTTCGCTTTCAGGTCGGCGTGCATGGCCTCAAGATCGTCGACGTAGAAATACAGCGCCGTGTCAAAATCCCGGTACGGGGCATCGCGGGTGCGCAGCTCAATGCCGTCCCGGTAGTGGAACATGATCGTCAAATCACCACGCGTGGAACACCCGTAGCGCGGCGTGCCTTCCATTTCGATATGTTCGTCCGGCTCGAAGCCAAGAACATCTTTGTAAAACGCCGAAGCGGCGCGAACGTCCTGAACCGCAAGGATTGGCGTCAGCGTTTGAATACCCATCGGGACCTCCTTGTGCAATGCACTAAACCATGACGGCCAGCGGGCGGGCGGCGTCAATCTCAAAACCTGGCGGCACCAGGGCGTCCACCGCGGCAAGAGCCTCCGGAGCTATCTCCACCGCAAGAGCCTGAAGATTGTCCTCAAACTGCTCCATCGTCGCAGGTCCAAGAATCGGTGCGGTCACCGCCGGTTGGGCCAGCGTCCAGGCCAGTGCGAACCGGCTCAAGGTCACGCCGTGCTCAGCGGCGATCGGCTTGAGCTTTTCCACCAGGCGCAGCCCCAACTCCATCGGATAATTTTTCTCCCACTTTTCTTCCGCCGCGCGCGAGCCCGGGGGGAAAGGCGCGCCGATCCCATACTTGCCGGTCAGCCAGCCGCCCTTGAGCGGGCTCCAAGGCAAAACGGCTACTTCATAGGCCTCACAACAGGGAATCACTTCCGTTTCGATCTGCCGGTCGAGAATGTTGTAGGGCGGCTGCTCCGCCACCGGTGCTTCCTCGCCGCTACTGGCGGCGATCCACTGAGCCTCGGCCAACTGCCACGCGGGGAACGTTGAGGTGCCCCAGTAGCGGATCTTGCCCTGTCGGATCAAATCGCTCATGGCGCGGATCGACTCCTCCAACGGAGTATCGGGATCGGGCCGGTGAAGATAATAGAGGTCGATGTGGTCAGTGCCGAGACGTTTGAGGCTCCGCTCCACCTCTTGCAGGATATGGTAGCGGGAATTGCCCCGATCATTGGGCCCGGTGTCGACGGTGGCGTAGACTTTGGTGGCCAGGACGACCTGCTCGCGCCGGTCGCGGATTGCCTTGCCGACAATTTCTTCCGACCGGCCTTTCGCGTAGATATTCGCCGTGTCGATAAAATTGATTCCCGACTCCAAGGCCCGATGAATTATCCGAATCGACTCCGCCTCGTCGGTACCACGGCCGAAGTTCATGGACCCCAGGCACAGCCGCGACACCTTGACCCCGGCCTTTCCAAGATTCACGTATTCCATACCGGACTCCTTTCTGTGGACTCTCGGTAGGCGATTATACCGTCCAGCCAAAGACCGTACAAGGCGACACCGGAGGGGTTAAGGTTGCAATCGAAACGCCCGATAGTATAATCCTCGGCGACACCGTTTCTGTTCGACGTGTAAGGAAGGAAACAAACGCGATGGCAACAGCGCAAAAATCATACATCGGCAAGAACGAGGCTTGGAAGTGCGGCATGTGCGCCATGTGCTGCACGGGCATGGAGCTGGTGGAGCTGACACCGGACCAATGGGCCTACTACCAAAAGAAGTATCCATTCCTGGAACTGACCGACAAAACGCCGGCCAAGACCCCGGGCGAATTCAATTACGAATTCAAGTGCAACGCGCTGGACGGAAAGATTTGCACCGTCTACGCCAAGCGCCCGCGTTTCTGCCGCCAGTATCCATTTAACGACGTGAAGCGCTCGGAGCTGCACGACGGATGCGGCTTCAAGCACAACGGCAAGTGGGACTGCTGATCACGTCCTGAGACGCGACCACTTTTGCGCTACGCGTGGTCGTGCTTGGTCGGTGGTTCGTCGGAGTCCTGCCCGAACCAGAGTTGATAGCCGTCCGGGTCTTCCAGCTCGAACTCCTTCATCTTGTAGAACGTCACCCGCAGGTCGGTCACCGCATACCCTTTTTCTTTCAGCTCGGCGTGCAGAGCGACCACATCGTCCGGGTAGAAGTAGAAGTACAGCTTCTTGCGGGCTTCCCGGTCGGCAACCGTCGCGGCCCCACCGGGCTGGCAGGTAAACATCAGCATCGTGTCCGCCGAGCGCGCGATGGCCCATGCGACCTTTCCTTTAAACTCCACGTCCTGGAATTTCTCAAAGCCGAGCGCGTCTTTGTAAAACGTGATCGATTTCTCGACATCTTCCACGCCGAGCATCGGGATGAGATCTTTCAGAGCCATCTTATCTCTCCATTTAGTGATTCAAATAGAGCAGATACAGCACGGCAACGGTGACAATAAACATGAGAACGCACAGGCCGGCTCCAGCCTTGACGTAGTCCACAAAGCGATACTTGCCCGGACCCATGACCAAAGCGCAACATTGATGGCCTACGGGCGAAACGAACGCAAAAGAACTGGCAAACGCGACCGCCAGAAGAAACGGCTTGACGAGAGTCGCGTCGTGCATCTGGACCGCCAGGTCGATCGCCACCGGCGTCATGATCGCCGCGGAGGCCTTGGCCACGACCTGGGTCAACAGGTTGGTGACCAGATACAATGCGGCCAGGGTCATCAAGGTATTGGATCCTCCGGACAGATTTGCCAGCCATTGCGCGCAATCGGTGGCCATGCCTGTTTTTTCAATCGCTCGGCCCAGGGGCAAAAGACCCACCAACAGACAGATGATCCGCCAGTCAATCGCCTCGTAGGCGTCTTCCATGGTAATGCACCGGGTCAGAACCATCCCCAGACAGGCGATCAGGGCCGCCGCCTCCACCGGAACGCCAAGGGTCGCCGCTGCCACCATCCCCGC
>JAJDCN010000218.1 GCA_029260815.1 Planctomycetota bacterium
GTCTTTGGCAAAGGCGAGCAAACCTTCAAGATCAGTTGCGACGATGTCTACGCACGTGGCATGCTGGGCAATGCCCGGGTTGCCGGGCGCCGCGTACAGATGGCTGACTTTTTTGGATTGGGCGATCTTCCAGGCCAACGCGTGTTCGCGTCCGCCGGAACCGATGAGCAGTATCTTCACGAGGGATCCTTTTTGTCAGGCACCTGAACTTCTAAAACAGGCTGCTGCGCAATCTTCGGTTTGCGCGACGGTTGAACCTGAGACGGAGGAACGATCACGCCGCCGGAGATGGTGAAACGCAGCGCTTGATCCACGGTCATGTCCAGAGGAACGATCTCCTCAGGATCGACGAAGATGGTGTAGCCGGTAATCGGCGTCGGCGAAGAAGGAATGAACACATTCACCAACTGTTTTCCGGCCGCCTGTGTCACCGCCTTCATGCCGTCTCCGGTAACAAAAGCAATCGAATAGATCCCTTTGCGGGGATAGGGGACGGCCACCACCAAATCGTAGTCGAACTTCTTGTCCTCGAGAAAGAAGTCCGTCACCTGTTTGGCATAGGGGTAAATAACCTTAAAAATCGGAATCTTATGCAACACCCGCTCTGCGATGGGAAGCAATTTGCGCCCGAGGAAGCTGGCAAAGAACGAGCCGACAAAGTAGACAATCAGGATCGCAACCACAAACCCGAACAGGGGGGGAATGGCCACCACCTCGGTCTTGACGCCGTCCACGATCTTCTTGGTCTCGATACCATCCACGATCGCCGTGGTTTCAACGCCGTCCACGCTCACCATCTCGCTCAGCCCGACATCAAAGAATAACGGAGCGAGGCCGACCTGGGTCACCAGCCATTCAGAGGCATCGTTGATCGGGGTGCCGATGGAATCCTGGATAAACTGATAGACTTGGATGAGGATAATCAGCGTCAGGACCGTGGGCAGCAGCACCACCAGCCCCTTGATAAAGCTGCGCCTGAAATCGCTCTTAAAGGATCGGTTGCCCATAATCGTTAATTGCTCTTATAGGGTAAACAACTGTCTTTGAGCAGCGGCATCGTCATACGGATACGTTCTTCTTCCGGCAGACGGTAGAATGCTTCCTCATCGCCTACGTCGATCCCGCGCCACAGCAACACCGTCGCCACCACACGGACTGCGTTGGAGGTCAGCTCCACCAGATGGCTGCATCCATCGCGGTGACCGATCCGCGTAGTGATTTCTTTGATCACGCCGCGCCCGATCTCCAGCCCTTTGAGTTCCGGCATCTGGATCGCCGCATTGTGACACAATTTGTACGGAACTTTCGCCATCTCCGCTGATGCGGAGAGGATCTGACGCGTCTTAGTATTTACTTCAATTTCCGCTCGAATGCAATGATCTAGGTCCAGAAACGTGGCCAGCACGCTGATGCGCGCCTTGTCGATCTGCCGCACCTGGGTGTTGATATTTCTCTCGTAAATCTGCATGGTTCCCCTGTGATTCCGTCGTTCCTGTTGAATGGACAGCGAGTCGGTTTTTGTTTTGCACCGAAAGCGGACGCCTTCGGATTACGAACCCATGATGCCAACCGCCACGTTGCGGAAGCGCGTCGGGGCGGCTCCGTGGCTCATTTCCGCCACCTGCATGGGCTGCCCTTTTCCGCAATTGGCTACGCCCCACAGCCGCCACGCGTCGGCGTTGCCGATGGCGTCGCAGGAGGCCCAAAACTGCGGCGTGATCCCCTGATAGGTGGGGTTCTTGAGCATCCGCCCGCGTTTGCCGTTCTTGATCTCCCACGCGATCTCGCAGCCGAATTGAAAGTTCAGGCGCATCTGATCGATCGACCAGGACTTGTTGGTCTCCATCCAGATACCGTCGGTGGTGTCTTCCACGATTTGCTCCGGCGTCGCCGCGCCGGGCATCAGCGAAAGATTGGTGATCCGCACAATGGGGATGTGGCTCCACCCATCGGCCCGCGAACAACCGCGGGAAGTCGACTCGTCGATGGCATGGGCGACTTCTCGATTGGTCAGGTAGCCCGTCAACAGGCCGTCTTGCACGATGTGCCAGCGCTGGGCGGGGACGCCATCATCGTCGTAGCCGATCGTGGCCAGCCCGGTGGGGACCGTGGAATCAGCCACCAGGTTCACGATCTCCGATCCGTAGGTAAAGTTGCGCAGTTTCTCAGGGGTCGCGAAGCTGGTCCCGGCGAAGTCCGCCTCCATGCCCAACACCCGGTCCAATTCCGTCGCGTGTCCGACCGATTCGTGGATCTGCAGGGCCATCTGGGCTCCATCGAGAATCAGATCGGTGGTCGTCGAAGGACACGGGTCGGCCGTCAGCAGTCCGACTGCCTCGTCGCGCACGCGCTCGGCGTGGCCCTCCAGATCCAGCGACTCGACCAGTTCATAGCCGCTGCACATGTACTGGCCGCCGAAGGAGGCCGGGTAGGAGCGCACCTGAACCTCGCCGTCGGCCACCGCCGTAGCCGAATAGCCGCTGCCGGAACGCAGCAGGGTCTGCTCGATCCGGGTCCCCTCGCTGGAGGCGAAGATCTGGTGTTCGCGCTTGAAGCTCATGGAGGCCCGGGCCACTTTCACCGCGGCCGCCTGGGTCAGGGTTTTGTTGACGCGGTACAACAGATCCAATTTCTGGGACAAGGGCACGGCAAAGGGGTCGATCAGATAAGGCGTCTGCCACGTATCCTGCCGGGGCTGCACCTCGGCCAGACGCACCGGCTCGCCCTTCAAAGACGCCGAGGCTGCCGCGATCTGGACCGCCTGAGCAGCGCACCGGTCCGCTTCAGCCTCGGTCAGCGTGCTGGAGGCGGAAAAGCCCCAGGCACCGTTGACGAGGACGCGTACGCCGAATCCCAGGTCGTCGCGCTCGCTGAGCGCGGAAATTTGTTCGTTGCGAACGGCGATCGTTTGCGTGCGGGTATCGATCACGCGGACGTCGGCGTATTGGGCGCCCTTTGCGACTGCGGTGTCGAGGATCCGTTGAGCCAGGTCCTTCACGTGGGAAAATCCTCCGTTCTTAGAACTCGGTTGCGCTGGAGAAGGTAAAGTTGTTGATCTTCATGGCCGGCACGATGAAGCCACCGCCAAAGAAAGACGAAGCGAAGATTGTCTCGGCCGACAGGGCCTCTACTCGGTTAAGGGCCTCCACCGCTGACTCGGTGAACCGCAGATTGCGCACCGCGTGGCGGATCCGTCCGCCTTCCACCCAGAAAGTCCCGTCGCGGGTCATACCCGTGAGCACCAGCCGGATCGGATCGATCACGTTGGTGTAGTGAAAGTGGGTAACCAGGATCCCACGCTCGGTGGAGGCGATCATTTCTTCCAGGCTGGAATCGCCACCGGCCATCACCAGGTTCATGGGAAACGGTCCTTCCGGACTGGGCTGGGGCATGCCGTGACCGGTAGAGTCGCGGCCGGCCTCTTGGGCGGTCTTGGTATCGTAGACGAGTCCCTTGGACACGCCGGCTTCGATCAAGGGTACGCGCTGCTTGGGCGTTCCCTCGAAATCGAACGGCATCCCGCCCGTGTCCGGATGGTAGGCGTCGTCCGCCAGAGTAATGTTGCTCCCCAACACCGGCTCGCCCACCTTGCCGGACAGGAAGCTGCGTCCCTCCGCCACTGTCTTGGCACCGAAACTGCGGGTCATGAAAAGAAGAAAATCGGTCGCGGCCGCCGGCTCCAGGATCACGGTGTAGGCGCCCGGCTCAATGGCTTTCGGGTTGCGGCTGGCGGTGGCTTTTTCCACAGCCGTATCGGCGACGCGCTTCGGGTCGATGTCGCCGACCCGGCGGTGGGTGGCTTGAGCCCAGCCAGAGGAGTCGTCCGAGGCGACCGTCGCGGCAAAGTCGGCCTGCGTGGACGCGTAGTAGGATTGGATACCGCGGGAGTTGGCCAGAGCCACAGCGGTAGCGTCGTTGGAGAACGTGCCGGAGGCTTCTATTTGGTTTTGCTTTGCTTCTCCGCAGACGTAGGCGATGGCGTCGGCTTTGGCCTGGGCCGACAGCGCGGCGGTGTCCGCATCATGGGCGTCCACCGGAGCGTAGGTCAGAGGCCCGGCGATCAAGTGGGCGACCTGGGGGTCGTCGTGCGCCTGGCGGGCCGCTTCGAGCGCCCGTGCGACGGTCTGCTCGATGGAGGCCGGGTCCATACGATTGGTGGATGCGCGGCCGACTCGGTCGCCAACCAGGGCCCGTACTGACAGATCGATCGTATGGGCCGACGTGTTCTGGGTTATCGCGTTGCCCGCGTAGCGGGTCAGCGCCGAATCGGAGGCGAACAACAGGACCTCGGTTTCGTCCGCGTCCGATTTTTCAACGGCCAGGGTCACGACCTGCAGTGCTTCCTCTTTGCTCAGCATCACTCATCCTTCGTTTTTCGGATTCTGTGTTCCCGACAACTCAGGGGCTCTTTCGCAGCGCCTGTTTCCACGCCTCAAGGCCTTGATAATTAAGCTGAGGATGGTAATCATACCCGTGGTTCTGGCCGGTAATTTTTCTCAGGTAATGAACGGCGTTGAACCGACAACAGGCTTCAAACGCTTCCAAGCCTTTGGTGAGAGCCTTCCGGTTCTCTGTCGCAGTTAGGCTCTGCAAGACGATTCGATGCGTCTTAAAGCCCTCGAGTACGATTTCGTCCATGGACTTCTCTTTGTAGTCCTTCCACCATTCGTCCCATCCGGCATCGAAGGAGCCAAAAGTGAAGTTGGTCATCATTTCCAGCGTTTGCCTCGACGCCTTTCTCAGCTTCGCGTTTCTGTGGCTTAAGCTTTTCAGCAGCAAGGGGATCGCTTCTTTGTGTTTGAAATACATGAGCCCCTTGGTGGCTCGAATGCGAATGGGTTCCGTTTGCTTCGTCGAAATATATTCGGTGAGCAGCGCAGGCTGCCCTTTTCCGGGCTTGCCGATCATTGCGTCCAGGATGGCGTGTTGTGTGGCCACGATCTTGGTCTTCTTCAACCCCGCGACCAGGGCTTCGACCACGCCTTCGGCTTCCCAATTTCCTGCCAGAGCGGCAACCAAGTGTTTCTGGTCGGAAGCTGCGGCCCGCGGCAGCAGCGCCAAGAGCGTGGCGATCGCCTTCGGATCGCGGGTAATGCCCAGCGCCCGAATCGCCCCAGCGCGGACCTCTCCAGATCGATCCTTGAGGAAGGCATTCGCGCGCGCGATGATTTCTTTGTCCTGGAGTCGAGCCAGGGCGATCAACGCCGCGCCGCGAATCTTGGGCTTTGTCTCTTTGTTCTCGAGCTTCTCCTTCAAAAAATCGATCGCTTGGGTTCCACCCAGCAGGCCCAGGGATTCCACCGCATACAGCACCTCTCGGCTCCCCGGTTTCCAGCCTTCCAGCGCGCGAACCATTTGGCTCGCGAACCGATCTCGCCGGTCTCCTTTCGCATTCGATCCGGCCAGCGCGCTCAGAGCCAGGATGCGCAGGGTTCGGCTTCTATGGTCGAGAAAACCCGACACCAACCCGGCCGCCGCGCTGCCGCCGATGGAAACCAAAGTTTCCGCCGCCGCAACCTGCATCGACTGGCGCCCGATGACCTGGTTAAAGGCCGGGACAATCTTCCGGGACCGGGCCCCGCGCAGGGCGAGGATCGCCGCCTCGACCACCAACGAATCGGGGTGACCCAACAGCCTGGCCAGCGCCAACTCCACCTTGGGACTTTTGACCTGGCCCAAGGCTTTTACAATCAATCGAACGATGGCGGGCTCCTCTTCCACCGCCAACCGCTTCAACAAGGCGTTAATGGTGGCGTTGTTCCCCAACACCTGTTGCGCGACCACGCGGATCGACGATTTGCGAATGTCAGGATCGGGGTTCCCCAGAAGGGCCTGGTCTATCAAACGCACGGCTTGGGCGCCGCCGATTTTCGCCAGCGCCTTCAGGCCCTCAATTTTGTGCCGTTCGTCGCGGGCCTGCTCAATGCTCTTACCAATGGATTTAACGGCGTCGCGCGCGCCCAGATCGGACAGGCCTTCATAGGCAGGGTCATACACGCCTTCTTCCTTGTCAAAAACAAACGGCGCAAGCCGCTTGATCGCGTCCCGCGTTCCCATGGCAGCCAACGTCCTTGCCGCGAGGGAGCGCGCTGCGATGTTACGATCTTTTTTGAGTTCGCCCAGGGCTTTGATGGCTTTCTTAGACTCTTTGTAATGGTGCAACGGCCAAATGGCCTCCATCCGCACCTTCATGGAGGGGCTTTTCAAGTTGACGATCAGAACCCGCTCGATGGAGCCCGTCGGGGGAAAGTTGCCCAGCGTGTTCAACAACATGCTGCGGACCTCGACGCTCTCCTCTCGAGACCCCAGGGCCACTAAGTCCGTCATGACCGGGGTGTCTTCGACATAATACGCTCCCGCCGCCCGGATCGCCTCGACCCGCACCCTTTCTGACTTGTCTTTGAGCGCATCGCGGACCATCTTGGCGCCGGCCTTGTCTTTCCCTTTCGCCATGTACCCAAGAACCTCCAGCCGGACCTCCTCGGCCTTGTCCCCCCAGTAGTTCTTGACGAACGTGTCCTTCCGAAAGTGTTTCGATTGGGTTGCCTCGGAGACCGCATAGGCCCGAACCCTTGGGTCTTTGGCCGTATTGGCGGCGCGCAGAATCATTTCGTATGCGCGCGGTTCCCTCCGCCTACTGAAGATTTTGACCGCACTCCGCGCAACCTTCACGTGCGGATCGCTCAACGCCTTGGTCCAGATGTCAAAGGCGATGGCAGAAAGCTCCTTCTCCCCGGGCTTTACCTTGGCGGTCAACTCTAGAATCTTCAAGCGCGCCTTGGACTTGTTCACCCGGCCGATCGCCAACAGCAATTCCTTATAAGATTCGGGGGTCTTGATGTCAGCCAGCCCTTTGACCATTGCGACCGCCGCCACCTCGACTCTCTCTTGCGCGAGAGCCTCTCCGATTTTCAAGGCCGCCATCTTCTTGTTCTTCGGATACGCAGAGAGGGCTTTGGCCGCATCGATCCGCTTGCCGGTCTCGTCCGAAGAGAGATCGCTGACCAACCTCGAGAAATATTTGTCTACACTACTGCGAGGCTTTGCCAGGCCGATAGAGGTGGCAAGCAAGAGCAGACACAGCCCGGCAATGGCACTCGTCACGCGCGATGCCGACACGAGGGGCGAGTTGAATACATGAATTCGGGAAAACATAATACGCCTCCGGCTGTTCGTGGAGAGCGGCCAAAAACAGTCGTGAACCTTTACATCAGATCGCGGTTCGGTTCCGACCCGTCTACCATCTACATACGATTATAGTCGCAACGGGCTTTCGGGTCAACCCCAATCGAGGCAAGCATTAAGCGTTGACCGGGTCGCCGAATGTGTTAAAATACGCGTTTTTAACCGGTTGCGCGTCCCGCAGTCGCACTCGAGGGTTTTCACCATGTCCGAAAAGATCGTCGCCGAGGGAATCACTTTTGATGACGTCCTGATTCTGCCCCGTTATTCCACGGTGGTTCCTTCTGAAGTGAACACCCAAACACGGATTACGCGCTCCATCGACCTGAACATTCCGATTCTTTCCGCGGCCATGGATACAGTGACCGAATCGGCCATGGCCATCGCTCTGGCTCAGGAAGGCGGCATCGGCGTCATCCACCGCAACCTGACTATCGAGGATCAGGCCCGGGAGGTCGATATCGTCAAACGGTCGGCCAACGGCATTATCCTGGATCCGATCACCATGCAACCGGGGCAGACCATCGGACAGGCCAAGGAGATCATGGCCGTCAACAACATCTCCGGCCTGCCGATCATCGCCGACGGCAAGCTGGTGGGAATCTTGACCAATCGCGACCTGCGGTTCCAAGAATTGGTGGAAACCCAGATCGACCAAATCATGACCAAAACCAACTTGGTCACCGCCACGCCCGACACAACCCTGGAGGCGGCCACCAAGATCCTTCACCAGGAAAAAGTCGAAAAACTTCTGTTGGTAAACGAGAAAGGCCAACTGCGCGGGCTGATCACCATCAAAGACATTAACAAGATGCTCCAGTATCCCAACTCCTGTCGCGACCAGCGCGGTCGTCTGCGAGTGGGCGCGGCGGTCGGACCGCACGAATACGAGCGCATCGAGGAGCTGATCGGCAAGGGGGTCGACCTGATCGTGGTGGACACCGCGCACGGGCATTCAGCGGGTGTGATCGAAACCGTCAAGAAAGCCAAGAAAAAGTTCGACGTGGACCTGATCGCCGGCAACGTAGCCACCGCCGAGGGAGCCCAGGCGCTTATCGATGCGGGAGCTGACGGCATTAAAGTCGGCATCGGGCCCGGCTCCATCTGCACCACACGAGTGGTCACCGGCATCGGCGTGCCCCAGGTCACCGCCATTCTCGAATGTGCCAAATCGGCCGCCGCCGCCGGGGTGCCGATCATTGCCGACGGAGGCATCCGGTACAGTTGCGACATCGCCAAGGCCATCGCCGCAGGAGCTGGGGCGGTCATGATCGGTTCGCTTTTGGCGGGCGTCGCGGAGAGCCCGGGCGAGATGGTCCTGTTCAAGGGGCGCAGCTACAAGACATGCCGCGGCATGGGATCTCTGGGAGCGATGATCGAGGGCGGAAAGACACGCTATGGCCAGGGCGACGTGGGCAACGAGAAGCTGGTGCCCGAAGGGATCGAAGGCCGCGTTCCGTTCAAGGGCGGCTTGGACAAATTCATCTATCAGCTCGTCGGCGGGCTCCGCTCGGCCATGGGCTATTGCGGAGCGGCGACGATCGAAGAGTTCAGCACGGTCACCCGCTTCCTGAAAGTCTCCGCCGCCACGGTGGCGGAAAACCACCCTCACGACATCGCCATCACCCGGGAAGCTCCCAACTACTGGGTGGAGTATTGATGAAGGAGCGGGTTCTGGTTTTCGATTTCGGCTCCCAATACACTCAGTTGATCGCTCGGCGGGTGCGGGAGGCCAATGTGTTCAGCGAGATCGTGCCCTTCAACAGCACCGCCGAAGCAATCACCGAACGCAACGTCAAGGGCATTATTCTGTCCGGGGGGCCCGCGAATGTCTACGCCACCGCCGCACCGCAACTGGACCCCTCCGTACTGGAGACCGGCATCCCCGTGTTGGGCATCTGCTACGGCATGCAGGCCGGCTGTCAGGCCCTGGGTGCTCAGGTCGGCGCGGCGCACTCTCGAGAATACGGGCGCACTCAACTGACCGTCCACAACAACGAAACCCTGTTTCTCGACGTGCCGGGAACCACCACCGCCTGGATGAGCCATGGGGACATCGTGGAGGATCTTCCCGATGCGTTCGAGCGGCTGGCCTCTACGCCCAACTGCCCCGCGGCCGCGGCGGCCCATAGGACACAACCCTTCTACGCACTCCAGTTTCATCCAGAAGTCACCCACAGCGAACACGGTCAGACGATCCTGAACAATTTCCTGCGTCATGTCTGTGGATGCACCGGCGATTGGGACGCAGGCCACGTCATCGACGCGGCGGTCGGCAAGATCCGCGACCAAGTCGGCGACGGACGCGTCATCTGCGGTCTCTCCGGCGGGGTCGACTCCACCGTGGCGGCCACCCTAATCCACAAGGCCGTCGGCAATCGACAGGAATGTATCTTCGTAGACAACGGGCTACTACGAAAGGGCGAGGCGCAGCAGGTACTGGCCGATTACGCCGGTCTGGGCCTCAAGGTCCATTTCGCTGATGCGTCCGACCGTTTTCTGGACGCACTCGACGGCGTGGAGGATCCGGAAAAAAAACGCAAGATCATCGGCCGCTTATTCATCGACGTGTTTTCCGAGAAGGCTGAAGAGATCGAAAACGTGTCGTTTCTGGCGCAAGGAACCCTGTATCCCGACGTGATCGAATCCGTTGCCGCCTTCGGTGGGCCCACCGCAGTGATCAAGAGCCACCACAACGTGGGCGGCTTGCCGGAGAAGCTCGGCTTCGACCTGGTGGAGCCGCTGCGGGACCTGTTCAAGGATGAGGTACGTCGGATCGGTCTGGCTCTGGGGATTGCCGAAAATTTGATTTGGCGGCAGCCGTTCCCTGGTCCCGGATTGGCGGTGCGGATCGTCGGACCCGTAACCCGCGAGGCCCTCGAACTGTTGCGCGAAGCCGACGCGATTGTCATGGAGGAATTCATTGCGGCCGGCTGGTACCGAAAGGCCTGGCAATTCTTCGCCGTCCTGCTGCCGGTCAAGAGCGTGGGCGTGATGGGCGATGAGCGGACCTACGAAAACGCGGTCGCTCTGCGGGTCGTGGAGAGCGCCGACGGCATGACCGCCGACTGGGCCCATGTGCCCTATGACTTATTGGGCAAGATCTCCAACCGGATCATCAACGAGGTGCGTGGCATCAACCGCGTGGTATACGACATCAGCTCCAAACCGCCCAGCACGATCGAGTGGGAATAAAGATGACGCAAGTCCAAACGCCGCCCAACGCCTCAACGCCCGCCGCAAAAGCTCCGGGCGAAGCACGGTTGCTGATCGCGGTAGTGGCTGGCTGGCTGCTGCCGGGGTTGGGCCACATGCTGCTGGGCAAGCAGGGCAAAGCGGTGGCCTTTTTTGTCGTGGTCACAGGCTGCTTCTTTACAGGAATCGCAGTGGGCGGCTCGCGGATTGTCTCCGCCACTGACGACCGGCTCGCATTCTACGCGCAGGTGCTCAACGGGGCGATGGGCATAGGGTACAACCGGTACGCCGCAACCATCGCCACCCCGCTGGATGTGGACCACCGGCTGGAGATCGGTCGGCTGTACACCAGCGTTGCGGGGCTGCTCAACTTGT
>JAJDCN010000219.1 GCA_029260815.1 Planctomycetota bacterium
GTGTGCGTCGCCGGCGTACTCAACGAAAAGACCGAACGAAAGATCACCAGCCATCTCAAGGGCGGCGATCTCGTGCTGGAATGGCGCGAATCGGACGACTGCGTCTACATGACCGGCCCCGCCGTCGAAGTCTTCACTACCGACTGGACTTCCTAAGCGCTACTGCCCGTCCGTACCGCCTTCGCCACGGGGCGGTAGCATCGGCTTGGGCCGTGGCTGTTCCCCGATCGATTTGAACATCGGCACGTTGGCCTCAGTGGCCACGTAAACCACGTTCGGGTTGCGGGAGAGCGCCTCGATCCACAACCATTGCAGGTAAGCGGGCGTGAGGGTTTCGGTGATGATTCGTTGCGCGTCCCGCTTGCCCTCCGCCTCCTGGCTCCGCGCTACGATCAGGATCTTCTGACGCTGGGCGTCCTGCTCGGCGGCCTGTTTTTCTTCGATCGCGGCCACCAGCGTCCGCGGCAGAGTCACGTCCCGCAGCAGGACCCTCTCGATAATAATCCCCTTCTCCTTCAGGTCCGCCGCTAGATTGTCACCCATCTCCTTGGAAATCACTACACGTTCAGGGCTGTATAAATCGACCGCTTGGTGTCCGCTGATTACCTCTCGGACGACCGAACGGATCCGCGGGATCAGGATCACGCTTTGGTAGTTGACACCCACTGTCTTATAAATCTCCGGAGCCGCTTCAGGACTCAGCTTGTACAAGACAGTGACATCCAGTTTCACGGTGAGACCCTCACTGGAGGGCACGCCCATGGACTCACTCTGCTCCTGGGTTTTGATGGAGATCTTCGCGACTCGGGCGAGCGGATTGATGATGTTAACACCGCTTTTGAGTGATGTGTCGGATACCTTTCCAAAGACATCCTGAACCCCGACCGCGCCGGCGGGGACAATCGCGAAGAAAGATACAACCATGCCCACCAGTGCGGCCACGGCGACCAGAATCGCCCCTCCCACCACTTGCTCCGCTCCAATCTTATTCCGAGCGACAATCGCCGTGCCCACGGCGAGTAGAAACGCGACAACGGAAATGACAATAATCATAACGACCTCCTAACGGCTATCAATTCACTCTTTTCGTTTTGTTCTCTGGACCCTGGGATTCTACGGCGGCACGGAGGCCAGGTCAACCGCTGGTGTCGAAGACAAAGGAGCGGCGGGAACCAGGATGCAGCCTAAGTGCCCTGTCGCCCCTCGACGGCGCACAGCAGCACCGCTGCGGCGATGCCCAATCGGCGATCGAGCAGCTTGTTGAGATCCGGAGAGAAGTCCAGATCGACTTTCATCACAAACGGGTTGAAGTGCTGCTTAAAGGTACAGACGTGCTGGTCGTCGACGCTTCCATGATAAGTCTGCGGGATGATGTTCGTAAGGACGCGACGAATCAGCGCCAGGGTTGTGCTGTCCTCTTTGATCTTGCCGATTTCTCGCTCGGAAGTATCCAGGAAGAGCCACTCATCCCGAAGCATGGATTTGAACCCCCGGCGGCGCAGGGCTCCGACGGTCTCGTTGGCCACCGGGTCGAAGACGTCGTAGGCGGCGGAAAAATCGATCCTCTGGCGGGCCTGGATGGTCAACACTTCGGTCTGCATGTCCTCGCCGGTGTAGACGCGAATGTCTTCCTTGAGCTTGAACGCTTTTTGCTTGGAATAGAAGGCGACGTTGCCGTCAGGGTCGTAGATGTGAAACGCCCCGCCGAAGATTTTGAACACTTGCTTGCGCACCGTGTAGACCGTCTGTTCAAATACATCGCTCATCCGACTCTTCCTCCGAACCCCGTCAAACCCTCAGCGATCATCCGGGCCGGAGTATAGCCGGTGCAGATTCTCGAAGCAAACCCTATCTGAACAAGGCAGCCAGGGCGAATCCGAGGGCGACGAGGACGAAGACGAAGCCCAGGGCGTTGAGGGCCGAATGGACGCGCGCGCGGCGCTTGTCGTAGCCGTAGCGCATCATCAGGAGGCCGTAGTAGCAGGCGGTAAAGAACAGCAGAAGCAGGATCGCCGAAGCAATCAAGATCCCCGGTTCGTTAAAGACGCTTCCATGTTTGAGGTAGCTGGAATACAGCCCCAGGGGCGAGCCGACAAAGAGCATGGTTAGAAACGACAGACCGGCGTTGAGGTGGTTCTTTCGGTTGTACCGAAACGGCAGCCACCGACCGAACGCGGTGTTCTTGTACTTCAGTTGCAGGCCCAGCAGTCCCGCGTATCCACCCACGATCACCGCGATTGTCATCCACGTAATGTGTATCACGCGCACCAGGGTCAGGGACATCGCGTCTCGTTTCTGCGTTCAAGGGAGGAATGGTGGCGTGATCCGTTCACGCGCTCTTCAATGGCGGAAGAGACAGCAGAGAAACCGCGTAGGGGCACAACAACGTGGCTCGGCGTCCGTAGGCCGTGCCGTTGCTCCCGACAGTATAGTAGCCCGCTATATTGATATGATATCGGTCGAAGGTTCCGGCCAAAGACTGGTCCTTTTTCTGGATCCAACCTTGACTCCGCTTTTTGTCGTTGATGGCGACCACGAGTTGAATCTCCTCTGCGCCCACGCCCAACAGGTCCGAACGGGACAGACCGACCCTGGCCTTGCGGTTGCGGAACCCGGGGTGGGAGTGATACTCGCCCAGGAAACGGTATTTCGGAAAGTCGTCCAGGGCCGAATCGATGATCTGCCGCCGCCGGTCCGTCAAATAGGTAATCGAATGGCCCCGGCGGGCGGACTGATAGGGAATCGCCACGGTCACGATCGCCTTTTCGTCGGTCCGGTAGCCCAACAGCGCGCCGTAACTCTCGCGCCGGTATACCTCGCAACAAGCCAAGATCATGGACACAAACGCGGTTTCTTCTAAGTAGATCTTCATGTTGTTCGTCGCTGCTCCTGGGGTCTGCGGCGCCCAACTTGGCGCCGGTTCAATTCGTAGGTACTGGCCCATCACCGCTTTACATCCCCCAGTTTCCCTTGGCTTTTACGCCTTCATTATACCAATTTTTGACCGGCCGTTCAATCGGAACCCTTGGTTTTTGGTTGACTTTCCGACGGGAAACTGGCACACTCACCAGGCTTTCATTATAATGCAATACCTTTCCACTAAAGGTGTTACGAAAAATCCTGCACGTTCGAGCATCATCGGGCACCCGAAAACGGCGGTGAATGGAGACCGCAGGAGCGGGCAGGGAAGGAATCTGGCGGATCGGAGCACGGATATGCCCCAGTTGAGACGGGATCCGGTCACGCGGCGATGGATCATTATCGCCACGGATCGGGCCAAGAGACCTCAGGATTTCGTCAACGAGAGCCAACCGCTGGCCGAAGCCTTTTGCCCGTTTTGTGAGGGCAACGAGGACAAAACGCCCAAAGAGATCTTCGCCGATCGGAACGACGGCTCGTCCACCAACGGCCCCGGCTGGAATTTGCGCGTGGTCCCGAACAAGTATCCAGCCCTCCAGGTCGAGGGCGAACTGGACAAGCGCCCGGACGGCATGTACGACCGGATGAACGGCATCGGGGCTCACGAAGTGATCATCGAGACGCCGGAACATCATCTGTCTCTCACCGACCTGACACCGGAACAGATTACCAACGTCCTATGGGTCTACCGGGACCGGTTGCTGGACCTGGAAAGGGACAAGCGACTGGCCTACGGCATGCTGTTTAAGAACGTCGGCGCCGCGGCGGGAGCGACCCTGGAGCACACCCACTCCCAACTGATCGTCACGCCCGTGGTGCCCGCAACGGTCGGACACGAAATGGAGGTGGCCTCGGACTACTTCCAATATCGCGGTCGGTGCCTGCTGTGCGACATCGTTCGCGAAGAGTTGGACGCGGGCAGCCGAATCGTTTGGGAAGGTAAGTCCTTCGTGGCCTACGTTCCATACGCCCCGCGCTTTCCGTTTGAAACCTGGATCCTGCCGCGAGAGCACCGTTCCCACTACCCCGCGCTCGAACATGCGGAGGCTCAAGAGCTGGCGGTGGCGCTGAAGACCACGTTGATGAAGATCGAGTCCGCGCTGGATCGCCCGGCCTACAACTACATGATCCACACCAGCCCCTTCGGCACCGACCCCTTGGCCGAGTACCACTGGCACATCGAGATTATTCCGCGGATCGCTCGGGTGGCTGGCTTCGAATGGGGTACCGGCTTCTACATCAACCCCGTCTCGCCGGAGGACGCGGCCGCTTTTTTGCGCGAGATCGAGGTCAAACCCGACGGGAAAAAGCGCAAGAAGAAAAAACCGGCCACGAAGAAGCACGCGTGAATCAACCCTGGTAAAGCGTGTCTCCTTCTGGCATGATGAACCTTGATGACATACCTCCCGTTTGACTGAGGACAGACGAAAAAACGTGCGCATCTTATACGTCTCATCGGAGGTCGGCCCCTTTGCCCGCACCGGGGGACTGGGTGACGTGGCCGGAGCCCTTCCCAAAAGCCTGGCGGCACTCGGCCACGAAACGTTCGTGGCGATGCCCTTTTATCAGGACGTGAAAGATGGGCCCTGGGTGATTGAACCGCTCGGCAAGGAAGTCACCGTCGAGATGGACGGCCTGCCCTACCCCAGCAAAATCCTCACCGCAAAACTCCCGGACTCGGACGTGCAGATTTTCTTTCTCGCCGGCGACGCCTTTTTCGAACGCGAGGGCCTGTACACCTATTCCGCCGGCGATTACGGAGACAACCTGGAGCGCTTCGCCTTCTTCTGCCGCGCGGTGTTGGAAATGGTCAAGGCGCTCGAACTGCGCATCGACATCTTCCACGTCAACGACTGGCAGACCAGCCTGATCCCGGTGTACCTCAAGACTCTCTACGCGAAGGAGGAGACCCTCCAGCAGGCTTCTACGCTGCTGACGATCCACAACATGGCCTACCAAGGGATCTTCCCCGCCGAGCGGTTTGTGGCGACCGGTCTGCCGGAGACGGCCTTTCGCACCGACGCCCTGGAGTTCTTCGACAAGATCAACCTGCTCAAGGGCGGGATCGTCTACGCCGATGCCATCAACGCTGTGAGCGAGACTTACGCGCAAGAGATCCGGACGCCCGAACAGGGCTGTGGTCTGGAGGGCGTGCTAGAGCGGCGCGCCGCGGACCTGAGCGGCATCCTCAATGGTATCGACGACGGGATCTGGGACACGTCCACAGATCCCCTGATCGCCGAGAACTACAGTGCGGACAACTTGTCCGGGAAGCTCGCCTGCAAGCGCGCCCTGCAAAAAAGATGTCGTCTGCTGCAAGTGGACGTCCCGCTCATTGGCATTGTCACCCGCCTGACCGACCAGAAGGGGTTGGAGCTGCTTGATCCAATCGTGAAGGAGTTGATGAAGTACGAGTTTCAACTTGTCCTGCTCGGCAACGGCGACGGAACCTATGAGAAGTTCTTTAAGAAACTGCAGCGACAATTTTCCAGCCGCATCTGTGTCCATATCGGTTTTAACAACCGGCTGGCCCACGAAATCGAAGCCGGCTCCGACCTGTACTTGATGCCGTCCCGGTTCGAACCCTGCGGGCTCAACCAGATGTATTCCCTGGCCTACGGCGCGGTGCCGATTGTACGCAACACCGGCGGTTTGGCCGACACCGTGGTCGACTACACACCGGAGGGACTGCAGAGCGGTCTGGCCAACGGGTTCGTCTTCGACGCATTCGAGCCGGCTGCGATGCTGGACGCGCTGGCACGAGCGTTTGAACTGTACCGGGACAAGCCGGCCTGGACCCGCCTGATGCAAAACGGCATGCGCCACGACTTCTCCTGGCGCGTCTCAGCGCAAAAGTACGCGGCCCTGTACAAGAAGCTAAAGACCCGCGCCGCCGAAAAGGCTTGAACTAATTCGCGCGGTTGTGTATTGTGACAGCTCTGCGGCGCCCTCGGCGCCGAGCCTGACACAAATGGGGCAATCCGGACAACCATGCGTAGATTTCATTTTCTTCGACGCAGCGCCATCCTTGCACTCGCAGGTTTCTACCTGCTGGCCAGTACAAACCTGGCGTGGATCGCGCTCCACCGCATGACGACCGAGACCGAGCCGGCAGCAGTGACCGACTTTCCCTGCGCCGGACACGAGTGCGGGTGCAAAACAGCTGAAATCTGTCGGACCCATTGCTGCTGTTTCCCCGCTGCACAAAAGCCCCAGGCTCGCGTCCTTCCGGCGTCCCCTGAGACCGAGGGCCTCTTGCTGAAGGCGCAGTGTTCCAGCCGCGGAGCGGAGGGAGATTCGGTACAGACCAAGCCCCTGGGCCCCCAGTATCTCCCAGCATCCAAGGCCCAACTGGATCCCCCACCGAAGATGTCCACCACGGCTCACAATCGTTCCACTCCAAACCGCGTATTTCCCGATCCACCGGACAAGGTCCCGATCTAGCCCTTCCTGACCGATTCTGCATCCTTCATTACCCTGCCCCAAGCCGGCGTGGTTGTATCATGCCCGATGGCTTCGGTGGGATCTTACGTATACCGGAAATCAGGAAGAGGAGGTTGTCCCTTTATGAAAACCAAATACAAAGCAAGCCGTGCGCTCCAATCTCTCGTGGTCCTTACGCTGACCGGTCTTACGACCGGATGTCTGTCGATACCCGGCGGCTCTTTCCCGTCCGGAGCCACACGTGTAGAAGACCCACTCGTATTACAATTCCGAACCGAGGAAACCCAGCCAACCCCGACCCAATGGGCGGCCATGCCACCGATGACACAGGTTGGCGGAGCCTCGGACCCCGACAACAGCGAAGCGGAGAGCGTGATCG
>JAJDCN010000220.1 GCA_029260815.1 Planctomycetota bacterium
GGCGGGATGGTGTAGCCCAGATGCTGGGGGGAATAGAGGATGTTCATGGAACAGTGTTTGGCGCCGTCTTCGTTGCCCGTGATCAGACAGCCGCCGACGCGCCCGTAGTAAGCGTATTGCCCGTGTTCGTTCAGGTCGCCGGAGGTGGAGTAGAGTCGTTCGATAACCTGCGTACATACGGACGATTTCTCGCCCAACCAGATCGGCGAGCCGAGGATCAAGATGTTCGCGGCCTTGACCTTCTCATAGATCGGTGGCCAGTCGTCGTAATCCCATCCCTGCTCGGTCATATCCGGGTAGACGCCGTAGGCGATCTTAAAGTCCACGGGACGGAGCGTCTCTACCTGGACGCCGCTTTTTTCCATAATCGTGCGGGATGTTTTCATAAGGCCTTCGGTGTGGGAAATCTCCGGCGATTTCTTCAGGGTACAGTTGAGAAAGAGAGCCTTGAGATCCGAAAAATCCCACTGGCTCTGGGAACATAGCTCATTTTGCTTTTCGTTGAGTGCCAATGCATTTTCTCCCTAACAGGGTGCGGTTTGAAAGAAGTTACCGTAATTGGTCGCGCAACGGTAACGAAGCTTACGTCACGTTTCCACAAAAACACAACCCTTTTTGGACCGAGGTCACGCACGGAAGAGGATGGTCCGCAAGAGCTTTAGGGGCAGGGCGTTAACTCTGCATCGGCTTCTTTGAGAATCCAAAACCAATGTCAAAATGGAAGGTGCTACCCTTGCCCAGTTCGCTTTCCAGCTCGATTTGCCCCTCCATCAACTCTATTAACTGGCGGCAGATAGTCAGACCCAAGCCCGTTCCACCGTATTCACGCGTGACGGAACCGTCTGCTTGGTGAAAGGCTCGGAAAATGAGCGCCTGCTTTTCTTTCGAGATGCCGATGCCGGTATCCGAAACGGCGAAATGCAATACGACCTGGTCCTCGGTCTGCAACTGCACTTCGACGCTAAGCTTAAGTTCACCCTTTTGGGTGAACTTGATGGCGTTCCCAACAAGGTTGACAAGGACTTGCCGTAAACGGCCGGGGTCCCCCTCCAGGGTCCCGGGCACATCAGGGGCCACAGAGCAGATGATCTCGAGTCCTTTTTCGTGGGCGCGATAGACAAGCGGTTTGAGCGCTGAATCGACCAGGTCACGCAGATTGAAGTCGACAAGGTCCAGGATCATTTTTCCGGACTCGATCTTTGAAAAGTCGAGGATGTCGTTAATGATCCCCATTAAAGAGTCCGCTGATTGACTGACGATCGTCAAATATTTTCGCTGCTCGGCTGTTAAGTCAGTGTCCAGAAGCAACTCCGCCATTCCAATAATGCCGTTCATGGGGGTTCGAATTTCGTGGCTCATGTTGGCGAGAAACTCGCTCTTGGCGGTGTTGGCAACACCGGCGGCTTTGGCCAGTGCGTTGCTTTGCTCGACAGTGGCTTCCAGTTCTCGTTGTGTGTTGGTGAGGTCGACAAATGCGTGTGCGGCGCGATGATGAACTTCCCAATAGCCCTTTTGGATCTGCTCGGCCTCGTTCTGAGTCGCTTCCAGGCGTTGTTCCAATTCGGTGCGAAGCTCGCGCTCCTGGTCCAATTGCTTCTTGAACTTCTCCACAGAGTCGGCTGTATTTGTCATGAGGAACCTCAACAAAACGCAATGAAGTTTTCAGGAGAAGACATGGGTGGATAAAGCCTGTATTCGTCTGCAAAACTCAACCATCATGGATGAGAAATAAACAGCCGAACTCTCAGGGATGGTATGGCATGAAAAGCTGATATACAGGGCGATTTCACCATTTGGCAGACGGGCTCCCGACCCGAGCACGGATTGAACGCCGTAGGGGATGACAAACCCCTCCTGGGCCGGAATGTATTGAGAATGTGGGGCCGTCTCCACGTGAAACACGCCAAAAGCGCCGGAGACACCCGCAATACCGAGCCCGGAAGGATCTTTCGATTCGGTCTCGATCCCAAGATCAAGGCCGATCTGTTGAATGGCCCGCGAGAGCATGGGGATAGTTTTCACGACAGAGGGATCGAGGGGAATGGCCTTGTGCCCCGCGGAGGACTTGCGATCCCGCCAAGCGTCCTCCTTGCCCCACGTGCCCAGCAACACGAGGAAACGATCCTCGTCTTTTGCGGAACCGCCAACAGCCTGGTCGGCCGCTTCCTTGATCTCGGCTGGCAATTGATCGAAGGCGATCGATCGAAACACCCGGGATAAGACAAGGCTTTGTGCGCCTTGATGGATGCATTGCTCATACATGCTTCTGGACAGATTGATACAAGCGGCTTCCACCGAGTCCATTCCGTCCAGGGTTCCAAGCAATTTTTCCATGAAACCATCCAAGGATTCATGGGATAGATTCGTTAAGTCCATCGCGCGTCTCCCGAAAGAAAATCCCGGAACGATGTTTTTATAAAACGAGTGACGTCGGCATATTAACATCCATCCGAACCGGGGCAATGACTTTTTGTTCTATCAGTGGTTTTGCGTGCTTGCGCAGAAGTAGACCAAATAAAACACTTTTCTGC
Source organism: Planctomycetota bacterium (assembly GCA_029260815.1). Taxonomy (GTDB): domain Bacteria; phylum Planctomycetota; class B129-G9; order JAJDCN01; family JAJDCN01; genus JAJDCN01. The sequence goes on from JAJDCN010000220.1 coordinate 2,532, forward strand.
TTGTTATTGAATTCAAAGTTTTGAAACAGCGCGCTCCATGTGGCTCGTTTGCTCGAGCACCTTATAAAAAAACGCCGCCCTTTTGGGGCGGCGTTTTGTGTTCGCGATGTCGGGCGTTTAGCCTTTGGTCACGTTGACAGCCTTCGGGCCTTTATTGCCCTGGGTCATCTCGAAGGTAACGGCCTCGCCTTCGGCAAGGGACTTGAAGCCTTCGACTTGGATGTCACTGTGATGGACAAACACGTCGGTCCCGTCTTCGGCTTCGATGAAACCGAAACCCTTGGAGTCGTTAAACCACTTTACTTTGCCTGATGCCATAATCTAGGCTCCTTCAGCAATCAGCACTCTGGATTCGCAAGCGTAAGATCCAAGGTGACGATCCGCCGGGGTGAAGTGTTCAACACTCACAGGTGCGGGCGACCTGGGCAGCTGCAAACGAACTCGGTTGCCAAACCGATTCGCTGGTGGCGTGGGGAACCTTTCCCCTGGCAACCACCAGCCCTAATTTGGGCATTATGTCCGTCGCTTCCAGGGAAGTCAAGAAAATTATCAGCGAATGTAACCGGGCAACGGCCCTTTGGATTGTTCGTCTGAATCCGGGATCGGTTGGGTGATGTCGGCGGGCTCAAATTGGGCCAAGCGCGCGGCCAGCTTGCCGTACAATTCCTTGGCCAACTTCGGCTTGATGTCGATGAGGTCATTCTCTTCACCGGGATCCGCACGGAGATCGTACAAACTATCCTTTTCAAAAGCGCGCCAGATGTATTTCCAGCGCCCATCCAGCACAGCGACGCGTGCGGTCCACAAGCAGGATCGCAGGGGCGGATTGCTTTCAATACGTTTGGCAATCCTCTCCAGTTGATCTTGGCCTCCCTCGGTAGTCATGTCCACAGCGGCAAGCTGGTCGAGGATTTCGGCGATGGCCGGATTGGCTCTTCGCCAGCGGTTGCCCAGAGACGTCCGAAAGGCATCGTGAGGCGTCTTCGGTTTGGCTTCCAGCTTTTGCCTGTCAAGCCGGGTTTTCATCATCCGTAGCGAGGCCCGCAGGCTTGGCTGGGGGATGCCAACGATTTGGGAGATGACAAGTCGGTCGTCCTCTCCCCCTTCGAACAGAGACGAGCCGAAACGCTGATCCGCCCCTGCATCGAGCCGAATAGCGAAGAGGTCCTCCAGCGTCGGAAAGACATCGATCGCCTGCACGATCCGGTCGACCCTTTTTCCAGCCGGCACACGCGGCGGGTATCGGACGATGAGCGGAACGTGGATCAAGCTGTTGTACATCGCGGGCAGGTGCCACAGGACCCGGTTTTCGCCAAAACTCTCGCCGTGGTCGCTCATAACAATGAGCACCGTGTTATCCAAAATTCCTTCCTGGCGCATGTAGGTCATCAGTTTGTTTATTTGGTCATCCAGATATCTCGCCTTTGCGTCATACAACGCGCGGATGGCGGTCTTAAACTGTGGACCTACATCAAACGCGCCTCGATGGAATTGGTAATAAGGCTCCACCGTGGACATCATCCAGGC
>JAJDCN010000023.1 GCA_029260815.1 Planctomycetota bacterium
GGCGCCGATGTCATCGACCCGCCGCCACCCGCGCCGTTGCCCGCGCCAGGGAACACTCCAGAGCCCACGCCGTTGACCCACCCCTGTATACACCCCAGGCACCGTTCTCGCCCACGCTGCAGCCCACGCCGGTGATCCACCCCCGTATACGCTCCCGGCACCGCGACCGTCCACACCGGCGACATACCGCCGACTCACCTGCGGCAACGCTTGCGCCAATGCCACGAACACACCGCCAGCAGCGCCGGTGGCAGCGCCACCGCCCACGCCACCGACACGCTGTCGTATACGGTCCAGCCCACATCGCAGCCACCACCGGTGGGGCGCCGCCGTCCGCGCCGTCACCTGCGCCACCGTCCACGCGGTCGTCCACGCCGGCGACACGCCGGCGCCCAATCCAGCGGCGCAAAACCTCTTTACTTTTGAGCTTGAGCCATACACGCCCAAGACACACTTCGTACACGTTTCGGCACGATTGAGCATGATTCGGACACGTTTGTGCACGTTTTGAGGCGTTTTTGTAAAGAGATTTCCGTGAGCATCTTCATGAAAATCAGCTTCCAAAAGCTGCCAAAGTCTGTTTTCAGGTTTTTCGGTGTTTGAGTTTTTGCGCGGGTCGACGTGGCCGAAGGCGACACCGGAAAACGCGCAAAGAGAGATGAAAAGAATACTTAATGGAATGAGATGGAGTTTGGACTGGCTTGTCAAATCGGACTTCCAAAACCTTGTCGATTTCTAGGTTTTAGCGAGCGGTTGATTTCCAGCGATGCCTCTCGCTGAAAACCGACCGAAAACGACTTTTCAATGATCCTTTAGCATAGCGTAAGCTCTTACAGAAAGAAATTTCGACACTTGACTTTTAAGTATCTCCGAACATGCTAAAGCTTCAAAAACTTCACATCTTAGCATATCGTCTGTTGCTGGATGACGCCAACTAGCAACAGCGTTGATAATTCCGCACATTTGCGCAACGAGCTCTCGCATGTTTTCCAGTCGGGAGGCCGCCTCTTCTACAAAACTAACAAGAGTCCCATATATTATATAAGGCTGGTCTTCTTTTAGTGGGTCTTCTTCCCAATGCTCAGTGAGGTAGTGATAATATTCTGGAAGGTTTTCAAACAAGAGCTTAACTGCTCGTTTGCAAGCGCTGTCGCTAGATTCCGACAAGACAAAAGTCCTTTCACTCTTGCTTCGTTTAAGGGCATCGTCAAATAAGCATCGCGCGTTTGAAGAAAGCTTCTGCTGACAAAGATCAATCACGTGTGGGTCGCTGACAAGTTCGGGGAACACTATTGAAGATAGGGCATTTATGACCTCAGAGTCACCTTCTTTAGCAAGAGTGTTTAGAAGCTTAAACGCATTGTCTACTGCAGAAGCATCTGGATTGGGCTCAAGTAAAACACGCCCTAACGTCATTGAAAATTGAGTAAAACACGCGCATGGATCCAGCTTCATGGAATCAACAGTGCTGGCTTGCTCGCCCACAAGCAAAGAGCACTCCTGAACTAAGCTTTCCACGCTTTCAGCAATTGACATCTTTTTCATTCTGCTTCTTATAAACCCGACAGAGCGTTTTGAAGTTTTTTGGCTTCTTTTATAGCAATGGCCTTATCGTTCAGGTTAAGGCCACCTCCTCTTATTAGCTTCATAAGCTGAGTTCGCCGTTGCATACCTTTAATAATATGATCAGAACCACCAACTAATTGTCCTGTACGTTTTGTATGTCGAATCGCTGCTGCGGTTCCTCCCGGAAATTTATCCGTTGTCCGATATAGAGCGTCAATAGCCCCTTTTAATTTTCTATTTTTTACTACACTAAGTAATGCTCGTCCACCTATTCTTCTGGCGTCTGCGATTTTGTCCACTGTTTTTAAAGCAAGCTGAGATCCCTTTGAAAGTTGACCCGCTATTGGAATCGCAGCCACACCATTTAGAAATGCATCTCCTATATTACCACGATGTAAGCTTACTCCCACATTCGAAAGATCAGCAAAAATGCCCACTACTGGTATTAACCCTCCCACATCTAAACTTAATTGCATGCCATCTAATTGAGTTTCCCCTGCAACTTCTTGTCCAATTTCATCTGCAAGCGCATTAACAGATGCCAAATTAGCCATTTCTGCGTCTGCAACAGTCGTTTCGCCAAAGACAACGTCTAGCTCTGCTTCGTCTAGCAATGCATCGATAGCACCTGAAAATTGATCAACCTGAGCGCTGAGCATCTCTTCATTCGCTCTCAGCGCAGCTAATTCTTGCTTGAAATCAGTAGCACCTTTCGCTAAACCGGCCGCCCATTCCGAGAAAAATTGTGCTTCCTCAGGATCTGTTGCGTTAGCAGCTTCTGCCAAACTGCTCGCCGCTGCTGCGGATGCAAGGTTGGCCATATTTATATGCCAAATAATGTCCGCGCTAAGTTTCCCAAGTTCACCAACCTTCCCTTGGATTAGCGCCGCTTCCTCTGCGGTCATCGCGCGCAACCCCATCGGATCGACCCAGTTGATGGGGCTGTTGTTGACGAAGGCGTAGAGGTTGGGGCCGTCGACGAAGCCCGACGGGTCTCTTGAGATGAAGCGTCCCGCCTCGGGGTCGTAGTAGCGGTTGCGGAAGTGGTAGAGTTCGCTTTCGGGGTCCCAGCGTCTTCCCTGGAACATGTACGGGTTGCCGATGCGGGAGCCGGTGCTGGTGATGTCCGTGCCCGCGTCGTTGAAGATCTTGGTCCGGCCGAAGGGGTCGTACGTATAGCTCTCGACCACCGCTCCTGCGGCCAGGTTGGCGGTGTTCCCCGCGTTGCGGAAGGCGTCGCCGGCACTGGAGGTGCCCATGGTGATGTACATCACGTTGCTGTTGGCGTTGGGGTGGTAGATGAACGTGAAGATCTCGGTGGCATCGCCGTCCCCGTCGATGTTGCCCGCGTAGTTCTCGTCTACGGTCATCTGCAACGGCTCGTCGATCCCGTTGCCGTAGACGTACTCGCGCATCACGTTCTCCGAGCCGTCCCGCTCCTGGAGTACCTGCCACCCGTCGTAGGTGTACTGGGTGGTGACGCTGCTGACGACCTTCTTGATCCGGCGGCCCAATGCGTCGTAGGTGTAGTCTCCGTAGACGGTGGCGAACCCGTCATTGACCTGGGTCAACCGGTCCCGGTAGTCCCACTCAAACCCGTAGGGGCTGTTTTCAAATCTTTCGGTTTTTGAGTTTTTGCACAGGTCGGCGTGGCCGAAGGCGACACCGGAAAACGCGCAGAGAGAGATGAAAAGAATACTTAATATAATGAGGCGGAGTTTGGACTGGCTTATCAAATCGGACTTCCAAAACCTTGTCGATTTCCAGGTTTTAGCGATCGTAATCCAATGTCAGGCTTTAGCTTTCTCGTCGTTTGAGTTTTTGCATAGGTAGTATTGCAAGGAGCTACTCAATCCCACCTTTTTCGCGAAGGAAAGCCACCCTTGGAAATTTCCGTTGGCCAAGGGCAACTCCTAGTGGCGTTTTTTTCCATTTGCTTCTGGCATTGAGATCCGCCCCTGCCTCTATGAGAAGAGAGGCCTTTTTGACGTCCCCGCTCGAGGCGGCTCTGTGTAAAGGCGTTTTTCCGTTTTT
>JAJDCN010000221.1 GCA_029260815.1 Planctomycetota bacterium
TGCCGCCACACAATCAGTCGAGAGTGTAGAGACGCTCCTGGCCCACGGAGCCGCGATCAATGCGGTAGACAATGCAGAATACACACCGCCACACCAAGCCACGTCGTCCGGGGGTTTTCCGATGTTTAAGTTGTTGTTGGAACGAGGAACCGATCCACATCGAGCGAATCTTCAGGGCAACACCACACTTCACCGCGTCGTCGCCAGTGGAAACATCGAAGCCGTCCGGCTTCTCCTCACGCATAGGGTCGATATCCGTGCGGTGAACAAGGCTGGCCAGACGCCACTTCAGTTGGCACAAAAGGAGGAAATGGCCGCTTTACTCCGTGAATACGGCGCGACGGATCAGAACGAGGCGGCCAAGCTCCTACTTGAGGCTGGCACTAAATCCGGGGAGGGGTCAAGTTCATCTGGGAAATCTCGGTTTTCATGGGAACCTTTGGTGCCCAAGGGCGTCTAACAAAGAGGAGGGGGAATCCCTACCTGTGCGCTACGAGGTGGTGAAGCAAAGGGGGGCTAAGTGATGATGAAGAGCGTTTTGGCTTTCGCGGTGACCATGGCCTTCGTCGCAGTCTGGGTCAGTCCCTAGCCGGACCTAGCCACCGGGACCCTACGCGGAGGACCGTCATGCCTAAGCCGAGCCGAGCTGAAGTGTTGATCCTGACAGCGGTTGCCGTCTTTTTGCAGCTTACGTGCTCACAAGAACCTACGCCCCCAGCCGAGGAGCCGATCCCGGAGCCTCCCGCCGCCCGAACGGAAAATGAAGAGCAACGGTTTTTCGAGGCGATCCGTGCCGGAGACCTGCCGCAGGTCCAGAAGATGGCGGCCGCCCAGCCCGCCTTGGTCGAGCATGCCAACTATCTCTGTACGCCGCTGCATGAAGCGGTGACCTATGGCCACGTGGAGATTGCCGCCCTCCTCCTGGATCGCGGGGCCGATGTGAACGCGAAAGCCAGCCGACATTTCCCGGGCGACGATGCGGGTACGGCGGGGGAGGCTACACCGTTACACACAGCCGCCGAGGCGGGTCACGACGACATCGTAAGGCTCCTGCTCGAGCGCGGCGCCAAGATCGAGGCCCGCAGCATCGGCGGACACACGCCGCTCCTGCTGGCCCTCGGAGGCAACCGCGCCGACGTGGTCGACCGGCTGCTCGCAACGGGAGCCTCCATCGAAGCCACCGACGAGGGCGGGTACACGGCGCTGCACTATGCCGCCTTTGGGGGTGATGCGGCGCGCGCCGAATTCCTGCTGGACAAAGGCCTGAACGCAACCGCCGAGCACAACTCCGGGTCGACGCCATTGCACTGCGCCGCCATGAGCGGCAGTGACGACGTGGTGAAGCTTCTGTTGAAGAACAAGGTCCCGGTCGACGCGCGGGACTCGTACGACACCACGCCTCTGTATTACTCGGCGAACCGAGGGTACGTGGCCGTGGCCCGGATTCTGCTTGAGCAGGGTGCCGAAGTGGATGCACGGAACAAAGAAGGATCCACGCCCCTGCACGGGGCCGCCTATTGCGGAAGCCAGGAGGTGTCCACGCTTCTCCTGGAACACGGCGCCGATATCAACGCCACCAGCCAGGAGGGACATACAGCGTTACACCGAGCGATCGGGATGCACAACACCAACGAGGCCGTCTTTCTCGTGGAGAGCGGGGCCGATGTGAACGCTACAGTGAAAGGTGGTTGGACGGCACTGCACAGCGCGGCGTCGTTTACCCATATCGAGTTGGCCAAGCTCTTCCTGGCCAACGGCGCTCATGTCAACGCAAAAGCCGACGACGGAACCACGCCCCTGCACAGTGCCGTCTCCGCTGGCCGTGCGGAAACCGCGGCATTGCTGCTGGCCAACGGGGCTGACGCCAACGCAAAAGGCCGGGAAGGACGAACCCCCCTGCACGAGGCGATCTGGTCTGGGCGCGAGGAAAAGGTTCTGCGACTGATAGCGCCGCTTCTGGAGGCAGGAGCGAGCGTGGAAGCGAAAGACAACGATGGAAAAACCGCGCTGGAATACGCATTGCAGAACAAGTTCAACGAAGTCGTCCGACTCTGCCAGCGTACAAAAGCGGATCGGGACTAACTCGCCTCCGAATTGATGCTTGGGGCTGAGCATATAAAACTAGACTGCGGGAGGAGGTAATGCCATGCGTATGATCCCAATCCCCGCCCCTGCCTTGGTCCTTCTTGTGCTGGTGACGACTCTCGGGTGTGCGCCTGACTCGCCCTTGAGGGTGCTAAACCTCTGATGTTAAAATGAGACTTTCCCGTTAAGGTAGATATGGATAAACCTTCTAACCGTAACCTGATAATTGTATTAATCCTAGCAATCACCACGGTCACCGGTGCGGCGGCGGTGATAAATTCCTTGGATCTTGAAGAAGTCCGCGAACTCCAAGCCAGGTATCGGACGCTGCTGGAATCAATCAAAACAGCAAGAGCCGAATCCGAGCATCTCTCGTTCAGCTATTTGTCGAAAGAGGAAGACGAGGCATCCGACATAGGCAGCCGGATCAAGGCGACACTGAATTCAATCGACGATGCTTTGAGAAGAGGGGACGGCGCTGCATATCTGAACGCCTTACGCGCACTGTTGGGGCTCGGAGAAGAGGCCTATCCCAAAGCGGCCTCCAGAGTGGCGCAAATGCACTCGGACAAATGTATACAGCAGATTCTTTATATTTGTAGTGCCGCAAGAGAGAGAATCGCGTTGATGTGCTCCGAGGAATACGAAAAACACCAAAAGTGGGCGTTGGTCTCAGAAGAGCTGAGCGATGAACATCGTTATGCTGTCATCCTCGCTCTTGGCGAAACGGACACCCGCAGCCATATGACAGAACCGTTCAGAGGAGCTGTGCTATATCGCCAGGTTATATGGATAGGAGATCGATGGCATTCCCTCAGATTAGCCGCACGCGATCATGGGCCAGGTTGCATCTCTGTGCGGCATGGTTTCCAGTTGCGATTCGTAGTAGACTTGTATGCCTTTTGTCAGAACATTTGAAGCACCACGAAAGAAAAGTTCCTTGTCAAAAGAAACTCCGCGGAATTGCGCGAAGAGCTCGAAGAGAGTGGCCTGTGAATGATGTCGTTCTTCGGTATCGTGGTGCGTCAAGTAGCCGAGAGGAACGGGGTTTTCCAGGGAAATGTTGAGCTTTTCCATGCCGTCAATCCATTGCTTCCATAGAGCGTTTGCCGCCCAGGTTTCAATTCCAAAGGCTGCTCCGGTTGCAATGTTTGAATTAGTGGATGCGTAGTGCGTGAAGACGGTGTAGACGAATGCCTTCGTACCCTCGTTGGCAATCCAAATCTTTCCAATATCTTCAAAGCTAAGCTCGAGCCCGTCTGCCATCTGTTCAAGCCATGTAAAATGAATGTTGTGTTCATCCCATAGCCCTGTTAGCTCGCCTTCAAACCCGTTCTTGTATGGGATCCCTTTTTCGTTGAGTAGCACCTGAAGACGCTTTGTGTAGATTTCGCGTGTTGGCGCGTTGGCAACAAGTTTGGCTTGAGCAATATCAAAGTGAATCGCAAAAACAGAAAACTGCTGTAACTCATGCCGAGCTTGAGAAAAATTGACGCCTCGAGAAAAGCGGCACAGGTAGTTGTTTGCAGCGATAGCGGGGCAATTCATAATGCGTCGATCAATTTCCTGAAGCAAGACAAAGAATGATTCGGCTTCCTTCAGTGACATGGTTTCCTTGTGGACTTCTTCAAGTGCATGCTCCATGATCTGCTGTACCTGCTGTTTGAACAGGCGGCGATGCGGCACAGTGGCATCTTCACCTCTGTCGTTGAAGACCGGCTGACAAAACACCTGTACTACGGCAAGTAGATCTGTCTCTTGGTCAACCGCATTACCCGGATCCGTTGCAAGTTCACTCTGTGACATTCCATTCTCCTTTCTAAAGTGCGATGACTAACATAGTAAGGCACAAAAAGGCCCTGAAGACGATTTTCAGGGCTTTTAGTCCTTTCTGAATACGTGGGCTTAGGATATTACGTCAAGCACATGCGAATCGACTTCATGGCTTCGTATGCGGCATAGGAATTCCGATAGCAACTAGACGAAACGACGCCGGGCGGTGCTATCAGTACAATTGAAGGATTGATAGATGTAACAGTGCTATCGCTCATTTTGTGTCTCAGATGCTATCGCTGATCAACAAAGGCTTTAGTTGCCAATTTTACTGTGCCGCTCTAGAGCCTGAACCCTTCTCTGTTCATGCTTTTTGTACTGCTCTACGATTAGGCTCACTTCTGCGTCTTCGGGAGTTTGAGCGTCAGGGGTGGTGATTGTGTAGTTCAGCCCAGCTATACGGTCAGAGCCTTTCTCCATACGAAGACTCAATTGCAGGAGCTTCAAGCGGACATTCCCGGTGGAGAATACAATCGTGGTCTCCTTGGAACGGACCGTTGGTCGGGAATGAGCCTGTGGTTTATCGTCCGTTGTGATGAGAAGCTTGATTTTCGGGAACGCTTTTGTGATCTTCTCAATGAGCGGTTGTTGAAGGGAACCAATAAGGATAATGAAGTCGGATTCCTGGGCCAATTGCGGCATAATCGCTCCAAGCGCTTCCATGGGCGGCATCAAAGCGGCCGCTCCCTGGACCATGCGATCGGCTACGCTTACGATTGCGACCATACGCTCTCCTACGCGAACTTTTCGATAACGGGGGATTCGAAATCCCTGCAGGTTGGTCGCGACGAACAGAGGCTCGAAACTACCGACGACTTCTTTCAGTTGTGAGATCTCCAGATTGGCCTCTTCGGTTCCCAGTGCAATGGCGTTATAACCAAGGGATTGGTAAGCCCGTAGGAGATATTGGAAGCGTGCGGCGTTGTAGGTGGCACCGGACTCTAGAACATTTCCGGTGTCTACAAGCAGGGTCGTGGGAGACGCCGTTCGGCGCACCATGGTGGCAAGCCGGGTCAGAGATTGGTATTTCTTGCCGGGGCACTTGCAGTTGTCCAACTGACCGCGAAGTGCCCCGGTGATCGCGATGGTCATTTGATCCGTAGGATTCAAACGACTCTCGGCTTTTTCGGGCTGTTTTCCCATTTGTTGTTGAACTGATTTGGAAGGGGGTGATTCCCGTGCAATGGCTACGTTGCTTTTCGCGTTGTCAAGCCCCCTAGACGACAAAGCGATGGCGACTGCGGCGGTGGAACCGATTATGATCGCAATCGTGAGCATTTTATTCTGTGTCTTCATATCGAATGCCTACTTGGCTGAAATGGTGGCTGTAAAAATTTCAGAGTCGGCTTCGTCAGGCGAAGAGTCCCACGCTAACAGATTGCCATGGATGGCTGCGTGAAAGTCATCTTGATCGTTCGTGGTTACCTGCTCGAGGGTTTGGGTGGCGAGGTCGTACAGGAAGATTTCATAGTCGCCGCCTTGTTTACCAGACCAAGCCACGTGCGTGCCCGAAATCGAGGGATCCATGTCCAATTCCTCATTCGCGGTCAACTGCATGATTCGCCCGGTTCCGATCTCGTACAGAAAGATCTCGAAGTCCCCATCGACACGATCGCGGCCTTGCCAAACAATATAGTCTCCGTCGATGGCCGGGTTGAGATCCATGGTGTCATTATCTGTGATCTGCCTGACGTTGCCGCCGCCGCGCTGGAAGTAGATTTCCTGGTCAGAGCCGTCAAAACCGCACCAGACAATCGTATCTCCGAAGATTACGGGCGTGATATCAGGGCTATCGTTATCGGTGATTTGCGTTAGCTTGCCATCGGCAAGGTCGAGTTGGTAGATCTCAGCCCCCTTGGTACCATCGGAGCCGTACCAAACAACCTTTTGGCCGGAAACAATCGGATCAAAAAATCCGTGCCCCATCCCTTCAGCCGAGCCTGCGTGGGTAACTTGAACACGCCCTTTTTGGGGTGTCTGCACAAAGATCTCATTGATGGAGCCGTCCTGGACGCCGGTTCCATACCAAGCCACGACTTCTCCATCTAGGGTTGCGTTCCAATCGTGCCAAGCCTTGTCACTGGTTAATACGGTCTCGGTAGAAGTTGCCGTGTCGTAAACGACCACCTCATGGACGCCGTCGATATCCCTCTGCCAGGCAATTCTGCCATTTTTTATGAAGGGGTAGAAGTCGTGGGACTGATTGTCGGTTAAACGGCGATGGTTCTCCGTCATTTGTGCTTTCGCAAGGACGGCGGGGCTTAATAGCTCTTGTTGTGTCTCCGGGGCGGAGTGGTTATCGCCACAAGCCGTGATGGTCTGAAACACGAGAGCGAATGCGCCCAGTTTAAGCATGATCTTCATCGTCCTCCCCCATTGTAAAAGGTATTCTTCAATTCCATAACCGCTGTAAATAAAGCGATTATCGTTGCCCTCGGCTACGCAAAACAGGCTTTCGTTAACTAGTATACCCAACCAAACTGGTTTCCGGACGGATGGCGTACGTTGCCCGAACGTATCGGGTGCGGGGGAAAGGGAGGTACCCAACGAATAGGGAGACCATGATGTGTGCAGTCGCAAGACCCAGAGCTCTTGACATCTGCTCTCTTTGGTTGAAGCCGTGCTCCAGCTATGGGGTATAGAAGCGCAGGGCCCATAAGGGCGATGGGCATATGCATACATAGAGCCATACAAGCCCTCTAAAGATTTGAAACTTATTAGGGTTGTTCATGCGCGCGATGCGCATGCGATGACGCCGGAAAGCATAGGATTTAGGCTGATATTCAAATCTAATAACATTTTTGTCGCTTCATAAGTTACTACTCACAAAGTCGTTGGATATTAATGACGCACTTTATACACATAAAATACATTATTCTCTTGTTATATGTGGTATTATTATTGATATAAGAAATATCTTCCGTGGGGCTTGAGATCAATGGCGCGCTTTGCCTTTGTTAGAATCGTGCGATGGGAGCCGCCGTAGTAGCCTAAGGGCTTATCGGGGGTCTCAGAGATACGCATTGGTTTTATGAATGGGCATGGTTCAACTGATGGAAGATTCGAGGTTGTTTCAGAACATTTAATCTTTTACGGAATTAGACCGCTAAAAAGTTAACAATCGCTTCAGGGGAAACAAACATGGGCGCATCCAATCCATTAGCTGAATTATCGGGCTTGCTGAAATCTTATCCAAGAGCTTCTCAAGGCTCGGAGTCTCTCGAAGACCCAAGCGACCGTAACGTACTAGCAGAAGTGTTTTGTCAGGCCATTGACGACTTTATCGCGATCTTTTCGGGAAAGTCGAATGGTCACCCGATGAGGGCGGATACGCGAAAGCAAGTATTGGATCCCCTGGGGTTCGTGATCAACCAGGTCGCACTGCAGATGCAGCTGTGTGACCGCAATACGATGCCTTATCAGCCCACGGCGACGCCCCAGGGCAACGGGACATTGGCGGGCGATCTGAAGTTGCACCCGGCTCCGTTAAGCGGCGTCGCCAATATCATCTTGGCCCTCGATAAAAATGGATTCTACGCAACGATTGAAAACCTCTGTGATGAAGATATGGTTGTTGCCCTGTTCCATGAGTGGAAAGACTATGCGCTCGGTTTTGACGTTGGTCCTTCTTCGGATTTCAAGTCGGACGGCTCCCCAGACGAAGGAGAGTATGACGAGAAACGCCTTCAAGTGTACGCCGACGGCCAGTGGCATGATGTTACGGAGCGCGGTCTTCAAATCATCAAAGCTCTTTTGAAATATCCCGGGGCCTGGCTTCCCGGCAAGCAGCTAAAGACCCCCCATGCTAAATATGCCCGCCCGGATCATGCCATCAAGGCCCTGCCCGAAGCCCTTCAGCAGAGAATCGAATCCCACAAAGCCAAGGGCTACCGGTGGATGCCGGGAGCCTCCTAGCCCCGGATTCAAAGCCCATTCACACACCATACGTATAGAGTCCGCATGCGGTACGCACCGCGTGCGCTCAGATGTGATACAGTTTAAGCAAGGGAATCGCCTTAACCACTTGAACTGTAGACTGGAGCCTTTCGCTCACGCATCATGAAGATAGATTTTAGAATGATCCTCGGATGTCCCGGCGGTCCCGTTCGGCGGGGGGCGGACTTCCGGGCCTATCCATGGGCTCCACCCCGCCGTTTAACGTTTTTCCCAGGGAGTCGCCGTATCACCGGTTTCCGCCCACCCGGACGCAGTATCGCCGCCCAATGGATCTCAATGCTTGTTCAATGTCGGATCGCACTTGGCATTGTGTGGCGTGGGAGCCTGCATGCGAGGTGCAACGCTCCGTACCAATTCTTGGGTCCCGAGGGGGATCTCGACGCTATAGTTATGCAATAAGGAGAGCGTTAATATTTCCAGTGTTTTCTCTTTGTAAAGTCAAGGCCGCCGGCGTGATCCGCCTGGATGGGCGAATCGGAGGACAGTACCATGAAGAGCTCAAGAATATCCCTATGCTTGTGTCTATGGGTCTTAACCGTGATGATTTCTGCTTGTCAGGATCAGAGCAAGGACGATATGGAGGTCTCAGAAAATCGTATAAGGGAACTTACCTTTAAGCTAGAAGTGGAGGAGCGAAAGCGGGCAGAAGTGTTTGACCTCCTTGAAAAGCGCCTGGTCGCAATGGAAGTGGCGCAAAGAACAATCGACGTGGACGGTATGCGAAAAGAGATCCAAAAACTCAAGGACTTTGCGGACGTGTTAGGTTCGCCGGAGCTTTTCGTCAAGCAATGGAAGGCCCAAGAACCCCTGAGTGAAACCGTCGCGCTCTTGAGTGGCCGGGTCAAGGAAATGGGAATCGCGGTAACAGGCGTGGAGAAGGGATTGGATACCGTGGAGGGGCTGGTGAATCGGCTTGGACCGGACACGCTCCTCACGCATATCGAAAAGATTCGGGTGGATCAGGATCGTCTGAAGGAGGAATTGACGGGCAATCTCGCCCACGCCAAGGAAAATGAAAAGCGCATTGACGATACCGTAAAAATGCTCGAATTGTTTTTGAAGAAGGACGTCAGCGAGCTGCGAACCGAAGGCAACGCCAACAGC
>JAJDCN010000222.1 GCA_029260815.1 Planctomycetota bacterium
GCCCACCACTTCCGCCCGCCGCAGGTGGTGGCCCGTTACAGGGTGATCAGGCTTCCGCAGGTGACAAAGGCCAGCAGCGAGTAGACCCGCAACTCCTGGGCATAGTAGATGAAAAACGGCGAGACTGCCGCAAGTGTTCCGGCCACGATTGCGGTTCGTTGGTTAATCAGGCGCTCGGCGGCGCAATAGACTGCCGCCACGGCGAGGACGCCGAACAGGGCCGACAGCAGGCGCAGAGCAAACTCTCCGTCGAACAACTGTCGCCAGCCATGGAGCAAGACCAAAAACAGCGGGGCGTCCGAACCAATCAACTCCCCGGAGAGGATTCCCTTCAAGTCGGCGGACTCGGCCAGGGAGTACGCTTCGTCGTACCAGAAGTCGGCATGCCCCAGGCCGAACATGCGCAGGACGGCGCAAAGAATCAGAAGAGCTGGAAGTACGAAACGGGATGATGTGTCAGACCCCATGGGCGCCCGTCCTACGGGGTTTTGCGCTCAACGACGAGCGTCCGGGCGACAAAGACCGAGCGGACGCGCATGATCACGGTCCAGATATAGAGCTTGATGTAGCTGGGCGCCACGCGAAAGATACTGAAGCTCGATTCGCCCGCGGTGCGGCCTTGCCACGTGGTCGGCACTTCGGTGATGCGGAAGCCCTTGTAATGCGCCTTCACTGCGATCTCCATGGACATGGCGAACCACTTGTCGCGGATATCGATGTAGTCGAGTACCTCTTTGGTATACATCTTGAACGCGTTGGAGACGTCCCAGGTGGGGATACCGGTCAGCAGCCGCGTGGTCGTGCCGACGAACCGGGAGAAGAAGCCCTGTACTGGCGGACCGCTTACGCGCTTGCCACCGGGCATATAGCGCGAGCCACACACGATGTCGTGGCCCTTCTGTAACGTCTCGTACATCGTGTCGATGGTCTTGGGATCGTCACTCAGATCGGCCATGACCACCACCACCGCGCCTTCCTCCACCGCCTCGAATCCGCGGGTGATGGAGTTGGCAAAGCAGCCGTCCTTGAGGTTCTCTACGAGTTGGACGTTGGGGTGATCTTGGATGAACTCTTTCACAATCCGAACGGTCCCATCGCGGCAATGGTCATTGACCACCACGATTTCATGGGGCGTTTTGACGTGCTCTTCCAGGGTGGTCAGCGTCTTGTGGATGCAGCCCTCTTCGTTGTGGGCGGGGATGACGATGGTGAGTTGGGTTCCGCTCAAGAGCCTCTCTCGGTTCCAATCGAAGTACGAGGGATGAACCTTCAATCCCAAACCTTATATTATACCAAAGCTTAGGGAAATATTCAAGGAGGAAGAGAGCCTTTTGCACAAAGGGTTGGGCAACGTTGCGTTGCCCAACCCGATCTTTCTAAGAATTCTAGTCTATTGGCTACGGCGCGTCTTCCAAGTGGACCAGCTCGATGCTATCGGACAGGTTTTTGACCAATAATATGGCAACGACATCCGGTTCGTCGTCTTCGTCGGCATCGAAGGTCAACGTAAGCGAGCGAAACGTTCCATCCGGTTGCTCGATGGAGCCTTTCACGCTCACGCGCGCATCGTCGATCGGGACAATTTCATGTGTCTTCCTGGAACGAAAAGCGAGCCGATGAACGCTACCGTCCCGCGGGCGGGTACGGATCTGGTGAGCCGGCACAAAGCGTCCGTTACCCAGGATGACGCCGAATTTCCAGTGCCGATCGCCCTCCGTCAGGATCGACACGCCGACCCTCGGTCGGTCTGACCCGCTATGCGTTACAATGGCGTTGTCACGAACGGGAGGCGTAAATTGGGCTTCAACAACAGCGCCCCGTCCGCCGAACAGGTCTCGTACACGCCTCACGTAATTATCGTTTTCATCCCATTCTTCGACGTGGCCGTCTCGCCAGGTCCCGCCCTGCCAGAAATTGACGAACAGGTGCCCCCGACTATCAAAGGCGATGCCACAATGCGGGTGCCGCTGTGTCCCGCCGGGCAGCGTATACAAAAAAGTGCCATCTACATCGTACTTGTGAACGCGATGGCTCCAGAAGCCGGACACATAGAGTTCCCCAGTGGGCCGAAAGGCGAGACCGTAGGGTCTGTCTAATCCACCTCCGACGATTGTTCTCACCACGGCATCGGTGTCTAGGTCGATCGCATGGATTGCGCTACCATGATAGTCGCCACAGTACAAATAGCCTTCGGGTCCAAAGGCCAAGCCTGATAAGCCAGTAAGCCATGGATGATTGATCGCACGAACGAAGTTGTCGTTTTTGTCAAAGACCAGAATCTTGCCAGCCGTTGAAACGTAATAATTGCCATCGAGGTCGAAAGCGAGGCCAACTTCGATGTGTGAATTGAAAGCGAGATCCTCTACGATTCGAACCGTTGCGCCATCAGAGTTCAACACTGCAATCGAACTGGTAGCTCCTGTCGCTTGAATAACATACAACTCACCCGCAGGGCTGTATGCCATCATGGAAGGCCCTGACAAGCCAGAACCGAATGTGGCTAGGGATGTGCCGTTTTCATCGTGTTCATTGAGGTTGGAATGGTCTCCGCTACCAAACAGCCAGTGCCCATTGGTTTTAGCAAGCTCAGCGAGAACTGGATATGAACCAGGCTCGGCATGTGCGCTTGGAGCATGGGTTGACAGCCCAATTATACAGAGAAAAAGTGAGGGCAGTAACAGGATTCGCTTGCACAACATTGCGTGATCTCCTTTAGATAATGTTGGTGTCGTTATTTTCAAGATAGTACGTTTGCTTTTCGGTCAACAGTTTCCGACCTCTCTCACTTGATCAAGAGATGGATTGGCGCCATTCCATCTGCAAGATCTTTTACTAACACAATCGCTACAAATTCCGGGTTTGTATCTTTGTCTGCATCCAAGATCAGGGCAACGCGTCTATGCGTGCCGTCTTCGTGACCCACGGAGCCTTGTACGGAGACGTAGGGGCTGTCCATGGCAAAGAGTTTTCCAGTGTGCCGGCTGCGAAAGGCGAGACGGTAATTGCCACGATCGTTTTCGCCGCCCAGCCCCTCTTGTAGGGGGACAAAAGCGTTCGAGTCGTCGATCTTTCCAAACTCCCACGCGTCTGTATCGCCACCAAGTATGATCGCCACGTGTCCGGCACTGCTTGCAGAGCCGGGTCGGACGGCGATGGCGTTGTGTCGAGCTCGCATGCGTGTCTCGATGGCACGCGATTCGGTGTCCAGCGAAAGGGTGCAAGCGATCACGGAGCTCCAGACAAGAACGGTGAAGAGCGCGATGCCCCGCGTGGACCAAGGACTCAGTTGAGTTTTCTTGTTGCGGGTTTTTTCAAGCAGCTTCTGGATTCGCAGTTCGAAGCTGTAGAGGGGCCGAACCAGTCCCGCCGCGGTTTGGGGGTGTGGGTTGTGGCAGGCCTGTTTGGCGATTTCCAAGAGACAGCGGGCAAAGTCGGTACCGCCCCCCTGCTCCT
>JAJDCN010000223.1 GCA_029260815.1 Planctomycetota bacterium
AAACCACACAGTCCAACGCGAAAGAAGATACGGTGCTTATTTCGGATGTTTCAAAGTATTTGAACCAGATCCACTCTCTGCCCGACGTGCGGCAGGAGAAGATCGACAAGATCAAAGAAGAGATCGAGATCGGTGGGTACCTCACGGATGAGAAGCTCGACGCGACCATCGACAAGATCTTGGAGGAGCTGGGAGAGTAAGAGAGGGGCCGGATTCACCGGAAAGACTTAGCGGCGCCCACGCAACGGATTGCGTGGGCGTTTTTGTAGGCATCGAACGAAAGGGAAATGGATCATGGACGACGAGCAGACAATGGTGACGTTTGACGAATTCAAGAAGCTAGACATCCGCATCGGCACCGTTGTTGAAGCGAGCGACCACCCCAACGCCGACCGCCTGCTCCTGGTCAAGGTTGATCTGGGAGAGGAACAACCGCGGCAGGTTGTCGCCGGCATCAAGGCCGCCTATCCGCCCGAGACCCTCGTCGGTCGTCAAGTCGTGGTTCTGACGAATCTAGAGCCGGCAACCCTCCGCGGCGAAGTTTCCAACGGCATGCTCCTGGCCGCCAGCGGAGCCGACCAGGTCAAGCTGCTCACCCCTGACGGCCTTCTGCCGCCGGGCTCCACCGTCTCCTAGACGCGACCAATTCAACGCGACGTGGACGCGCGAAGCTGCGCCGCGATCACCTCGGCAACAATCGGTTGAGCCGCTTCGCTGAGGTGCGTGTCCAGGTCATACACCGGAACACCACGAGCCGCCGCGGCCTCCAGCGGGCCGGCGAGATCAATATACGCGACCCCGATTTTCTCGCACCACCGCGCCAATTCCATTGCCACGTTGTCCTTATTTTTCAGGAACGCTTCGGGGTCCAGATCGATTTTCGCCTGCTTCGACGCCAGAAGAAAGAATTCGTCCAGGACCTCTCGGCCCAGTGCATTTTCGAGTAGTTGGAAATAAACCCGGATTTTCACGGGCACACGCGCGACGTACAACGTGGCGTTGTGCTCTGTGACCAGTCGATGGAGCTTCTCGATTTCCACCTTGGCGATGTCTAGTCCTGCGCGGTTTTGCACCGCCGCCACTTCCTGGGACATCTCCAGCATGTAAGGAAGATGCAGAGTTACGGGGTACGGTTTGTTTTCTGTGGGGAGCAGGATCTTCGCGCGCCGGGCCGCGAGGTGAAGCGCCGTCATCTCGTGCTCAGCCGTGTGAAAAAAGGGCTTCATAAAGGGGCTCTGGTCGTTAAGTAGCGGAGCCCAGCGGCCCATCGCATGGGACAAGAGCGATAACAGCAATGAGGAATCGGCGCCCCGCTTGACCGGCGCGTTCGGCTTGGACCGCACGACAAGATCACGAATAAAATTCTTCCAAAATTTGACGTTCGCAGGCTTCTTATCCGGGCCCAGCTTCTTGCTCCACCCTTCGTTATCTCGAAGATCGTTTCCCTCAAAGAAGAGTAGAATGACTTGTTTTGCTCTGAGGGGCGCGGCGACGTTTTCGTAGACGGCTCGCTCCTGGATCGTGCTGTATCGCCCCACGCCAAAGTTGCATACCGCCTTGTCCATCTGTCCCGCCAGCAAGGCGGGCCACTGCTTGGGTACCGGAAGGGTTGAGCAAAACGAGTCGCCCAGCACCACAATATCAGCTTCTTCCCGGGTCGTTTTATTGGGAAAGCCGCGGTCGTCTGTAACGATTTCTCCATTGCCACTGCCCGCCGCGATGCGAGAGTTCGGCAAGTATCTCCAGCCGATCTCCGGATAAGTCAAGTCCGGGTCTTGCCAATCCAGGCTTTCCATGTAGGCCACCACGCTTTCGGGCGTGTGCATCGAGGAGCGGAGTTTTATGATTAAATCGTTGCCGAGGAGGCCCGGACGCAGGCGCAGAGCGAACTCGATTCCCGCGACGCCCAGCCCCAACCCAAGCACGAGCAATCCCATTCGCGCCATGTCGCGTCGGCGCTGGGAGCTGTCGGGTTGGGCGCGTCGCCACATCATGAGCAGAATGCCTCCACAGAGGAAGAGGCAGAAGGCGACAGCCCAAGCCAGGCCGTATTGGTATTCGACGCGCAGGTCAATCCACCCCCCGGCGCTACCGGGACCCTCCGCGTGTGTGGTAAAGACCAAGTCCAGACTCGACGGGCCGTTGGGAAGCGGCACGCGATACGTTTGCGTTTCGGACACCTGGGCCTGAGCTGAGTCAAACAAGACCTTAATCCCCTTGTCCGTCCGCATCCCAACGGTGTAGCGGATCGCGTCGCCTCCTGCGAGCCGAAAAGCAAGGGTTTCCGGGTAGGCGGACACCTGTGTGTGAAAGCCGATTTCGCTGGTGCGCGGGACGAGAATCCACTGACTCAGATGGAAGATGTCCGGGTTTGGCCGGCGTTCCTCTCGAACTTCGGCCAGGTACGGCGCGGGTACCCAGGCCGATTCCAGGGTCAGATACTGGACCGGCGCCCACAGGGTGGATGCGACGGCGACCAGCGCAGTTGCGGCACCGCAACCCAAAAGGATACAGGACGCGATCAACTTGACCATCGAGGGTTCAATGCTCCAACGGAAATGAAGGCAAGACTCCATGTCACCGGTGCAAACCGTATTGTACTGGAGCGCTGAGACAGCATCAAGGCCACTTGCCTGGTTAAACAGATTTCTATAGAAACTTCTTTTTTATACTTGGTTATGCTTCCTTCGTGGGGCGCAGGCTCCATGCCCAGTTTTTAAGCAAAAAAATTCTAACCCATGCACAAAAAGCCCTCCCACGACCAAGTCGCATAGAAGCTGTAGACATAACCTTATCCAAACAGATAGTTTGCAACCCCGTTTTTACTGCTTTCGCAATTCCTGTGTTTCCTTATTGAGAAAATATCCGTCCGTGGGTGTCTGTCTAATAGGGGGCAGCGTGCCTGCAATGGGCGGTTGTCAAAGGAAACGGTTGGGAATTTAGTAAACGGGAGGTAGCACCATGCTCCATGATGCGAATGGGTCGGGTTCTGGGAATTTTGCGTGTTTTTTCTTCCTTCTTGGTCTCATTATCACCTTGGGCTTGAGTGTATCGGTCGCCAACGCCGCGCCGGTTACGGTCGGGGCAAGCGAGGTCTTGTTCTACCACAAATCGGGCGGGGTGGATGCGGCCCATGCCGACCCGACGCAGGCGCTGGGCCTCCACGATGCGACGAATATATGGGACGACCCAGCCACGTATGTCAGCCTGGGTGATTGGCGCAGATGTATCTGCGGCAAGTGCTACAGGAAAGGCGGCGCCTTGATTGTGTCCATGCCGGGCACCATCTGCGACCTTGGAGAGGATGCCTTTGAGCTGACGATCTGGGAGGTCGGCCTGGCCGATGGCAGCGGCCGGCCCTGGTGGGCGGAAAACGGACACGTAGCGGTGGCTTTGCTTACCGAAGATGAACAAGATGCCATTCTGGCTCGAAACGGGCTGGACTCAATTTATGAGCTGGCCTCGGACTCTGACGTGGTCACCGAGCGTTTCGTTGAGGTCGGGTCCCTGCCACACGTGGGTGGTTCATCGGATACGACCACGGCGTATCAGTTCGATGTGCCCATTGATTTCAACACGGTGATGATTCTGGACGACGGAAAGCGGGGCACCAGCTATCCGGTGCGCGGCCTCGATATTGATGCGATCGAGGCGGTGGCGGACTGCAACGGCGACATCACCGTGGTTCCTGAGCCGGCAACGCTTGGCATGCTCGGTTTGGGCATGCTGGCCCTGAATCGCAAACGGCAGAAGTCGTCCTGACACGGACGTGTACTGCGGAGCCGCAACGTCTCTTGACGACGTTTTGGTGAGGTCGCAGCTTGTGCTACAGGCGACCTGGTATTTTTCCTGAGCGGATACTTCTTACAGCTTGAGTTCGGCCATGAGTTTCTTGGCCGGGCTCTTCCACGCGGTGGTCGGATAGCGGTCGACGATCATCTGGCGGGTCCAACCATATTCTTCTACCAGCTTCACTTCCGCGTCGTATCCGATGCCCTCTTTGGATTCCAAAAATTCTTCCAGGTTGCCGTTGAGCGTCGCCTGGATGCCACCGCGGGTGACAAAGTCTTGCGCCACTTCCTCCGGCACGCCGAAGACCGTCTGGATCGCGTCGGTCGTCATGAACTTTCCGCCGCTGGACGCGTCGAGTACGACCAACCCGACCACAATCATTCCGATCCATAACAGGCTCACGCCCACAATCAATCTGGTCCGAACACGTCTGGGGTGATACTTCGCGATTTTTCGATGAACTTTTCTCATAGCTCAATTCCTTCCATTTTCCGAGTTGCTTTATCACCAATTCAGGGCCGGCCAGGCACAAAAAAACCGCACCCGCAGCTTGCGCTACGAACACGGATTGTCATTCAGTGTCGGCTGGCTAGAATTTTCATCACGGTTTTTACCTTTTATTTTTTCACTTTTTTTTCCCCGATGATCAGAACCCTCTGCCTGCCCTGGGGAGAACAGGCAGAGGTGATCATTGGGAAAATGGTGTGTCACCCCTATAGACGGTGCCCGGCCAAAAAATTGGCGAAAAAAATAAAAAAGATTTGGCCTGGCCGGCTAGAAATTGGCATAACGTTGTATTTTAATTGGTGTTGTGGGAAGGTTGAAATGAGGGGGCTGCGCCCTGGGCCGGGGCTTGCTTTGCCCCGGCCGCAGGTTGAGCTTAGCCCAGGCTCCCCAGGCGGGTGACGGACCGGACCGTCACTTTGGGCAGGCCGATTCGGGTGTGCTTCTTCCAGAAGCCGACCTTCAAGGCCTTCTGGAGGTACTCTGCCTTCTTCTGCTCGTCATTGCCGTGGTCGAACACGTCCGCATCGAGCAAGACAATTTCCCCCGGATTGTCGATGTCGCACCGGCCGATGTAGATTTCGGTGCCCGTCGTTTCGACCACCACGGTAATCCCGTGCAGGTCACCCTTGTCGTCGTGAAAGGTTCCCATGGCGCACTCAGGAACCGCAATGCTGTTGGTAGGCCGTCACCAAGTCGTCCGACACCTGGGCCGCCTCGCGGCCTTCGATCATGTGGCGCGGTACGAAATGCACGACTTCGCCGTTCTTAAACAGCGCGATGCACGGGCTGCTGGGCGGGTAGTCTGGAAAACGCCCGCGCAATGCGGCGGTCGCCTCCACGTCCTGGCCGGCGAAGACGGAGCCGACCTTGTCGGGCCGGACTTCCGACTGCATCGACTGGGTAAGCCCCGGCCGCGCGCTTCCGGCGGCACAGCCGCAGACGGAATTGACAAACATCAAGACCGTGCCCGTGTTGTCAGACAGGAAGGTCTCCAATTTCTCAGCGGTCGTCAACTGCTCGGCCCCCACCAGGTTTAGCTCCTGGCGCATGGGCTCGATCATCATAGGGTCATATTTCATTGCGTTCTATCCTTTGATTTGAATCGTTCGTGTGAAAGACCATCTCGTCCATGGCCAACCTGAGAGTATAGCATCTGACCGGGGAGTCTTCAAGAGCACCACGGCGCGGGGCATTCAGATGCCGGGCCAGGGCACCCCGTTTCGCTCGTAGCGGCCGTCTTTGAAGGGCGCGAAGAACTTGTCGATGAGCGGGTGATTGACGCTCTGTCTCGAGTCGTCTGCCTCCAGATTGGTCTGCGCGGCGTAGGTCATCTGAGCACTGTCGTGCACCAACACGTGATACCAGGCCTGGTTGCGATCCGGCTGCGTCCGATTGTGCTGATACCAGCCGTCGTCCGCCTGACAGGACAGATTGTACTCGACGACGACGCCCCGATACCCGTAGCGTCGGTGGCGCACCAGTTGGCCCGGCGCAAAGGCGGGCGGATCGGTAAACGCATCGCTCCAGACGATCTCTTCGTCTTTGAGGCTTTTCCGGTTTGCTTTGCGGGTCTCGCTCCGGGCCGACGCGTCCGCTTCCAGTTCGCCCAGCAGCTCCAGCACAAACGCCGCGTTTTGCGGTTCATGGACACCCTCATAGGCTCGGTGTAGATTTCGCAGCACCCGTGCGATCATGACCTCCGGCGTTGCATGCCAATCGTCGGTCATTTCTACCTCACCGGATCCGTTTTCGAGCTTGACCACATCGCGGAGCGAAACGGCGCGGCCGCCCTCAAAGCAGTCGATCAGCATCGGCTCACCTTGATGGCGCGTGCATGCCAGGAAGTGACCGGGGAAGCTGAACCCTTCCACCGACAGTTCCACCCGGCGGGCGACGAGGATGTAGATCATGACCAGACTGATAGGGATCCCGCGCTTCTCTCGGATCACATAGACCAAGTTGCTGTTGAGCGGGTTGTAGTAGTCGGATCGCTCGCCGCGCAGCCCTTGCTCTTTGAAAAGAAATTCCGCCAATGCAAGCTCATCCCCTTGGGGTGTGGCCTTGCGAAACGCAGTCGCCAGGGAATCCAACAGGTTCTTAAGCTTGACTGGATAGGTGAGGCCGGTTTGAAACTCCGCCAACAGGCTGAGCGCCGCCTCCAGCCGGGCTTTGTCGTCTTCGATTTGAAACCAGCCGCCCCATTGCGCGCGCAACTGAACGCGCGCATGATCTTCCAACAGGGCCTGAAGGACCTTGCGCTGGGGCGTCGTGGGCGGCTCGGGCAGCCGCGCCAGGTGCTCCTCTAGTTGCAGACCGTAGGACGCGAACTGCTTGGCGAGTTGGGCGCGTACCGAAGGTGAATCGTCGTCGATGAGTTTGAGCAGATGTATTAATTGAGCTGGATCTGGCATGGCCCGCTCCTGTTGTTCAAGGTCGTATGTGAACTGCTTTCTAAGAAGGCTCCCATTTTACTCGTTTTTCGCACCGATGGCAAGGCAACCTTGAAGAAGGCCACGGACTTGACCTGCGCGGGATGGCGGAAAAGATCGCGAGAAACTGTTCGTCTATTCTGCGTCGACGATTTCGACGGTAAGGATCGTTTCAATTGGGATCTGTGGCCAGAGACCTTCATAATCCAAGGGTCCCTTTTGTTTATCCGTCGAGACGAATAGGTTTCTGCGGCAGCGGATTGCATAGGTTCCGGGCTCCGTCAGCGAGCACCACTTTCCAAGCAAGAGTTCGGTCGCATAAGATCGGCCCGGCGGGAGAGTTTCAGACCCACCCAATCCAACGCCCGCGCGAGCTCCTCGAATAAAACCTGGATCTGTGACAACATCCGGCTGTACGTTTCCATCCTTGTCCGTTGCAACAAATGAAAAGCGATCGTGGCGGTTTGCCACGGCAAAGGTATCGCTACCGGTCTTGAACCGGATGGTCTTCTCACCGCGATTGGTGGCTCTGAAGGTGATAGAAATTGGTTCGCCCGCTCGATAGGCCGTCTTTGGCAATTCGAAGCCTGCATCGACTTCAATGTGCTCCGCAGGGGCCGCCTGGATGTCAACGATCACCTCGCCGGACCGCGCCTCACCGACCCAAAGACCTTGTCTCCCGATCCGCGCCTGGTCATTTTTGAAGAGAAACGCCACTCGGTAGCTGCTGAGCGGTTGGAGCCAGTAGGTTGTTACACGAGTTTTGCCTTTCAATGGGTCACTGTCTTTTCGGAAGGATCTGCTTTTTAGAGGAATGCCGCGCAGAATTTTCATCTCATTGGGTTGCAGCGTGATTGCGGTTGTCTTGACATCGCTTTGGTCGATGCCTTCGCTGTCAACCGATCCGGAAAAGTAATTCTGGGCGCTGCCATTGGCCCCAAACAGGATGGGTGGTGGAGTTACAGAACCAAATTTAAGGTCCGGGTACAGCGGTTGCGCATAAAAGTCAATCACCCTCGGATGTTCGCGCAGGGCAAACGAAAGTGGCGCAGGGATCTTCAAGTGATCGGAAGTTTTATTTTTTAGATAAACCGTGAAAAACAGCTTCCGATTGGAAGGGATTTTCAAGGTGTCACAGGAGACGCCCACCTGCAGCCCTTTGACAGGAATGCCCCACGCGATATGTGAGCGGTCGGGGTTTTTTCCGGCTTCCGGCGCCGAACAAGAAGGGGCGAGACAAGTCAGAATAATTGTGATTACCAACCGCGCTTTCATCGACACGCCCTCCTGTAGAGAGTATGCATGCAAAGCGGCCTTCAAGAAAAAGTATATCAACCTCTTTTTGCCTTGGCAAGAAAGCGATTGTTGGGTTTTCTGTTTGACGGGTGGCATGCTCGCGCAGGATATCTACGGCAGCGGGCATACTGTAGTTAGATTTTCTTTGCTCGAATGAAGATCAGCTTTTGTCGAAACGAGAGTTCGCCTTTTCCCTCAAGCCGCTCTTGTAGCTTCATCAGATGGGTCAG
Source organism: Planctomycetota bacterium (assembly GCA_029260815.1). Classification (GTDB taxonomy): domain Bacteria; phylum Planctomycetota; class B129-G9; order JAJDCN01; family JAJDCN01; genus JAJDCN01. The sequence goes on from JAJDCN010000223.1 coordinate 8,255, forward strand.
ATTGCGATCCACCGAAAAGTCAGGGACTGTCCAAGGGGCGGCCTTCAAGTAGTACACAATGGCCCCGACGTCTTGAAACGCCATCTTGCCTTCCCATACGTGAGCGGCCTCCAGCTCCAGGTGGGTCTCTCCAATGTTCTCGAGCATGAAATCCAGCGTGTAGAATGGCCACGGTTGCTGGCTGTCGAAGGCTTCAGACAAGTCCGCAAGGTTGCTTCCGTCGACCTGTTCGGTAATGAATGTCCCTCCAGGCGACAGAACTCTTTCCACGGCGGCGATGTTAAAGGCCGTATGGCGGTCAATCACCAGATCAAACGCTTCGTCACCGAAAGGCAGTTCCTAAAGGATATGGTCGCGGGACTCGACAATCTCAACGCCAAGAGGCTCCAGTCTTTCCCGTGCCATTCGCAGATGCGGGTGATAGTCTCCCGTTGCTGCAGTTCGGGGCGGGAAAAAATCCTTCAATCGATGAAGCCATTCTCCATCGCCAGTCGCCAGATCCAGCAGTGCGCGACAACCGGAAAGCGCTTCTCTGACGGTTTCTTCATAGGACCAGGTCGGCTTCTCTTCCCGAATTCTTCCGGAGACGTGAGATTCGTTCCACACGTCGCTGGGCTCTCTTTCTTCCCGCTTCCATTCTTCCAACAGGTTCTTGAAATCGGCGCGCTTCACAGAGCATTTTCTTAACGTGTTGGGCGACTTTTTCGTGTTGTCAGGGCTAAAGCCCCGAGCTACATTTGAAACATTAGGTGAATCCCGCGATTCTTCCGGCATCGATGAGAGGCGGTCAATCGCCCCGGAGAAACATGCCGGAGCCGGGGAAGCTATCGTTGCCCATCCACAGCGGGCGCCACCACAGTTGGCTTCCCGAATCTTCTTCGCCGTCGTAGTCGTCGACGATGACGTGCAGGCGGAAGGATTCCCAGGGTTTTCCCTGAATGCGATCCAAGAAGGCGACCGGGATCGCGCTCTCCACCACGAGTCCGGTATCGGTTTTGACGCACACCGTTTGCATGCCCTCCGGCGGTTCCTCCCGGTAGATCATCGTTAGCCCAGGCTTCTCCAAGCTCTCTCCCGGTGTGACCATGAAACCTAGCAGATACTCACTCAGGCCTCTGCCGAGCGCGCGGCGCGCGTAGGCTTCCCGTGCATCCAGGCGGATCTCCACCATGTCCTGAGGCCACTCCTTGGAGTCTTCGCGCAGGACGACTTTGTCGTCGAAAGTTTCGATCATCAGGTAGACAAAGCGGTCGTCCCGCTTCAGGCCAAACCGGAACCGGCAATCGTCCTTACCCTTCCAGGCGTCCTTGCCGAGGCGGATCAACGCGGGCTTGTCGCACGCGATGAGCTTCGCCGCGTCCCAGTCGTCCAGCTTACCGTCCAACACCACCGGCGCATCGCTCTTCGGCACCGTCAGGCGTCGCTCGACGCCAAAGGTAAGTTTTTGAGTGGTCTCCAGGGCGGGGCCCTCTTTCGGCTCGTAATGGAATGTCGCGTGCATGATCAGCGGTTGGAAATTCTGGAAAAGAATCGGCTTTTCCGTCGTGATCGTTAAAGGAATCACTTTTTCGGACTTTGGCTCTACCACCACATCCAGTGCCCAGGGGTCGGGCCGAACTTGCGCATGCGCATCGAACGAACCTTTCACCTGCATGGGCAGGTCCGCTTGATTAGACAGGCGAATCTGGGTTTTCAGTTCGCCTACGGTTGATCCATCGACCAGCATCGGTTCGTAATACAATTTCATGTTGTCGCGCAACGGATCAATCCATTCGGCTGATTGCTCCGTGCGCACGGTATCCGGATACAAGCCCTCCAATCCGATATTTGTGACTACCGGGCCCGCGTCGGTCATGGTCACCCATGCGATGTGATCGAACTGCCCGAACGGGGCGCCCGTCAAGCCGCTGCCGCCGCCGGTTGTTGCCAGGATATAGTAGTCATGGTCGTGCCGTTTCGCCTTCTTGTACTGATGAAAGTGGCCGGTAAACACGGTGTAAGGCCTGCCCTGAAGCAGCGCCTCTACTTCGTCCCAGTGGGTGTCTTTGGCATCCTCATCCGTGTATTCCCACAAGGGCTTGTGCATGAAAACGAAGGTCCAACGGACCTCCGGATTGTCTTTGAGCACCTGTTGCGCGTACTTGATCTGGTCTGGCGTAATCACGCTCGTTTCGTCTCCGCCGGTGTACAAGACTAGGAAGAGCACATCGCGGTAGAGAAAGTGATAGTAATGCCGGCCCATGCGCTCGTTCCACTTCTTCAGCATGACTTCGTTAGAGATGTCGTGATTTCCGGGCACGTAGAAGAAGGGCATCTCCAACTGCGCAACGAATCCATCGATCTCATCCCACTCCTTGTCGAGCTGGGCTTCGTCTTCGGTGTAGCCCTCAATCAGGTCTCCCACCGACATGACGAAAGCCGGCTGCAACGGATTGAGCTTGCCCAGGGCCGTGGGAAAAACGCCGGGGCGATGACCGCCGGTCCGATCCGAGACGATCGCGAAGTGGAATTGTTCCGGCTGATCGTTGACCCGTAGATGGCTCCATGGGTTGGCATGAGGGTCAGCCGCAACTTCAATCGCCGCGGGCTGTGCGACGCAGCCCGCAAGAGCTAGCAGACAGCACAAGGGCACCGAGATCGATAAAGACGAGCTCATTGGACGTCTCCTACGGCAAAGCCGGGATCATAGGATACAGCAACAGATATGAGTAGATCAATTCCCCTCTCGGTCGGATGCAACATCGTGGTGGATGCCGTAGACCCGCGGTGGCGCGGGGCCGTCGAAAGCCTTATAGGCAAGGATTGTATCCTGGAAACTGGAAACCATTTTCGAGACGCCGCGCGGCCACAGGGAGGAGAAGAAAGCTGCACGTGTCATGATCCCGGTCTCCAGGCCGGTCCATACGGTATTGGCTTCCAGGTCCACGATGTAGAGCACGTCGGTGCCGTCCAAGTTTGCGTCGATGCTGACCATGCAAGTCGCGCGCAACGGGACGCCGCCGGTGGTTAAGGTGACGCTGGGGAACACGGTCCCGGCGAAGGTGGTCGGGTTATACACGAACAGGTCGGTATCCGCCGCACCCACGAGCAGCTCCATGCCATCGCCACGGTCCAGAGCGGCCAGTGCGTCGAAGCTTAACCCACTCGCTCCGATGTCCGCCAGAGGTATGGCGGGACCGAACTGCTGTGTGGTCCAATCGAACACATAATAGCTCGTGCCCAGGAAGGCCCACAGTTCGTCATCACCGTCGCCGTCCGGATCCCAACTAAGCAGCTGGTCGGGGATTCGCACCGCGCCGTCCGTCCACAAGCTGGTAATACTCCCGTAACCGTCGACCTCCTCCAGAGTCCCTGGCGTGAGGGTGTACGTGCGGTTGCGCCCCATCTCATAGAAGAAGTAACCCGCGGACTTGGTGTCAATGCCAAACAGGATATCCGCGTTGGTGGCTGGACCGAAATGTATGGGGGTCAGCATTCGCGGGTTGAGGACCGTATCCTCAAAATGGGTGTCGGCCAGAAATTCGAAAGTATCACCGATCAGTTGCGTAACTTTATAAAAAGACCGGTAGGGGCTGTAAACGAGATTGGCCTCGCTGGAGAGGCCTTCTGCGTAAGCACCGCGAATCAACAGGTCATCGACTCCATCGTCATTGAGATCGCCGACTCCATTCATGGCGTAGTAGAACCGCGGCGAAAAGTCGGTAAACCCGACGGGAACGTCAAAATACGTGCGGTCGTTTCCTGGCAGCCGCAAGCGATCCGGCAAACTCGCCCCGCCACGAAGAATAAAGGTGCGATAGGCGTCAATCAGCATCCCCGGTTCGCTTGGGCCCCTGAAGCTAAAGGGGTTCCACCGCCATTGGGGAGACTCAATGATCACGTCGTCGAAACTGTCGCCATTGATATCGCCTGCTGAGGCCACGCGCATGCCGCAGAAGCCGAGGTTGCGACTTCCCTCGATGGTAATGCCGGCGTCCGCCTCGGTCATTGCGCTTGGCAAAGCCGGACCGCCAAAGAACAGGCAAGCCTGCCCATCATTATCTGTATTGACGGTGGCCCAGGGGAGGCCTGCGATAAAGTCGCCGTAGCCGTCGTTGTTAAAGTCGCCTGCGGAAGCGAGCGAAAAAATCGGAGCGGGAACATCGATCGAAATCGTCACGTCCGCGTCGGTCACAGGATTCGGCGCTGCTGGCAGCGCAGGGCCCCCGTAAAAGACATAGAACTGATTAAACAGGGGACCGGGTCCCATCAAAAGATCGTCGGTGCCGTCTCCATTGATATCTCCGCCGGGAGAGACCGCCCTGCCTTTGAACAAGGAGCTCAGTCCGGTGAATACCATGTCTGCGCCGGATAAAGCCATCGTGGGCGGCAGGGCCAGACCGCCGTATACAACATAAGATTTTCCTTCGGCTCCGACAATGACGTCGTCAAAACCGTC
>JAJDCN010000224.1 GCA_029260815.1 Planctomycetota bacterium
ACGATACGATGGGGATTTCCTCCAACCCGGTCGCCCCCCTCCCAAATACCTTGTATTACATAGTATACTATACAGCATAGTACCATGCAAGGCATTTTTTGAATTTTTTGGGATTGGGGGTATCAATCGACGGCTTGGCTACCACTATATGTAATAGCAAAGAGAGGTCTTTGAGGCTGGAAACGACATTTGGAACTTTTTCCGGCCTGGCGCGTCTAACCTATGGGAACTCTCGCGTTCACGACCCTGTGGTGGGATTGATGGAAATCACTTTGATACTGACCGAAGACTGCAACTTGCGGTGTACCTACTGCTATCAGAAGCAATTCACCCCTACAGCAATGCCGCTTCGAACGGCTATGGCAGCTCTCCGTTCGGCCATTGATGCAGGCTCCGATTCGTTGACCCTGACCTTCTTTGGCGGTGAGCCTCTACTCCAATCCACCACCATGTTCCAGATTCTCGCCGCCGCTCGCCACCTAGAGCGACGGACCGGCGGGCCCGAGGCGTGCGGTTCGTGCGGTGTACGAGACCGCTGTAACCGTTCGTGCGACTGCATCAACTTGCGCGGTACGGGGCAGGTCAACGCCCCGCCGGCGTCGTTGTGCGAAACCGAACAGACGAACATTACCGCCATCGATCGGATCGCGGCGGACCTGTTCCGCCAAGGCGTCCCGGAATTTGTCGTACGTCAGTACAGTTGCAGCTACCACGCGCTGACTGCGATTGAAAAAATGATTGAGAGCATGGGAGTCGAAGATGAGCACATTGCGGCCCGTTGATACCGATTACGATCCGGGATATCCGAAACGCCTGACACCGGAGGAGGTTCGCAACCTTCTACGTCCCGGTTTGGCGAGACGGTTTTCTTCGCAGACGCTGCTGGCCGGTGCCATGCTGGCGGCTGCGACGGCCGGATGCGGCCTAGACACCGAGCCGGAGGTGCCGGTCGACCGTCCGAAGGAGCATAAGACAAAGAGACCAATGCGGTCGAATCAACCTTGCCGCCGCCAGCCGCACAGGAAACTCGCCTGCCCATGGCGGGACGCAGCTTAAAGGCAGACCCCGACTTGAAGGCCAATATCGATCAATTGGTAGCAGAAATCCTCGGAGAGACAAAAAAGGGATATTGGAACGAGCGCACCAGTCTGGGTCCAAAGATCCACCTAGCATCCAACCCCGCGGTAAAGTATCCACTTATTCCGATCAGCTATGGAAACTCCATGAGCGGAATCCTGGACATCGAGGCTGCTCGGCAGGCCACTCAGGATTTGTTTGCCCAATACGGCATCGCCATGGAAAAAGCGGTACCTCTCAGCGGAGACGGCTACAGTGAAGAATTTAAAATCGGATACGTTTTTCTAAGCCGCTCCAAGGGCGAACAGACACTCGACCACTCGGAACTGTCCGCGCTGGACAAGGCAGTCCAGGTCGGCGGCCTAAACCTGTTCGTTGCCGATCTTAACAGGTTCCCGAACATGGACGGAGACCTGTACACTCCCACCGAATACTATCTTGCATCGGTGGTCGATTATCTCAACTGGGTCCACTCGGGCGAGGCGATGTCCCTCAATAAGGTGCTGGGCGAATTGCCCGGGGCCAATACTCAGCGCAACTGGCGCAACAACCGCCCGTCTCTGCCGGGCGGCGATTTCGAAACCGCGGAGGATATGAGCCATTGGAGCGTGACAAGAGGGTCGGCACAGCGGACGACCTATTGGTCGAGCTTCGGCGAAAGCGCCCTGGCGGTGGACCTTGAACCGGAAGGTAAGATCCATTACCGGCTGCCCGATGGCGAGTCGATCGTCCTGTCGCAGAATTCGCACTGGGCGTCTTTGGCCGTTTACCTGGACAGCGACCTGGAAGAAGACGTTACGGTCACCGTCTCCTTTCTGGATGGGGAGAACAAGGCCTGGTCTTTCGGTGAAAAAATAAAGCCGAAACAGGTCAAAACGATTCAAACGCGTGTCCAAAATGGAGCCCGACCGATCGAGCGGCTTCATGCCCTGACGATTTCTACAAACAGCTGTAAGCCTGTTCGACTCTATATCGACGACATCGGAATTCTGCGCTAGGAGACAGCGATGACATCTGCACAGGTCCACGAGGCCACTCAAAAAGACCAGCTTGGGATTTATGAAGTCAATGCAAAGACAACGTCTATCCTGCGCAGGACCTATCGTCCCACTCTCGCCGCGCTCCAATCCAAGGAACGCCTAATGCCTCAACAGACCCGATTGGTTGCGCTTCTCAAAGATCGCGTGGTCGGGACCGTGGAATACCGGTTCGTGGACGACCGGCTCCACTTTCTCGGGCTGGGCGTCCATCCGGAGCACCAATGTCGGGAGGTAGCGCGCCATCTGATTAAGGCCTTGGAGGCCATCGGTCAAGAGGCCGGGGCTCGCTGCCTCTCTGCCTATACCGTCCGGCAGACCGGAAACGTAAAAATCTTCGAACAGTTGGGATTCACCGCTGTCTCTGAAGAGCAAGACCACACTCTCGTGAGCGATATACACCCAACGCTTACCGACGTTTACCTGGAAAAGCCGATCCCCCTTGACGATAGCAGGCCCATGTGATATTGTATTGGCTTCTGCCTTGGATAGAAGCTGCTCGAAAGGAGACAAACATGGGTGAAGCTGTTGTTGTATTAACGGATGCGAATTTTGAAGAGGAAGTATTGAAATCTGACAAGCCAGTCCTGGTCGATTTCTGGGCGCCCTGGTGCGGCCCGTGCAAAGCGGTCGGCCCGATCGTCGAGGAAATCGCCGGCGAGAATAGCGAAAAAATCAAAGTCTGCAAACTCAACACGGATGAGAACCAGACCATCCCCGCCAACTACGGGATCCGTTCCATTCCTACGCTGATGATCTTTAAGGGTGGCGAGATTGCAAAGCAATTGGTCGGCGCGGTGCCGAAAGACGTTTTGCAAAGCGCGATCGACGACAACATCTAAACCGACTCGTTAGGCTCATAAACACAAAGCACCCGAGCAGGCACGCTAACCCGGGTGCTTTGTATTTGTGCGTTACGTACTGTTCGGCGCGACTCGAGGTTTATCACTCCCTAGCCGCATTGCCGGCTTTGTCCCTACCAGCGGTTCTGCCGGGGCGGACGTCCTTCGCCGCCGCGTCCCTCACCTTTGGAGCGGGCTTCATTCACGTTAAGCGAACGCCCATCCAGGTCTTTGCCGTTCATCGCTTCGATCGCGGCGTTGGCCTCTTCATCATTCGGCATTTCAACAAAACCGAACCCACGGGAACGGCCGGTATCCCGGTCGGTGATCACTTTTGCGCTCGCAACTTCTCCGTGCTGCTCAAACAGTGTTCGAATGGATTCATCCGAAGACGAATAACTCAAATTACCCACAAAAATGTTCATCAAAAAGCTCCTCTACGTCGTTTCTCCGGCCCTTCTCTCTGCGAGGCCACACTCAGCCTATCCGATGGATAGTGAAAGGATCCTAACATATATCCTATCCAAGTCAAATATATATATTATTGATTTGATCCAATGAATCTAAACTTTTCAAGCAGGCGATTTGGCCCGGCTCAATAGGCACGCGCGAAAACGGCTCTTTTTACACCAGCACTGTCGCAGCGGACGCATGAACCGGTCGGGGCCTCCGCTTCCAGGATACGGATCGTGGCCAGAGTGTCTTTTTTGATCCTCTCCTCGCATTCGGCCTCGCCGCACCAGTTGCACTCGGCGAAACCACCTTCAGCCTCGTAGAGGGCCTTGAAGTCGTCGTAGCTGTCGATCGGGTGCGTGTGATCCGCTTGCCGTTTGATGGCACGCGCCAACAGGTCGCTCTGGATTTGTTCTAAGGTCTTCTGCGCAAATTGGACCAGCCCGGCTTGCTCCACTGTTTCCTTCTCTCCGGTGTCGCGCCGGACACAGACGGCTTGGTTGTTTTCTATATCGCGCGGCCCCAACTCGATTCGCAAGGGAACGCCCTTTTTCTCCCACTCGAAGAACTTGGCGCCCGGCTTGAGCCCGTCACGGCGATCCAGCTCGACCTTTACGCCCGCGTCGGCGATCTGTTGTGCGAGCCGCTCGCCGCCCTCCAACGCAGTGGACATTTGTTCGTCGCTCTTCCAGATGGGAACGATCACGGCCTGAATTGGCGCCAGCTTGGGCGGGAGGATCAGGCCGGTGTCATCAGAATGAGTCATTACCAGGCCACCGATCAGCCGCGTGGAAACCCCCCAGGAAGTTTGCCAGACGTGTTTGAGTTGGCCGTCGGTGTCCTGGAAGCGCGTCTCAAAGGCCTTGGCGAAGTTCTGGCCCAGGTTGTGAGAAGTGCCCGCCTGCAGCGCTCGGCGGTCCTGCATCATTGCTTCGATGGCGTAGGTCTCGTCAGCTCCGGCGAATTTCTGCGAATCGCTCTTGAGCCCCGCCAGAACCGGCATGGCCATGCAGGTCTCGGCGAACTCCTTATAGACATCGAGCATCTTTCGCGTCTCCTCCACCGCTTCCTCTTGCGTAGCGTGGCAGGTGTGTCCTTCCTGCCAGAGGAACTCGGTGGTACGCAGAAACAGCCGCGTGCGCATCTCCCAGCGGACCACGTTAGCCCACTGGTTGATCAGCAACGGCAGATCGCGATAAGAACTAATCCACTTGGAGAACATGGCGTTGATGACGGTCTCGGAGGTGGGCCGAACGTACAGCGGCTCCTCCAGCTTCTTGCCACCGCCGTGGGTCACCACGGCGCATTCGGGTGCAAAGCCTTCGACATGCTCAGCCTCTTTTGTCATGAACGACTCGGGAATAAACAGCGGGAAATAAGCGTTTTTGTGACCTGTGGCCTTGATGCGGTCGTCCAGCTCGCGCTGGATCGCCTCCCAAATGGCATAACCGTGCGGGCGGATAACCATGCAGCCCTTGACCGGCGCATGATCCGCCAGCTCCGCCGCCTGGATCACATCGGTGTACCAACGGCCGTAATCTTCGCTGCGTTTTGCAATTCCTTTGGCCACAAAAAACCTCCGAGTTTATGTCACAATATTGACTAGCTTGTCCGGCACGACGATGACTTTGCGCGGCGCGGCGCCGGCGAGGATCTCCTGGATCCGTTCGTCGGCCAAGGCGACCGCCTCTAAGGTCTCCCGACTGGCTCCTGCCTCGACGGTGGCGCGGGCACGGACTTTGCCCTTGATCTGGATGACGATCTCCACTTCTTCAGCATGAGTAGCGGCTTCGTCGTAGCCCGGCCATTCGCTACGAAAAATGCTCTCAGTGTGGCCCATCCGCTCCCACAACTCTTCGCTAAAATGCGGCACCATCGGCGACAGCAAAACCACTAGCATTTTGAGGGCCTCAAGGAAAACCGGCGATGCGGTAGCCTCGGAGCGTGCATATGCGGCGGCCTCGTTGTACAGCTCCATAAGCTGAGCCACCGCGGTGTTGAAGTGGAAGTCACCTTCCATGTCCAGGGTAACCTTCTTGATCGTTTGATGAGTCTTACGGTGAAGGTCGGCTTCGGCTTTGGACATGGGGTCCGGCAGCGGCCCGATCGCTTTCATCGCATCAGCGTGGGCCACGACAATCTCCCAGGCCCGGTTGAGGAACCGGCGCATGCCGGGTACCGCGTCGTCGATCCACTCCGCGCCCTTCTCCGGCGGGCCGATAAACAGAGTGTAGAGTCGCTCGGTGTCGGCTCCGAATTTTTCGATCAACGGATCGGGGCTGACCACGTTGCCCTTGGACTTCGACATCTTCTCCAGCTTGTTCGTCTTCTCGGAGAACTTGCAGATCATCCCCTGGGTAAAAAGACCCTGGAAGGGCTCCGCGAAGCCGACCTCACCCGCGTCGTGCAAGACCTTCACGATAAACCGGGAGTATAGCAAGTGCAGCACCGCGTGCTCCACGCCTCCGATGTACTGATCCACCGGCATCCAGTGATCTACGAGATCGCGGTCGAAAGGCCGATCGGTCTCGTGGGGACTGATGAACCGTAAGAAGTACCAGCAGGAACACAGCCATTGGCAAATCGTATCGGTCTCCCGCCGTGCGGAGCCGCCGCAGGTCGGGCAGTCGGTGTGAACGAAGTCTTCCACCAATTCCAGCGGGCTCTTGCCACGGGGCGTGAAGTCCACGACCTCGGGCAACAAGACCGGAAGCTGGTCTTCCGGCACTGGGACAGCTCCACATTTTTCGCAGTGGATGATCGGGATCGGGGCCATCCAATAGCGCTGGCGGGAGATTAGCCAATCCCGCAGTCGGTAATTCACCGTGATCTCGCCCTTGCCCCCGGCGGTCAGGTCTGAGGTAATTGCAGCGATGGCGTCTCGGTTGGGCATGCCGTCGTATTTTCCGGAGTTCACCTGCACGCCATCGTCCACGTAAGCAGCGGTCATGGCATCCGGGTCGAGGGTTTCTCCCGACGGCTGGATGACAACCTTAATCGGCAGGTCGTATTTCCTGGCGAACTCGAAGTCGCGCTGGTCGTGCGCCGGAACAGCCATGACCGCGCCGGTGCCGTATTCCATCAACGCGTAGTTGGCGACCCAGAGCGGGACCTGTTCTCCGTTGACCGGGTTGATGACATAGTGGCCGGTGAAGACGCCTTCTTTCTCCGCGTCCGCGTCGGAGCGAACATCAATGCTCTGACGCAGGCAGTTGTCTACGAAACCGTTTACTTCCGCCTCGCGATCGGTGCCCGCCACCAGTGGCCGAATCATTGGATGCTCCGGTGCCAGGGACATGAAGGTGACGCCACACAGCGTATCGGGTCGGGTGGTAAAACAGGGCAGCGTCTCGCCGGTGAAGGCCACGGAAAAATCTACGCGGGCACCCTCACTGCGGCCGATCCAGTTGCTCTGCATGGTCCGGACCTTCTCCGGCCATTGGTCAAGCTGTTCCAAGTCATCCAGCAGGCGCTGGGCATAATCGGCGATCTTGAAGAACCATTGCTTAAGGTTCTTTTTTTCCGTCAGGGTTCCGCAGCGCTCACAGCCGCCATTGACCACCTCTTCGTTGGCCAGCGCAGTATTGCAGGAAGGGCACCAATTGACCGGAGCGTCCTTCTGGTAGGCCAGGCCCTGCTGATAGACTTTCAGAAAGACCCACTGAGTCCACTTGTAATAATCGGGGTCCGAGGATGTAATCTCTCGATCCCAGTCGTAGACAACGCCCCACCGTTGTAGCTGCTCTTTCATGGTGGCGATATTCTTACGGGTGTACTCCGCTGGTTGAATACCGTTTTGGATCGCCGCGTTTTCCGCGGGCAGGCCGAAGGCATCCCAGCCCATGGGCGCCCGGACGTTATAGCCGCGCATCAGCAGGTAGCGGGCCAACATGTCGCCCAGAATGTAGTTTCGCCCGTGGCCCACGTGCAAGGTCCCAGAGGGGTAGGGAAACATCATCAGACAGTAATACTTTGGCTTCGGATTGTTCGGATCCATCCGGAACAGGCCTTCGGCCTCCCAGCGGGCCTGCCACTTCGGTTCAATACTTTTCGGATCGTATTTCACGGCTGTATGGGTTCCTTCGTGCTGTGATGCAAAACGCGTTATTATATAGTGAATCGGAACCTTAACAACGATTTTCCCAACCCAATCGCGGGGCCATTCCAGAGAAAACCCTGTAAAGATTACCAACATTCTCTGCCCGAACATTTTTTGCAAAAGATAATGACAAATAAAGTCGGGCAGCGCATGAAAGACGTTGACTCCATCTTTGTGGCGGCTTAAAATTTCTCGATCGACGTCAAAGACTCCTTATTCAAGAGGGGTTGTTCAACGTATCTTTAACGCATGGGGGTAGCAGTATGAAGCTCAAGTTATTTTCTACTTTGTCGATTGTTTTTCTAGTCGCGGCTTGCACGCACAACGAACCGCCCACGAAGGCGTGTTGCCAGTCCGGCCAGATCTCGAAATACGCCAGCGTCAAGCAGCCACTGATTCACCACTTGGAATGCAACCTGGCATTTGTGGGTGTCCACCTGCAAAAGGAAAAACCATCGGACGCCGTCAACGCATATCACTACTGTGCCATGTTTAATAAAGACCTGACGCAGTGCATTCTTTACGATGGAACTGGCCCGGACGCAAGATTGATCGGCATTGAGTATCTCGTCCCGGGCGAGGTCTACGAAGCGATGCCCGAAGAAGAAAAACAATACTGGCACCATCACCGTTACGAAGTCGACGCTCACCTGCTCAAAAGTCTCACGCAAAACGGCGAGGAAGAAGCCAAAACGCTCGCCGTTGTCCGGACCCTCTACGGGAAGATTTATCACACATGGGTCGAAGGCGACAAATATCCTGCCGGCCCGGCCAAGCTGTTTTTTGCGGTCTACGGAGAAGAACCGTTTGTCCTTCCCAAGGGGTTTGAGCTGGCTCCGGAACTGAAGGCTATCGCCCGATAGCGGACGGCACGATGCGAGTTCGCGCAGGGCGGCCTCTCGGCCCGCCGCGGCGCCGCGATATTACGTTTGCTACAACTGCTCGTGGCTGAACTTTTCGTGTCCGCCCTGCGCGGGGATAAACCACAAGATTCAAACGCTCCAAGCACAAATTATTTCTTGAGATGAAATCAAAATCAAGATAGCATTCTATTGCCTTGGAAGAACTGGTTTCACACCGACAGACCGCAATTGGAGTATTTAAGGGAAAACTCAATGAGCAAATGTCTCGTTGCTCTTCTATCTGTCATTCTTTTTGTTCCCTTGGGTTGCGGACAAGATCCTGCTGAAGAAAAAGAAGAAAAGTCCGCACCGGCTCCCATCCCGGAGGCCACTCCCAATGCTGAAAAACAAGAACAGAAAGCGGTACTGGTTCCCAGTGCGGAAGCCATTATCCAAGCGGCCCAGAATCGAAAGTGGGACCTTGTCGCTGAGCTGGTGGAAGCAGACGCATCCCTGGTCAAAGCCACCAGTAATCTTGATCGCACGCCCTTGCACATCGCTGCGTCCCACGGCAACGAAGAGAGCGTGGCGTTGCTTCTTCTTAACGGAGCCGATGTCGACGCTGTCGATCGCATGAACAACACTCCCCTGCACCGAGCAGCCGGCAAGGGCCATTCTATAATCGTCGAGCTCCTACTCGAGGCCGACGCCAAAGCTGAAATGCAAAACTGGCAGGGCGAGACCCCCTTGGCGCTTGCGCAAAAAGGCAAGCATGATCGAATCATAAAGCTCCTCAAACCAAAAGAAGTCGTCACCCCAGCACCCTCACCACCGCTGGAAAAACCAGAAGACCCGGATCCCAATGGACCCGACACGGCCTTCTGGAACCCCGAAGCGATCCAAAAGATGATCGACGAAGCAGACCAGGACCTCGCCCAAGACCTGGACTTGCCAGACAACAATATCAAGAAAATCGTCCCAGAGAATGGCGGGAATCCAAGCGAAGCCGTGCGAAAGATGATCGCCGAGGATCCAAAAAGCCTCAACCGCAAAGACGAGGACGGACTCACCCCTCTGCAGAAAGCCATCGCAATTGAAGACGTCGATCTGGTGAAATCACTTCTAAAAAAAGGGGCCAACGTTTATATCAAGAGTCCGGACCACTTGGAACCACTCCATGTGGCGGCACGGCTGGGAAACGCGGAGATCGCAAGGGCCCTTCTCGCACACGGTGCGGATCCGAGCTCCCAGACGTGGGCCGAGCAGACGCCGATGCACATGGCCGCAATGGCCGGAAGCGTTGAAACCTGCAAGATACTGAGGGATCGTAAAGGAGATATCAACGCCAAGGACAAGCATTTTCTTCGGCCGATCCACTACGCCTCCAGTCGCGGGAACCGAGACGTGCTCAAATGGCTGCTCGACAACGGAGCCGATCTCCAATACAAGAGCGCGGGCGGATGGTCGGCGCTGCATTACGCCGTGTTCCACAACCGGATGGACACCGCAAAGCTGTTGATAAAAAGACGAGCATCGATCAACAGCAGTAACAACAGAAAAATCACACCGCTGATCCTGGCCATCAAGACCGAAAACACGGCCATGGCAGAGATGCTGCTTCTGAACAACGCCTTTGTCAACTCGGTCTCCAATTCCGGGCGGTCTCCGCTGTACTACGCCTTATCCCACCGTAGCAAAGAATTGATGAGTCTCCTCAGCCGCTACAATGCCGATCCCAATGCGACGGCCAACAACGAACGAACCGCCATGCACCGGGCCGCCTTTGACGGCCGCCACGATATCGTCGACATGCTGAAAAACATGAGCGCCAAGGTCAGTCCGAAAGACGAGGAAGGCCGCACTCCACTCCACATGGCCGCCGTCAACAGAAAGAACGAGACAATCATTAAATTGCTGGATCTCGGTGGCGATATTCATGAACGCGACAAAAAGTGGAGAACCCCGCTGCACTATGCCGCCATGAAAGGACACTACGAGACCGTGACGGCTCTGATCGACGCCGGAGCGTCCTACGGATCATTGGATCTTGATGATCTCAGCCCAAAAGATCTCGCCCGGCGCGCCGGCTACCGGCGCATCGTCGATTATCTTAAGAGAATCGAAGACGAAGAGCGGGGCGAAGATGCCGACCCGGAAAAGAAGGAAGCATTCGAGCAGAGCAAAGTGTTCGTAAAAAAACGACTGGTGTCGCCTGCAACGGCAAAATTTCCAGAGTACGATGGGTCCTTTGTAACAGCTTTGGACGACGGCCGGTTCCGGGTATCGGCTTATGTTGACTCCAAATCTCGTTTGGGAGTAAAAAAACGAACCAAATACACATGTGTCCTGGAAAGGTTAGATGGCAATAATTGGATTCTTAAAAGCTTAGATATGTAAATCAAGGCAACCTTCAATCGTTTTGGAGTGCTCTATTCGCACCGCTGGCCCCTGATTCAAGAGCTTAGAGGGAAGATTCAATGAACAGACGTCTTCTTGTGCTTTTCTTTGTCACGTTAATCGTCCCCCTGGGTTGCGAGAGTCGTCCTGCTGAGACACAGGAACAGAGTGGCGAACTGACGCCCAGTACGGCAGCGATTCTTAATGCCGACCGCCAGCTCGAGTTGGAAGCGGTTGCCAAGCTCTTGAAAACGGCTCCATCTCTTGCCCACGCCACCGACACCATGGACCGCACCCCATTACACATCGCGGCGTCCAATGGCAACGAAGATGTTGTTGAATTGCTTCTGACCAGCGGGGCCGGTGTCAACGCCGTCGATCAAATGCAAGACACCCCGCTGCACCTCGCGGCCAGCAACGGCCATGATGAAGTCGTTAAACTCCTAATCAATGCCGACGCCCAAATCGAAATAAAGAATTCGCAGGGCGAGACTCCGTTGCTGCTCGCACAAAGGGAGAAGCACTCCCGCATCGTAGCTCTACTTAAATCAAAAGGTGCAAGCGCGGTGCGGAATGGATTGGTCGTGGATGTCATGGATCTCGAAGATAAACGAAGATTGGTCCACGAAGCTGACAAAGATCTGGTTAAAACGCTGAATCTACCTAGCGCACCCATCAAGAGCGATGATGAACCTTCCCGCTTGCACACCGCGATCGCCGATGAAGATGTCGATCAGGTGAAGTGGCTTCTGGGAAATGGAGCCAACGTTCATGCTTCAAACTCCGACCACTTCGCACCGATCCACATGGCGGCACGGCTGGGAAGCGTGGAAATCGTGAAGGTCCTTCTCGCGCACGGTGCGGACTCAGTCTCCACGACCCTGGCCAAGCACACCCCCATGCACATGGCTGCAATGGCCGGAAGCGTCGAAGTCTGCAAGATGCTAAAGGACCAAAAAGCCGACATCAACCCCAAGGACAAACAATACCTTCGGCCGATCCACTACGCCGCGGGTCATGGGCACCAGGAGGTGCTCAAATGGCTGCTCGACCATAATACAGATGTCCAATACAAGGCGGCGCAGGGGTGGTCGGCACTGCATTATGCGGTGTTCCACAACCGCATGGATGCCGCCGAGATGTTGGTAAAGAGAGGGGCTCCGATCAACAGCAGCAACCAGAAGAGAATCACGCCTCTGATCCTCGCCATCAAAGTCGAAAACTCATCCATGGCCGAAATGCTGCTGAAAAACAAGGCCTACGTCAATGCAGTCTCCGATACCGGCCGATCCCCTTTGTATTACGCTTTGTCTCTTCACAACGAAGAGTTAATGAGTTTATTGAATCGCTATAACTTCATTCCCGACGCAGCAGCCAACAACGGACGAACTGCCATGCACCGAGCCGCTTTCGACGGGCGGGCCTACGTCATCGACATGCTGAAGAGCATAAACGCCAAGGTCAGCCCAAAAGACGAAGACGGCCGCACCCCACTCCACATGGCCGCCGTCAACAGCAAGATTTCGGCGATTGCCAAGCTGGTCAAGCTTGGGGCTGAGATAAACGCTCTCGACAACCGGGGCAGGGCCCCGCTCCACTACACCGCGATGAAAGGACATTACGAGGCCATGAAGACGTTGCTGAATCTCGATGCTTCTTACACGGCAAAAGACGGACGTGGCTATACCGCAAAAGAACTGGCCACACTAGCCGGATTCCCGCGCTTGGTCAACTACCTTACGAAACTCGAAGAAGAGTGAAGCGATCCAAAATAATTCAGCGGTGAACGGCCCGGACGGAATTTTGCGGGCCACCGAAGAACCGCGATTTCACATTTATCGTAACCAATCGCCACCTAAACCTTTCGGGCTACTCGCCAGAAGCAGAAACCACAAGTTTCAATACACTTTAAACGAAAAATATTCCTTGTCGTGAAATCAAAAACAAGGTAGCCTTTTATTAATTGTGGAGTTGCTGGGCTCGCACCGCTTGACCGCGATAGAGTCGTTTAGGGAGAAATTCGATGCGCCGACCTATCCTTTCACTTTTGTTTGTCCTTCTTCTTGTTCCCGCCGGCTGCGGAAAAGATGCTGCTAAGAAGAAAGCTCAGAACCCCGTACTGGTTCCCAGTGCGGAAGCGATCCTCCTCGCTGCCCAATATCGCGACTGGGATACTCTCACCAAACTGGTCGAAGCAGACGCAGACCTGGTCCAAGCAATCGGTGATCTAGACCTTACCCCATTGCACATCGTAGCGTCCCACGGCAATGAAGACGTTGTTGAATTGCTTCTAAGCAACGGAGCCGATGTCAACGCCCTCGATCGACTCAATAATACCCCGTTACACCGCGCGGCCAGCAACGGCCATTACAAAGTCGTCCGGCTCCTAGTCGACGCCCAAGCCTCAACCGAAGCGAAAAACAGGCAGGGCAATACCGCGCTGCTACTCGCCAAAAAAGAGAAGCACACCCGAATCGCCAATTTCCTTAAACCCGAGGAAGTCGACGTATCACCCAATATCTCAGACGAGCCGGACTTTCCGGAGAACGAAATCTCTGCAGCGCTCGCATTCGATATCGCGAAGGCCCGAGAGCAAATTCTGAAAGACGATAAGGGAGTATTTGACATCCTCGATTTCGAGGAAAAGGGAGATACCCTCGACAAAAAATCTGACGCAGAGCTTGAGGACCCAAGCGAGCTACCCCGTCCGGGCGACCCCGACGACATCTTTGTGGCCGCAAGCGACGAAAACTGGCCGGCCGTTCGTCGATCGCTCAACGCGAACCCTAACTTTGTTCACCTCAAAAACACTCAAGAGGCTACCGTCCTGCACCTGGCCGCGGCAAAAAACGACAAGGCGACGGTCCACCGGCTGCTGGAAAAAGGAGCCGACATCAATGCCAAGGACGATCAAGGCCGAACGCCCTTGATGCGCGCCGCCGGAAGTGACAGTCTCGAAACTGTCGCGGTTCTTGTCGCCCGCGGGGCCAAAATCAAAGAGAAGGACAACCTCGGCAACGAGGCCCTCGATCTGGCCAAAAGCGAAGCTGCCAAGGAGATGATCGCCGCGACGCCGCAGGTGCTCAACCGCAAAAACGAGGATGGGCTCACCCGGCTACAGATCGCCGTCGCCAACGACGACGTCGATCAGGTGAAGTGGCTTCTGAAAATGGGGGCCAACGTCCATATTTCGAATCCCGACCATTTCGAGCCAATCCACGTGGCCGCACGGCGAGGAAACGCCGAAATCGTGAAAGCTCTTCTCGAGTCTGATGCAGACCCGATCTCCAAGACGTGGGCTGAAAGAACGCCCATTCATATGGCTGCAATGTCCGGAAGCGTCGAAGTCTGCAAGCTGCTGAAGGAGCAAAAAGCAGACATCAACCCCAAGGACAAGCAATTCCTTCGGCCAATCCACTATGCCGCCAGTCGCGGGCACCAGGACGTGCTCAAATGGCTGCTCGACAACGGGGCTGATTTCCAATATAAGACGGCGCAGGGATGGTCGGCACTGCATTATGCCGTGTTTCACAACCGCATAGATGCCGCCGAGCTATTGGTAAAGAGGGGGGCTCCTATCAACAGCAGTAACAAGAAGAGAATTACCCCTCTGATCCTCGCCATCAAAGTCGAAAACTCATCCATGGCGGAGATGCTGTTGAAAAACAAGGCCTACGTCAATGCAGTCTCCGATACCGGCCGCTCTCCTTTGTATTACGCATTGTCTCTTCATAACGACGATTTAATGAGCTTGTTGAATCGCTATAACGTCAATCCCGACGCGGCAGCCAATAATGGACGAACCGCCATGCACCGAGCCGCCTTCGACGGACGCCCCTATGTCATGGATATGCTGAAGAGCATGAATGCCAAGGTCAACCCGAAAGACGACGAAGGCAAGATGCCCATCCATATGGCGGCCGTCAACAATAAGATTCCAGCGATTAACAAGCTAGTCGAGATGGGCGCCGAGATTCACGGCGTCGACAAGCGAGGAAGGGCCGCACTGCATTACACCACGATGAAAGGACATTACGAGGCCATGAAGACAATGTTCAGTCTCGGCGCCGATTACGGACTTAGAGACAAGAATGGCTCCACCGCCAAAAGCATAGCCGCGAAAGCCGGCTTCCAGCGGATGGTCGACTACATTACGAAACTCGAAAAACAAGAGCGAGGCGATCTTAGATAATTAAAGAGATGCTGTGGGGCAGGTCTCTCCTCGTTTGTTGATGCCTACGTCTATTTTTGGAAAAGCGCACAGCGTGATGCGCGCCGTGTATATTCCCTTCTCCCTCTGGTACAATCGGATTGACAGGGTCATCGGTCCTGCTCGATATCCTGTACCTATTGAGAAGAAGGGCGTATCATGAATCGAAAGCCAGCGGTCGCGGGAACGTTTTACCCTGCGTCTCCCGACAAACTCATCGATATGCTGGATGCGTTCGCGGCAGACGAACCCGAGCCTCAAAGGCAGCCGCGGCGGACCCTCGCAATCCTGGTACCTCACGCGGGATACGTCTATTCCGGAGCTGTCGCGACCGCCGTATACACTGCGGTCGAGCCGCCCGACGTCGCCGTGATTCTTTGCCCCAACCACACAGGGTTGGGCCGTCGGATCAGCCTATGGGCCGGCGACGCGTGGGAGACGCCGCTGGGAACGGTACCGGTGGACCGAGAACTGGCGGAATCGATACAAGCGCACTGCCCTGAGGTTCAGCTGGATATCGATGCGCACCGAATGGAACACGCCATCGAAGTGCAACTTCCCTTCCTCCAGCGGCTCAATCCGAAAATCCAGATCGTACCCATCGTCCTTGCCACGCGGAAGTCGGACACCATCCAGAGCTTGGGCCGGGGAATCGCAGAGGCGGTTCGCGAACACCCCACGCGCACATTGCTGGTTGCCAGTTCCGACATGACCCACTATGAGGATCACCCCACCGCCAAGGCGAAGGATCAACTGGCCATCGACGCTATGCTCGCGTTGAACGAGGTCGAGCTGGCTCATATCGTGGCCACCCGTCCTATTTCCATGTGCGGCTGTGCTCCGGCAACCGCGATCATCACCGCCGCCAAGCAGTTGGGCGCCAGACAAGCGGTCATGCAACGGTATCAAACCAGCGGCGAGATCAACGGAGACTTTGAGCAGGTGGTCGGCTACGCCGGCATCACTTTTCACTAATCCCGATACAAGCGAGGACCGAGGGGAACGGAATTTGCGTCGGTGAGGCAAGGAGTCTTTGATTACAGATAATACCGCGAATGGAGCCACCCATGTGTAAAGCGATTGGCCTCGTTGTCTTCTTTGTCGTCAGTTGTACCTCGGTAGTGGCATCCCCTCCACAAGCTCCAACGGTCCCGCTGGAGGAAGCGATTGCAGCACTGGGCAGCCCCTATCAGGATGAGCGCAACCAAGGCATGAAAAGCATCGAAGAAATAACTCCCCTGCCCGCAAACCGCCTGCTGCGTGCACTTGAATCAGACAACCTCTATATCCGCCGAGGCAGCTCCGAACTGCTGGCCCGGCTGGCCGGCCCCGAGCAGATTGACGAAGCGACACGTTTGGCATTGGCCGCACGGATCACACCAAAACAAGACACCACCGTCAGCGTAAACATCGTTCGCCTGTTGCATCGCATTCAGGCACGCAAAGCAGTTCCCGCTGCCCTCCAATACTTTCGGACCAGAAGGATGGGAGTTGAGGATACGCCCCTTCAACTTGCGCTGGTCCGATTTTCCGCTCTAGGGGACCAGTCAGCCATCCCGATTCTCCATCTGCAGACAGCCCAAAGCCACGACCGCGCACTCCGCAGGGCGGCAATGGTTTCGCTGGTCCAGCTCGGCTCAAAAACCCACGAAACCGATTTGGTGACATGGGTCCATGCGGAACCTGATGTTGTCGAAAAGATCCAGCTTATCGAAGCCCTGGCCGAAACGAAAACGATGGCCGCCTTTGGCGTCGCTGCGATTTACGTGCACGACGCTTCCCAGGAACTGCGAATGGCTTCCTACAATGCCCTCGCGGCGCTCGGCACGTACGATGCCGCCCGCCTGTTGGTCGGCCGCATCGGGACCGCCGAAAACAACGCCGACCGGGAAGCGGCTCTGGCCAGGCTGCTCACCTTCAAGAGCAACACGAACTTGGCCGTTCTATTGAAAGCACAGTGGTTGCGAGCCACTCCGGGCCCCGCGGTGCCGCGCCTGATGCAGGCCGCTGCCACCCTAGGCCCTCGCCAAGGTGGAGCGCTCTTGATTCAGATGATGGAGCGTCATGCCAATGAACCAACCGAGCAAATGCCCACTTGGGGCTATACCGCCCAACGCCTCCTGCGACAGATCTCCAACCAGAAATTCGGCAAAGACCTTTACAGCATCCCCGCTGCGGAGCGTCAAGCCATACTCCAGGCCTGGAAAGACTGGTGGCAGAAAAGCTACGGCCCGTCACCCCTGCCTGATCCGGCCAGAAAATGAGCGAAAAAAATTCAAAAAAATCCATGACGTTTCCCGGTTTCGAACGACTTACCGGTAGAGACGACCTATGAACCTACAGGACGCGGAACTCGTCCAGCGCAGTTTATCCGGTGACACCAAGGCCTTCAGCCGTTTGGTAGAGAGGTATCAGAACGTGGCGTGTGCCCTAGCCTACAGTATCGTTGGGGATTTTAGCCTCGCGGAGGACGTGGCCCAAACCGCATTTCTTGCCGCCTACAACACCCTGCCAAAGCTCAAAGAGCCGGAAAAATTCTCCGCTTGGCTCAATGGGATCGTCTCCCACCTCGCGGTGGACCAAGTGCGACGCCTCAAGAGACAACCGATTCAACTGACCGAAGCTGACGCCGTAGCCGCTGCCCCCCGCTCCCTCGAATCCCACGACGATCCTCACGGGGCGCTACAGGCCCTTGTGCACACGCTGGAGGAACCGCAACGCCAGGCGATTACCTTAAAGTATTTCGCCCGCCTGTCCTACAAGCAGATCGGCGAGGTCATGGGCGTCCCCGCAAGCACCGTACGCGGCTATCTGGCTCGGGGTATGGCCCAATTGCGAAACCGCGGCCGGGATCACCGCGAAGCCGAGGACGGAGAAGCACGATGAACTGCGAGAACGTGCAACTGCTGCTCCAAGCCTATCTCGACGGCGAACTGGACGAGGACGAGCAAGAGTTCGTCGAAACACACACCGCTGACTGCGCGGATTGCTC
The DNA here is from genome assembly GCA_029260815.1 of Planctomycetota bacterium. Lineage (GTDB taxonomy): Bacteria > Planctomycetota > B129-G9 > JAJDCN01 > JAJDCN01 > JAJDCN01. Next base: position 17,950 of record JAJDCN010000224.1, read on the forward strand.
CGAGTTGCTGGCGGAGGTCAAACAACTGAGTGACCGTACAACCCGAGCATTCGAAGGACACGAACCGTTCGAAGCATTTACACGCCGAGTCATGGCCGAGGTCGTACGCGAAACGAAAGCGCGAAGCTCCGACAAGCCTTACCGAAAAATCTTTACACACCTCGCCCGGCCTCTGCCCGCCGCTGCGGCAATTTTGGTCGTGCTGGCCTCGGCTTTTCTGGTGCTGTTCGGTAGCGGGTCACAAAAAACCCAACCGATCTCTATCGCGGTCGCCGACGTAACCGGGGTCGTCCTCGTGCGTGGCACAGAGGACACTCCTTGGCACCTGGCCGATACCTCCTGGAAAGCCCAGGGTTCTGCGATAGTCGTCACCGGTCCACGAGCCCAGGCACGCATACAAACACCATCCCTCACGCTTCATTTGCAGCGTTCCGCTGCGATGAGCGTTGGCACGAATACGGAACTGCTTCGAGGAACAACGAGGATCGACATTGCCTCGTCCGACTCCGCTCAGCGGATCGTCTTGCCCGATGCTGTATTGATGTCGGAAAGCGGCCAGTTCCTGGTGACTGTCCCGGAGCCGTGGACTGGAGAGCCGGTGGTCATACTAGTCCTCGAGGGTCGAGGCGTCCTTCGTACCCAGGGCGGCGAACAAACGATCGCACGCGGCAAAAAGGCGATCCACTACCGGGCCAAGCCTGACACGAAGCTCTTTGTCGTTACTGTACCCAACAGTGAACTCGCCGCCGCCGGCAGGAACATGGCGGCCATTTCCAAGCCGGCGCGGCGAGTCACCCCGATGGCCCTCGACAGGGATCGCGACCCGATCGAACAACTGCACGAACACCTTCGTGATCGCACTCGCGATGCAGCGGACGCCGCGACTTTGCTGGCAGTAATCCCCGGCGTAGAACCAACCGAATCCGTCGAAGCTCTCTACGCCGATGTCCAGGCCGATCCCGAGGCTCGCCTAGCCGCGGGACGGATTCTCGCCGGGACGATCCGCGACACCTTCGTCACCCGCTTGTTTGCCACGCTCCAGGATGAAGAAGCGCCGGGCGCGTTGAGAATTCAAGCGGCCCAGGCGCTCGGCACGCTCGAGACACCGGCCTTGATCGGAAGTTTCCCCGAAGGGCCCGACTCGCTTGGGAAACAACCGGGACTGTGGGCCCAGGTGGCGCGCGCCCGGTACCAACTGGGCGATCACGCTCTGGCCCGTCGAATCTTGTCGGATCTGAAAGGCTCCGACGATGCGAAGTCGGGGGCCATTGAAGCGGCCGGTGCAATCCGCCGGTCGGATTTTTACATGCCCTTGGCCGCGATCGCCGTCGCTGAAAAAGACAGCTACGGGCTACGTCTTGCCGCCGTCAAGGCCGCCGCGAGGATCGATCCGGCCAAGACCCGCTCCTGGCTCCAAGGCCGCATCGAAACTCCTGAGTCGGAAGCACAGATCGAAGGCCTGACCTTCCTTGCGGCGATCGATCCTCCGTTGGCGGCCCATTACGCCAATCGGGTCCTGACGGACCACACCGGCCCCCCGGCGATCCGAACCTGGGCGGCGCGCGCCGCCTCGACCCTGCCAGCCCCCTTCGGACCAGATCTGCTGGCGATCGCGTTGAAGGATCCGGAGATGATCGTTCGTCTTACTGCGGCGGAGACTCTATGCCGCCGAGGCCATGCCGAAGCCGTCACCACGGCGGTGGAGGCTCTGAAGGATTCCAACTGGTACGTTCAAGCACGGGCGGCTCGGGTACTGGCCAACTACGGGAACAGTTCGCACATCTTCTACCTGGAAGAGATGCGCAACGAAACAGACAATTGGTTTGCCCGCAATGCGGCCACCGAGGCCCAACAGATCTTGGAAGCCGGGCGGGCGACGGTGGCCATCGAAGAGTTGCTGTCGGGTGTCGAACAGCGGGCCGAAGTGTCCAGTTACCGGTTTGCCAAGCTGACGCTCGACGGATTGAGCCCGCTCGTACGCTCGGTGGTGGAACAGACCGAGCGCCACCGGAACGCCAGCCGAGAGACCCTGGTGGAATATACCAACGAGTTTGGGATCCTGCGCCTGATGCAGCTGTCGGTGCGCGGCTTGGATCCTGAAACGCGCAAGGGCGCGATTGAGGCCCTGCAAAAACTGACCGGCATGAATTTTGGGTTTGACTATACCACGCCGATCATCGAAGAGCGTGAAGCGGCAATGGAGCGATGGGAGCAATGGTGGCTGACGAACCGAGAGCTATATCAGAGCCAGGAGACGCAGAAATGAGGGGAACCATATGATCCGCACTGCCACAATATTCGTGATCCTGGTGGTCCTGGGGGTCTCCACGACCACCGCACAGCCGACAGTGACGGGCGACACACGGGTGTATTACGGCCAGTCGGGCTCTTTCAGTAATCCCGCAGAAGTCAGTGCGGCCCACGTGTTTGCCGAGATCGACGAATACAAACAGATCGCCGAGGAAGGTTTGACTCCGGACGATCCGCTCTTTTGGAGCCTGATCGAAAAGGCCAATCGTACCTTCCATCGAGCAGTCAAACGCTCGGCAAAACGGCTGGGCTACGACCTGGTCGCCGAGGCCGGTTCCATCGAAACGGAGCCGGGAGATCCCCAGATCCCGGATATCACGGCCGCGGTCATTCGCCAGGTAAAGTCGTCTCAATAAACTTCCGATAATAAATTAATGAACGACTGCGGTCGCCGAGAGCAATATTTGAGGAGTGATTCGTGCGAAACCTGTTAACCAGCTTACTATTTGCCACGGGAGTCGTTCTGTTCGGCGCCACCATACCGGCGTTCGCGCAGGACACCGCCGCATCTGGTGGCTCGGCACAAGCCACGGCCGATGCCAAAGACTCCACAAGTGTGACGCCCCTCAAGAAAGAAAGACCAAGATCGCGCGCGATTGAGCAGGAGAACGGTAGCTGGATCGTTTTCTACACCTGCCAGGCCGAAGCGCCAGCCGAACTGATCGCGCGCGTCAACGAGTTGAGTCCGTTTTGGCAGCCGCTTGACCCAGAGGCCAAGATGTTTGTAAACACGAAACAGCGAAAGATCACGATTACGGGAAAGCTCCCCGCTGTTCAGAAGATCGAGCGCTTCTTGTCGGAATTCGATGTGCCATCCAAGCAAGTAAAGATCGATGTGCGGATCGTGGAGGTCTCTTACAGCTCGGACCTGGAATTTGGCTTTGAGCTGTTGTTCGACTATCTGACCAAAGATGCCGGCTCGTTTCTAAAAGCGGGGCGATCTTCCTTCTTCCCTGTAGACTTCACCGGGAATTTTCCAACAACGACCTTTCCTGCGGCCGGTGGGCCTAACGACTTCGGCACCTTTATTTTTCGAAGGGCAAGACCGACTTACAACTTCGACGCAGCCGTAGCGGCACTGAAGAAAAACGGCCGAGCGGAAATCCTCTCCGAGCCGTCGGTCACAGTGGCCGCCGGCCAGACAGCGATCTTCAAATCGGTAGACAACGTTCCACGGATTGAAACCTCCGTCACCGGGGCCAACTCGGCCGTAAGCGTCGTTACGGTGTTCCAGGAAATCGGCATTCAAATGAGCGTAACACCGAGCACGATCGGTAAGGATATTGTCTATCTCTCCCTCAACCCCAAGGTCGAGGCGATCACTGGAACCAGCTCAACGGTGTCCGCGGGCGTGGCCGTGGACAACCCGATCTTCTCAACACGTCAAATTACCACACAATTAAGCGTGCGGGACGGACAGATCGTGGTGATGGGCGGGCTCTTGTCGAAATCGATCGTTGAAGATGAAAGTAAGATTCCAATCCTGGGAGACATCCCCATCCTCGGCCAGCTGTTCTCCAAGAGCAGCAAGTCGACGCAGAAAAGGGAACTGATCTTCATGCTCACGCCGCATATCATCGATCCGAATGCTTCGACACCGAACGTGCCCAAGCTGGTCATCCCCAAGATCGATCTGCCCGATGTGCCGGACCTGCCCGATTTGCCGTAACGGTTTTCTCGAAACTAATCCTCTCGGCCCGTGGTAATTCCTGACCCACAGGAACATTTTGGAACATTTGCGTCATCGCAACCGTCTAAAGCTTCAGACCGCTACACCGCAACAAGGGGGATTCTCCATGAAACAGGCCATCGCGTTTGTGCTCGTCACAGGTTTAGTTTTGACACTAAGCACGGGAATCGGTATTGCAGAGCCGCAGATTCCACTGCCTAGGGCCAAGGAGAATCAGCCTCCGGACCCAAGGGAGATCGGTCAACTCCCGCCCGATTCGGTTCAGGCCCCCAACGGCGTGTGGATCGTACGATACGTCTGCCAAGCCGAGACACCGCAGAATTTGGCCGCCAGAGTGAACGAATTGTCCGAATTCTGGAAGCCACTGGACCCACAGGCCAAGATTTTTCTGAATACACCCCAGCGATCGCTAACTCTGACGGGAAAAGTTGAAGCGATCCTCGCCTTGCAAAAGCTCCTTGCGCTCTATGACCGGCCACCCAGGCAGGTAAAGGTTGAGGTTCGCGTCGTCGAGGTCTCCCACTCGGACTCCCCCACGCTAGACCTGGACACTCTCGTCCAGGGGGCACAGCATGTAATCAAGCACCCGCAAAAGCTCGGTCCGTTACCGCGATTACTCCTCTTGACACCGCCCGCTCCAAAGTTAAGACATCTTGCGGCCGGGCTGATCTTGCACGAAACCGCTGCTCTCTTGAAAAAAGATCCAGACGGTCCACCGGTTGATGGAAAACGCTGGCCAACGGTGAAAGCCGCCCTGGAGGCCCTGAACCGTAAAGGCCAGGTTGAGATCCTAAGTGAACCGTCAATCATTGTTAGCGCCGGCCAAACGGCCACGCTGAAATCGGTCAATAACGTTCCACAGATCGAAACTTCCGTTACCGGAGTAAACTCGGCCGTAAGCGTTGTCACGGTGTTTCAAGAAATCGGCGTCACGATGGCGAACGTGATCAGCAAGGACTCCGCCTACTTGACGCTGAACCCGAAAGTGGAGACCATAACCGGAACAAACACAATCGTCCGGGAAGGGTTGGATATCCAAAACCCGACCTTCTCCACGCGCCAGATTCGAACTCAGTTGACCCTGCGCAATGGCGAAACCGTTGCCCTGGGCGGGCTCAAGTCCCGACAAACCACCGGGATGCAACGCAGTTTTCCGATCTTTGATGAATTATTTTCTGCCGCTACGCGAACCGAGGAAGAGACCGATTGGATTTTCCTGGTCACCGTGCGGATAATCGAGGACGGACGCAACGCGGTCCAAGACAAGCCCAAGCCTTAGATCACTTACTGATCTTCGAGAAATTCTTTTGGCCGCAGTGCATAAGCAAACAGAGCCAGGAAGATCAAAATTAGACCGATCACCAGGAAATCGCCGTAGCGCGAGTATGGGGTCAGGTCGTCGCAAATCTTGACCCGTCGAGTCAGCGTTCCGGCGATGTCTTTGCTCTTTCCGTTGGCGTCGGTCAATACGTCCTCGGGTGCATAGGAGCCATCAGGCGCAATAAATAGCGAGATCCCGCTGTTGGCGGCACGAACGAAACCGACACGGTTTTCAATGGCGCGAAAAACCGCCAGGGCAACCGTCTGATCCAACTCCGCCGAGTCGAGGAACCATGCGTCGTTGGATTCGTTGACGATAAAGTCCACGGCCTTGGATCCTTTGCGGCAAACGGTTTGGCGGGCCAGACCCGGGAAGCCGTTCTCAAAACAGATGAGGTTGCCGAAGCGATAGGGATCCTCACCGGTGCGGGAAGGGAGGGAAAAGACGCCTGGCTTGGTTCCAGGCTCCAAGTCGCTGACAAACCCGCCGAAGCGATAGATGAGCCCGGCGATCGCCTTTTGCAGCGGTGGGATTGCGGAGATGGGCGCGGTTTCTCCGATGGGGACTACATGGCGCTTGTCATACCGGTAGGTGCTTTTTAGAACATTGCGCGGCAGGTGCGTGGTCATCACACCGCCCGGCGGAAAGAAATAAACGCTGTTGTGTTTCACCAGATCTGAGGCGGTCACCACACCAGGAACCAGTGAAGCGGTTGGAAGCCCGTCTTCGAGCCGTTTCCCGGTCTCGGCCCCCAATAAAAGATGGACGTTGCCCTTTTTGGAGTACTCCTGCAGCCAATTGAGAATCGTATAGTTGCGTTTCGTCAACGCGGTCCAGTCGGACATCCGGCGGGGGACGAGATACCGCTCCAGTCCTGAATCCGGCACGTTGATGTACCGCATCGGCACCATCGTTTCGGACCAGATCACCATGTCCACGTCCGGAGACGCCGACAAACCTTCTTCGGACAACGTCTTTAGAACCTCAAACCGGTCGGCGGCGCCTTCGCCCTTTTTCTTTTTGTACATGGGCCAGTTGCCCTGGACGACCAGCAGTTTCGGGCCGTCGCGCATCTCCAGCTTCGACAGCCGTACCCATCCGTAGCACAGATCGGCGGCGAATAATAGGAATACCGCACCCACCGTGACGGCCAGGCGCCGGTCAAATGGTTTCCCGGCCCTGGGCTTGGTCCGCCACCGGATCAGAACGTCGGCCAGGGCCCCATTGACCGCGGCGATCAGCATGGACACGCCCCAGGCTCCGGTCACCTCGGCGATTTGAATGATGGGCAGGTATCCGTGCTGCGTGTGCGACAAGTGTAGCCAGGGAAATCCGCTGAAGATGAAGGAACGGACGAATTCCATAGGCACCCAGACGACTGGAACGATCAACGCAAGCGGCAGGCCCGAGCCCCAGTACAACAACTTGATCATCCACCCCGTCACCAGGACTAAGATGCTCACAATCGCCGCGAGCAACGCCAAGCCGATGTACGTATCCCCCACATGGCGAATCCAATGAACACCAAAGAAGACGAAGAAGAAGCCGAACCCCACGGTGCAAAGCAAAGCGGGCCGCATTCTAGAAAAGGCGAGCATAAACAGCCACGGTACCAGGGCCACCCAAGCGAGCCACCCGAAATCGATCGGGTGAAACGCGCTGACCAACAAAGCGCAGGACACCGCCGTCAACGCCACCCCGAGCCATCTTCGGATGCGCCCCTTCACCGGTTCTCCCACACGGCTAGAAATCACGGGGCAGTACCTCCAATCGGTCGCCCTCGGCCGCGGTGCCAGGTTTCTCGGGAACGACAGCCAAGGCGTTCATGGGAGCAAGACTAATCATGTCTCCGGAGCCGTGCCAGGGCAACAACTCCACAACGCGCATGCCGCTCAAATCGCTCAGTCGCGCGGGGAGAAACTGTCGCCGACCGATGATCTTGGGCAATCGCCCCCGGAGCGTCGCGTATTGCGGTGGCGCCAGCGGCTCGGTCCAACCAACCATCTTGCGCAACGCCGGGCGGATCAACAATTCATATACCACCAACGCCGAGACCGGGTTCCCCGGCAGGCCGAAGATCCGGCAGTGGTCTTTTTTGGCAAACAGCACCGGCTTGCCGGGCTTGATCGCGACCTTGTGGAAGATCACCTGCGCCTCCAATTCCGCCAGGACCGGCGGGACAAAATCCCGATCTCCCATTGAAACACCACCGGAGAGGATGAGCACGTCCGATGTTTCCATGGCCACGGTCAGTTTTTGCGCCAACTCCGTACGATCGTCCGCTACGATCCCAAGGCTCTTCGCGACGATGCCGTCGCCCGCCAGTTGAGCCGCCAGGACATGGCCGTTGCTCTCGCGAATTTGGGCGCCGGTCGGGCGGGCCTCCACCGGAATCAGCTCGTCGCCGGTGACCAGCACCGACACCCGCGGCCGGGGAAAAACCATGGGCCGGGCGGCCCCAACCATCGCCAAAATCCCGATCTGTTCCGGACCCAATCGCGCGCCCGTCTCCAGAGCCACTTCGCCGCGAGCGATATCCTGCCCTTGAGGAGCGACATTTTTTCCCGACTCGACGGGTTCTTCAATCCGTATTTTGTTGCCTTCCAGGGGGCAGGTCTTTTCGACCATAACGACCGCGTCGGCCCCATCTGGAACCGGGGCTCCGGTCATAATCTTTGCGGCCTGGCCAGAATTGATGCGTCCTGCGGAAGTCACACCCGCAGGAATATCTTCGGTGACGGCAAGCTCCACTGGGGCGTGTGCGGTATCGGCCGCCAGGACCGCGTAGCCGTCCATGGCCGATCGGTTGAAGGGCGGCAGGTCAATGTCTGAATGCACCGGCTCCGCGAGCACATGGCCACGGGCCAGGCCCAGAGGTGTGGGTACCGGTTTGCCGGGCTCCACGTTCTTAAGTACTTCTTCCCGGGCTTCTTCGAGCGAGATCATTAGGGAGCGATTGCCTCGTCGTCTTTGGGTGGGTCAACACCAGGAGATGGGGTTGGAACCGGCGCGGGCACGGGTCGCGCCATGAGGACGGCCTCACCCGTACGCACGAGCTTTCCGCGCTGATAAGTCACATGGACGGTCTGGTCGGCCGGGAGGGGACCCAAGACATTGCGCAGACGCAGCCCGTTAGAAATCGCCTTGCCGTCGGCCCCGATCAGGAGATCCCCCACCTGGAGCCCGATCCTTTCCGCCGGGGAATTTTCAATGACTGTAAGAACCATTACACCCGATCGACCCGCTGCCTTGTATTCCTCGGGCGTGATGTTCCGGGTCTGGACGCCCAGCAGGCCGTGCCGGACGGTTTCACCGGCCTTCAGGCGGTCGAGAATTCGCATCACGTGATTGCTCGGCAGGGCGAAGGATAAGCCGTAGCCGATCCCGGAATTCTCCGGCGTGTTGCTGGTCCGCACGGCGACTCCAATCGCTTTGCCTTGTTCATCGAAGAGCGGCCCCCCCACGCTGTAGCCGCTGGAGGGTGCGTCGTATTGAAACACGTCTGAATAATCCACTGGTTCCGCCCCGGGCATCTGCACGGACAGGATCCGGTGCAGTGCCGAGACCATGCCGGCGGAGGCGGATACATTCCCGTCGGACAAAGCGAACATGTAGGTGTTGCCCAGCAGGACGACCTGGTCCCCCACCGCGATTTTGTCCGAATCGCCGAAGTGCACGGGCCGCAAGGGCTGAATCGGCTTGATCTTGATCAAGGCCAGGTCCCAGCGAGGATCGGAGCCGACCAGCTTGCCTTCGTACACAACCATTCCTTCGGCAATCACATGGAGCGTCTCGATCGCAGACGCAGTTTGCAGGCTGGTCAGGATGTAGCCGTCTTCTGAGACCACTGTCCCGGTGACCGATGGAGCGGAGGTGTTGGGCGCGTTGACAATGACAACCGAAGGCCGGTTCGGCGTAATGATGTCGTGCAGAGTCGGTAGTTGGCTGGAGATACAGCCCGTCGTCAAAGCCAATGTCAACAGTACCATCAGGGAGATTACAGATCGCATCTACTCTTCCTCTTTTCTTTTGACTTCCTCGTAGAATGGCTGAAATCGCGGATCGGAACGGAGGTGGTTCAGATCGGGATCGGTCAGCAACTGACCCACATTGTCCATGCCCAGATCGTACGCCTTCTTGATATTCTCTAGCGCGCGGTCGGCGTCCTTCGTCAACGAGTAGGCACAGGCCATGTTGTAGTATGCCGTCGGGTTTTCCGGCATCACTTTCATGGCCTCGAGAAATTTTTCGATCGCTTCAGGATAATTCTTCTGTGTAAGCAGCTTGAGAGCTTCATCGTGAACCACGGCAAACTCGCGGCTTTTCTTGATCAACTCCAAGTCGATCTCGACTTTTCCCAGCGTGACATGCTCGATGACCGGCTTACCGGCCCGTAGCAGGGCTACTTCCACCGTGTCCCCGGGATCGTAGCGATCGACCTGTCGCATCATATCCACATAGGAGTAGACCGGTTGCCCGCCGATCGATAAAAGGAAGTCCTTTCGCTTCAGGTTCTTTGTCACCGCGTCGGGCGTGGAATGTTTAGAGATCCGAAACGCGCCACGACCCAGTCGGCCCGACTCCTTGGCGTTGAGGTTGCGGCCTTCCACTTGCAGATCCGCGTGGGCGATCGTTTCGCCCGCCTTGAGCTTTGGCAGGTATCGCTTAATCTGATTGACCGGGATCGCGAAGCCCATCATGCCAACCTTGCCCCCCGCTCCGTTGATCCCCAGCAGGTAACCCCGAAGGTCCACGAGCGCCCCGCCGGAGTTTCCCGGATGCAAAGCAAAGTCTCCCTGCAGGCCGTCGGTATAACGGGCGAACTTCTCCGCTCCCAGAGGGGCCAGCATTCGGTGCTTGGCACCCAAGACGCCCAGGGTCACGGTAATTCGTCCATCGCCGTTGCCAATGCCCAGCGGGTTTCCGATCGCCATGACCCAGTCGCCCACGCGGACTGCATCGGAATCGCCCAATTCCACGTAAGGAAAGACCTCCTCTGGATCGCTGGAGAATACCTGGATGAGGGCGATGTCCTGAAAGCTGTCGCGCCCGATGATTCGGGCTCGATACTGCCGCTGGTTGTATGCATAGACCACGGCGGCTTGGCCTTCTTTCACGTAGTCAATCACGTGGTCGTTGGTCAGCATCAGTCCATCGGGGGAAATGAACACCCCGGAACCGGCCAACCCCGGACGGGCGGTATCGGGAAAGACGATGGCCACCGCGTCCCGGGAAGCGGCCACTGCCGCGCGGACCTCCTGGGAAGTCGGTCGCCGCGACGGCTGCGTCGCGCACGCCGCCGCTGTGAACAAGATCAACAAGGCCGTCAGATTCACTCGCGTACGCATTCTTCGCCGTTTCTCGTCAACCACTCGTTGTACAGACCGTGGGCCTGCGCCAAAACGGGGATTGTACTACGAACTTGGAACGGGATCAAGCTCTCGACGGACCTCGCCTCGCGTTGGAAAAAAGTTGACGGTATCCGCCCGGATGCCTATCATGAAGGGTCCGCCGAAGGGTCAGAGGGCCCTTTGCCTACAAGCGCAGACAGGAGATCGGATGCAATTCGGTAGAGTAATCGGGTCAGTGGTGTCCACCCAAAAGGACCCGAAAATCATGAACTTCAAGCTGTTGGTCGTCCGCACGCTGAATCCCGCCAACGAAGACACCGGCTCTTACGTGGTCGCCGTGGACGCGGTGGGGGCCGGCGTGGGCGAAGTGGTGCTATACGCCACGGGCTCCTCGGCTCGCCAAACGGTGCAAACTGACGCCAAGCCGATCGACGCGGTGATCATGGCCATCATCGACTCGTGGGACATCCAGGGCGAGGTCGTCTTCCGAAAGGAGTAGCACGCGGTGTATCTGGGCAAAGTGATCGGTCGCGTTGTGGCCACCCAAAAATACGAAGGACTCGAAGGTGTGCGCCTGATGGTCGTCCAGCCGATCGACCACGACCAGAAGCCCACCCAGGCGCCTCTCGTGGCCGCCGACGCCGCCCAATCGGGTTTGGGCGACATTGTGTACTGCGAGTCCGGCCGGGAGGCCTCTATGGCGCTGGACGAGAAGTTTGTACCGGTCGACCAATGCATCGTGGGCCACGTGGATGAGATCGACGCATGATCATCGCGCGGGTCATCGGGAATATCGTTGCCACCGTCAAGCATGCCGCCTACCACGCGCACAAGATCCTCATCGTTCAACCAGAAGACCCATTCGGCAAGCCCGATGGCGACTCGTTTTTGGCAATCGACTTGGTCCAGGCCGGTGTGGGAGACCAGGTGCTCGTTCTGGAAGAAGGCAGCTCCGCGCGGCTCTTGCTGGAAAATGATACCGCACCGGCCCGTTGCATCGTCGTGGGCGTGATCGATCATGTGGACATCGAAGATCCTCAAGAGATGGAAAAGACAAGCAAGCATTGACATAAAAGGAAATGAGCCGATGAAAACCGAAATCGAATTCCGCCGGGAATTGGCCAAAGCCTCCCGCATGACCTACGAAAAGGGGTTCGTCGCCGCGACCGACGGCAACCTGAGCATCCGGCTGCCCGGCGACATCCTGCTGGTCACGCCTTCGGGTACCTGCAAGGGCGACGTGACCGAAGAGATGATCATCAAGTGCGACATGGAGGGCAACAAGATCGGCCCCGGCGGCCGCGTGACCACCGAGATCTTGATCCACCAGGAGATCTACCGACAACGGTCCGACGTGCGCGCGGTGGTCCATGCCCACCCGCCGATCGCGATCGCGTTTACCATCGCGGGGGTTTCTCTGGCGCAGTGCGTCATCCCGGAGGTGGTGGTGACCATGGGCTCGATCCCGACCGCCGAGTACTTCACGCCTTCCCGGCCGGAAGGCCAGGAGAGGATCCGCGAACTGGTAAAAACCCACGACGCGGTCATGATGGACCGCCACGGTTCTCTCACCATGGGCAAAGACATATGGGAGGCGTACCGCAAGCTGGAGAAACTCGAACACGCCGCCCATATCACCTACATGGCCCGCCAAATGGGCAACGTCCGAACCCTGCCCGCCGATGAGGTCGAGCGCTTGCTGAACCTTCGCGGCTTCTACGGCGGACCGGAGACCGAAAAAGATTGCAACGCCTGCGGAGGTTGCATCTCGGAAGAAAAACCTGTTGGCGCATCGAGATAAGGACGCACCATGAAACGATTCTATTTACTCCTGCTGGTCCTGATACTTGCTGGCTCCGGTTGTCCCGGCAAGACAAGCAAGGAACCCGGTGAATCCACAACAGGCACGAAGCCCGAAAACCCCACTGAGCCGGGCGCGAACGGAATCCCTAAAGATTTGGCGTTTGAAACCCTGTCCAATGGATTGGTCTTCGCCATCCACGCCAATCGCACCACGTTCAACCCTACAGAAGGCAGCAAAATTCGTGTCTACTTTCGCAACCCTACCAACGCACCCATAACGGTGCCGCCTCTCTTCGGCACCGTTATGAAGCCGGAGAACAGGCCTTTTCCCGGATACTTCCACCCCGGGGTGGAAGCTCGGCTGACCATTCCACGACACGACGGGCCGCGCGTTTACCCGGTCGAACAGGAACCGGCCATTCCCCCCGGCGAGGGAACGGTCATTGCACCCGGCGCCACCGTGCAAGGCGGAGCCTTTTCTTTCTACGATGTGTACCGCCTCTTCGGCGAATGCAACGTCTACTTCCAACTCCGGTTTGAGAAAACCAAGGGTGCGTTTGCCAACGGCGCCTCCAACACGCTCCAGATTTCGGTCCGGCACAACCTGCGCCCCGGCAGCAACTACTCCCTGCGTCTGGCCGCCTACGCCGCCGAACACGTCACCGTGGCCCAGGCTATGACCGGACCGGCGGACTGCGATATGGATCAACTGGGAATCATCGACTGCGGCGGCAACGAGATGAAAGTCCTCGACACGCTCGCCGGACTGCCTCTCACAGGGCCGCTGGATCTGAAGTATCGGGTCCACGAATTCCGCGGCGAGCATCCGGTACCCGAGGGCGAAAAGGTGATTATCTTTCACTCCAAGCTTTGGGTCGGACGGCCGGTGTTTAAGATCGTCCCCGCCACGAAAGAAAACCTGGCTGCCGCGAAGTTTGCGATCCAACAGGCGGAGAAAGACTGGGGCAAGCCGGTCAACGGTCTGCGCGCCGGCATTACGGTAGCGGACGGTCCTTTCGACACGAAGCACCCCCCGACCTTCGCCGTCCGCGTGCAGAACCTTTCGGACAAGCCGATCCACGTGGTCAAGTCGCTGATCGGATCGACCATGATGCTACGCTACCCACACAGCACCTATGAGATCATCGGACCCGATGGCACCCTGCATCGACCTTTCGACGAGACTTTGGCCAGAAATTTTAAAGCCCGCACACGACGCCCGGTCAGCAGCTTCGTCGCCGGGCCGGGCCAGAAGCTGGACCCGTACATGTACGTCTACCCATCCTATTCGATCCCGCTGCGCTTCAAATTCGATCAGCCGGGCACCTACAAGGTTACCTACTTGTACTCAACCGACAGCGACGACCCGGAGGCGTGGTGGCAGCGGGAAGGCAAATCGTTGCCCGAGATCACACGTTTCACCGTGCGCTCCAACACCGTTGCCGTGGAAGTTAAAGAGGCGAAGTAGATCTGCTCGGTCGTTAGCCCTTGGACTCCCAACGCTCTTTGAAGATCTGGACTTTCTCCAGCTCACCCTTATCCAGCCAGATGCCGTGTTTGTGCGGGCAGGTGTCGAGAATGATGCCTGAAGAGTATTGGTAGTTGGACCGTTTCATCAGTGTGTCGCAACTGGGACAAGGCAATTGGGGGATCAGCTCCTGGGGCTTAGAGACCCGGGCCCGGGTGCGGTCCGGCTGGATTTCGGGATGATCTGTGGGCGCAAATGTAACCTGCCGCCGCTTTAGGATCCGACCCAGTCCCGGCTCGTCGCACCAGCAGCCGCCGCAGCGGGAGCAGGCGTCCAACAAGACCCCTTCATAGCTCGTGGCGAACAACCGCTCGCGACAACGGGGACAGCGCAGGCCCCCGGTTGCCGGTGGCGCTTCGTCAGTGTCCGGTAGGCTGTACTGGCGGTTGATCTTCTCCACGAGGATCTGAATCCGCTCCAGCTCCCCCGGTCCAAGCCACAACCCGTGCTTGACCGGACAGCGCTCCAAAAAGATGCCGGAATTCACGCCGTATTCAAACTTCACGAGAGTCCCTTCGCACAGCGGGCAGGCCTTGGGCAGCGGATTGCCCCGGTCCACCCCCTTGGCACTCACCGCATCGATCCATGCCTCGGGAGAGTAAACCTTCTCCGCATTTTCCAGAATCGGCCCCAGCTCGCCCCAATCCAACCATGTCCCCTCGCAGTTTGGACACTGGTCGATGTGGACTTCACCATGCCAGCGCGCGACCATCTCGTTGTGACAACCCAGGCACTTCATACCCAACTCCACAAACCACGATCATTCCTGTCCCATTACCATAGACAATTCAGAAACGAATCCCAATGATTTTCGGTACCCGCCTTGATCCCTGAATTTATCCAGGCTACACTGGTGTCATTGACCGCTGGCTTGATTTTATTGAGAAATCACCATGAGCCGGCCCTTCACCGATCTGGATCGCTTTGCCGAAACTGAATATATCGGATTAGCGGATCCAGCGGTTGTGATCCAAACACCGTTCGGACGTTTTTCGAGCGAACCGCAGTTCCCCACACCCACCGACGCCAACCAAGCGTTTTTCGACTGTCGCTGCGCGGAGCACGAAGTCAAAACGTTCTTGGAAGAGCTGGGCCGGCTCTACGCGCCAATCCCCCACTCGCTACGCTACCTGGTTGGTCATGATCCAGAGACGTTCGCACATCTAGAGCCATCCTTGGAGGCATTAGGCTGGACGGTCGAGGTCACGAATATTATGGAATTCAAAAATTTGCCGCAGCGGTCAAGAAATTCCGAAGTTCGCATCGAGGTCATGGACGGATCGCGTCACCCAGGCCTGGAAGCCATTCGAGACGGCATCGATCAGTCGTCCGAAGAGTACGCTTTTGAGCGCGCCAACGATATGAGGCTCGGTGGAGAAATGATCGTCGGATATCTGGACGACAAGCCCGCGGGCGCGGTGGGTTGGTATGTGCTCAATGGCATCGCGCGCTATCGATCCGTGGA
>JAJDCN010000225.1 GCA_029260815.1 Planctomycetota bacterium
GGTTCCCACGATGGACCAGTTGCTTGAATTGCTGGACGCCGATGACGACCTGGGATCGATTACGTTCAACCAGGTGGCTCATGCGTGCTATCCACCGGCATGCCTATCCTTCGAGCTTCCCGGTGTATCGGGACAGGGCTCTATTTTCGTGGACAACGACCTGAATGGCGATGGGAGTCTCGCCGGACTTCGCGAAGGCCGCGGCGATCTTTATCGGATCGAAGTATTCTTTAACGGGAAGTCTTTTTCCAAGACCTTGCGATCGGCTCCACCGGATTCCATGGATGGCGAAGAGGGAGCCGGAAGCGCCTTTGGCAGCGATCCCGGAGTGAGTCCAAGCCCGGTGCGCGGGGACACACGAGGAACCATCTGGGAGGACGACCGGTGGGATTGGGTAAAAGCGCAGGATCCAGCCTGGGATGATGATCTCGGGCCAGCAACGGAAGACGCCCAGGGTGATAACCAGCAGGGTGAGGACCCAGTGCCAACTAAACGGTGCGCTTGGCATCAAATCGTCCATCCAGATGGTTCACTCCACTCCGGCTCGGACTGGTGCTGGCTGCACGACACTGTCCATCTAGATGGCACAGTCCACTAGGGCAGCGACAGCTCGGGGAGTGAAAATAGCCAGTGAAGCGGAGGAACAGGAAAGTAGCAGTGGAACAACCAGAGGGGCAATGATCATGGAAATATCGCCCAGCGAGACAACGGCTGGAAGGCAAAACAAGGACCCGGCGCAGAACATACAAGGAAGACATAGTCCAACGGTTTAAACACAGCAACGACAGGGCGCGCTTTTGAGGATGATCTCATGCGCTTCGCCTCGAATCGAGACAGAAGAATGACTTCGTACCGAACGCAGCAAGGCCACACGCTTCTGGTGGTCATGGTCACAGGAATGCTGATCACGGCGCTTGCCTTGAACTATATGGCAAGAGAGATCGCCGCAGCAAAGCACCACCGGATCCATCGAACAGCTATGCAGGCGATCCAGGAGGCCTCCGCGCAATTGGAAATCGCCAAGAATATTATCAACGCAAGCAAGTCTACGAGTAAAGGCGAGGTTACGGTCCTGGTAGACAATGCGGATCAACCAACCCCCATTGCAAGCACGAACGTATACGTTCGAAGCATTGCCGGAGCGGAGGGTTGGTACGAACTGTCCTCGGTCGTCGACGCACAAGGGGTCTCCAAGACCGTAAAGACCCTCGTGGATGGAACGAAAACGTATGCCGAATTTTTTGCGTTTACAAACACGGTACCCCTTGGGGTTTATGGGGATCCAGGCGAAAGCTTCCCGGGCGACCTGCACTCCAACGCGCAGGTGGTTGTCAACTCGCCCGGTGTCACATTTGAAGGCGATGTAACGGCCTCGCAGGGGATTGAGCTCAATGCCGCCGCGGGTGTAAACGAGTTAAACACCACCTTCCAGGGAGTTCGGGAGGGAGAAGCTCCGGAGAAGGCCCTTCCCTCGGTCGCCGACTTTCGGCAGATCGTGGATCAGAACTATTACGTGGAGAGAGATTATCAGGCGGCCATTGAAATCGTCGGGACCCAGGTCAAGATCACGAAGCTCCAAGCAGCAGGTGATGGAACCTATAATGTCATCTCTGATTTGACGCTATCTCTGCCCTCCAACGGCATCATCTTTGTTGAAAACGACATCCTCTCCCTGAAGGGCCGGCTAGACGGCCGCCTATCGATCGTTTCTGAAGGATACGTGAACATCACCGACAACTTGGTATACACGGATTCGGAGGGGAATCACGCGTTCATTCAGTATGCCGACGATACCGAGTTTCTTCAGGCCAGTGCCTGCGTTACAGAATGCGAGGCCAGTATCGAGGCCGCCCACAAGGCGACCGTGGCTGCACAGGCCGACTACGACGCGGCCCTCGCGACGTATCAGGCTTCCCTCGAACCGGTAGACTCAGACCCCATCTTCCTCGAAGCGCAGCCTGTTGACAGCACCAACCTCAATAAGTGGACCACCGACGCCATCGTCATTGAAGCGGAGCCCGTCGATACCGATGTACTCGAAGTGCAGCCCGTCGACACGATCACTGATACCCAGCGGACCAGCCTCCGGAGCGCCGTCCTGATCGCCAGCGAGGAGCTGGCCGCCGCACAAGCCGCCGAAACCAGCGCCCAGGAGACATTTGCAGCCGCACAGGAAGGCCTTGACGCTGTCTTGGCCAATACCGGCGAGACACAGTACATCGAAAACCCAACCTACAAGGGTGACAGCGTCATGGGTGTCATGGCGCTCAAGGACATCTTCTTTACCGGTGATGTCCGTTCGGCATTCGAGCTGAACGCCGTCCTCTATTCGCAAGGAGGCGACATCCTTTTTGAAGGGTTGCGCTACAGCATCGACCCCAATACAAGCACCATTACGGACATCTACATTGATAAAGAATTCTCCAAGGAAAGCATCAGTGGGGCGGGCGCCTTCACCGCCGACGGCATGATTGCCACCAAAGTGGGCGACTACGGATTCCAGAAGGGAACCCTGATGTTCGATCCTCGATTGAACCTGAGGGCTCCACCCAGCTTTCCCGGCCTGGCACACCCCGAATACAGCGCGTGGGAGGTGGTTCGATGAGAAAAGAACGTGGACTCGGCTTGGCCGAAGCAATGATCTCCATGGCCATCACCGCAGTGGCCCTACTCCTCGTGTTCAATCTCCAGCGGGCCGC
>JAJDCN010000226.1 GCA_029260815.1 Planctomycetota bacterium
GTATAGCGCCGCGATCGCCCAACACACCGCTCCTTCGGAAGACTTATATCTAAAACTCGCTCGAGCAAAATTCGAGCAGCGGGACAAGCCAGGAGCCCTCGCCGCGGTGAAAGGGATCTTAAAGACCAATCCAAACCACAAGGAGGCTGCGGCTCTGCAAATCGAAATCCAGGCCCTGACCGACAGACTGGTTGTGGACCGCCCGCAAGCCCGTCAGCTGCTGAAGACCGCAGCGGAACACTGGAAAACACATCAAGCGGCTCAAGCCACGCTCAAGTATTGGAATGCCACGGGGCACGTCTCCACGGAGAAAGAGAAGAACGAAGTCGAGTCCCTGAGCCAAACCGCCCTTCAATCCGCGCTTGGTTCGGTTGAGAAGGTCGTCTCCCTCGATCCGGAATACGCGGCGGCCCAAGAACTTCTGGCTCTGGTGTTGTATCATCAAGCTCGGCTCGAGGACGCCGTGCGTGCCGCGCGGCTAGTCTTGGAGCTGGACCCAAAGCAAACAGAAAGCCGCCTGATCATAGCGTACAGCTACCACCGCATGGCCCAAAACAAAATTGTAGGCAAGCAGCTTCCACGGGCCAGAACCTTGCTTAACGATGCGATCGCCGAGTTGAAGGCCTGGCTTGAGGTCGAGTCGCTGTCTCTGCATGCGGATCGGGAAGTGTTGACACTTCGTCAATGGGAAGAGGAATTGAGCAAGCTTAAGTAACACAGTCGCGCGACGCCAGCGCCGCTGCTATCAACCGATCAGGTCGGTGGGTTGAACTTTGAATCTGTCGGCTCGGCGTCCAGCTCGGCACTCAACGGCGGTTTTCCAAATCGCCCAAAACCAAAATAGATAGCGATATCGTCGAAGATGGTGTACAGGCACGGAATGATGATCAACGTCAGGACCGTTGCGAAGGTCAGTCCCCAGACCACCGCCAACGCCATGGGCGAAAGAAATGATTCAAAGCCCGATACCCCCACCGCCAAAGGCATCAGGCCAAAGATGGTGGTGGCCGAGGTCAAGATGATCGGCCGAAACCTCAATTTTCCAGCGTTCAACACAGCGTGCCATCGCCCAACACCGCGGGCGCGAGATTGATTAATAAAACTAACCAGGATCAACGAGTCGTTGACTACGATTCCCGCCAGGGCGACGGTCCCGATCATAGCCATCAAGCTGCGCGGCTCGCCCATCACCAGCAAGCCAAACCCGACTCCCACAAAGGCAAGGGGGATAGCGATCATAACGATCACCGGTTGAATGTAAGACTTGAACAGGGCCCCCAACAGGAGATAGATCACGAGAATGGAAACAACAAAAGCTTTCCGCAGAGAATCCAAGGATTCCTGCGTTTCCTTGAATTCGCCTCGCAGCTCTACGCTGAAATCGCTTCCATCGGGGAAATCCTTTATGATCTTCTTGTTCACTTCATCGGAAGTGATCGCATCCATCTCCACGTCGGCGGTGACGGTGATCGTTCGCTTCTCGTCCCGACGGGTGATCTGCGAATAACCGTAGCCTGCCTGGATGGAACCCACGGTCTGAATATCGATCAATTCGCCCTGTAGATTGCGAACCCGGATCCGCGGCAAGTCGGTCCGCCGGGCGGTCTGGTCGTCCGGGAACTTCACGCGGACATCGATCTCTTCGGTTCCGCTCTCGATGCTGGTGGCGACTTCGCCGCTCACGGCCCGACGAAGCTCCGCGGAAACCAAAGCCGCGTTGACACCCAATCTTCGAGCCAATGAATCATTGTCCTCCCGCAAACGAAACTTGTACTCCGTCTTGCCCATCTCGAAATCGTCGGCGATATCCTTGACACCAGGAACGGTCGTCAGGTACCGCTTGATCTCATCGGCCTTGCGCTGCAAGACAATGAAATCTTCCCCACGCAACTCCACCGACACGGCGCGGCCGGTGGGCGGACCGGCATTGAGCAAATCGTGCTCGATCTCCACGCCCAGATTGCGCGCCAGCGGCTCGGTTTTCGAGCGGATCTCCTCCATGATCGCGCGCGCTACCCGGTCTCGCTCGGAAGGGTCAACCAGGTGAATCTCAAGCTGGCCGAAGTTTTTTGCGTATTCCATGCCGCCGCGCGGATTGAGCCGAGAACCGATGGTGGAAGTAATCACCGAGGTTTCCGCCATGACGCTTGGGAGCTCTTGGAGTGCCTGCTCGAACTTCTGAACATGGTTCTCCATGGCATCTAGGTTGGTCCCCACCGGCGCGCGCAGACGAATAGAGAACCGGTCGATGTCGTCGGCAGGAAATAGATTGAACGACGTGAGAACCCCGGTCGCAAGGATGACACCAAAGGCGAGGACGAACATCAAAGGGACGACACTGTAACGCCACCGCAAACAGGCGCGCAGGGCGGCAAGGTAGGACCGAACGAGAAACTTCTGGGCACGGTCCCGAACATTCGGCTTGCGCGCCGCTTTTCGATTCGGCGGCTTGACGAATTCTGCCATGTGCGCCGGAAGGACAAAGAGGGCCTCGATGAGCGAAACGAGTAGGCAGATGCTTACCACCTGAGGAATAACGGCCATGATTTTTCCCATAACTCCGCTCATCAGCAGCATCGGCATGAACGCGGCGATGGTTGTGGCGATGGTTGTAATCACCGGCCACATGACTTCCTGGGTGCCCTGAATGGCAGCACGGACAGGGCTGAGCCCTTTTTCCATGTAGCGATAAACGTTTTCAGAAACCACGATCGCATCGTCAACGATCATGCCCAGTACGACGATCAAGCTGAACAGGGAAATGTTGTTGGCCGTCATCCCGATGAGGTTCATGAACAGGATCGCACCAGCGAACGAGATCGGGATCCCGAGGGCGGCCATTAGAGCGAGCCGATAGTTGATAAACAGTCCCAGAACCAAAAGCACCAAGGCCAAACCGATCGCACCACTGGTCTCCATAGTCTTCACACGGGCCCGAATGTACGTGGAGTTATCCTCCACCAGCTCTACAGAGATCCCGGTTGGCACCGTTTCTTGAAACGCGGCCAGCTTTTCGCGGATCTGATCGACAACTTTGATCGCGTTGCCGCCTTTGCGTTTACTGACCGCCATCACGATGGACCGTTTGAAATCCCCGGTCTGCTTGGAATAGACGCGGGCCCGGGTGACCTCGTCTTCCAGAGTATCCTCAACCCGGGCCAGATCGCCCACCGTAACAGAATTGGTGTCCTCCGAAAGGACGACCAAGTTCTTGATCTGCTCGACGGCGAGGGGCGTTGAACGGGGGTTGAGCCGCGTATCCACCCCCACGGCGATTTCCTGTCCTGTCTCCTTTGGCTCGACGGTACCGGCTGCGACGTTGACATTTTTGTTCCGGATCGCCGTGACCACCTCTGCGAGGGACAGGCCATGGGTGTAGAGCCGGTTGCGATCCACATCGACGTGGACTTCCCGGTCGCGTAAGCCTCGGACCACGACAGTTCCAACCGCACTGATTTCTTCAACCTCCTCCTTCAAGCTCTCGGCGAGGTTGCGCAAAACGCGGTCATCGATGCCCTTTCCGCTGATGGCGATCGATGCAACCTGGTTCCAGTAATCGAGATCCTGGACGACCGGCTCTTCTCGATCTTCATCCACGGGCAGGTCGGTGACCTTGTCGACTTCGGTTTGGAGATCCATCCGAAATTCATCGATGTCGCTTACTTCCGCTTCGGCCTTGACGAGGATAAATGACCGCCCTTCCAGGGAATAGGAACGGATCTCGTCGATGCCGTCCACGTCGGCGATTTCTCGCTCGATCTTAGCCGTGATGGTCTCTTCGATCGTTTCCGGCGAGACACCCGGGTAGAGGGTCAGGATCGAAACGTATTCCAACGTGACGTCGGGCATTACCTCTCGGGTCATGGTCGCATACAACGTCGCGCCGCCAACGAGCAGCACCACGATCAACAGGTTGATCGCGACCGATTGCCGGATCGAGAATTCCGCCGGTGAACTCATGGGCTCTCGGCTTCCAGGTTGTTGGTTTCGTCGCGGGTTTGGTCATCCGCGGGCGGCGGGCGCACCACGACGGATTGGTTCTCAACTAGATTCCTCTCGCTGGGAAGGATCAGCATGTTTCCTGCCGTGAGGCCACTCGTAACAATCACTCGGGATTCGTCCTCATCGAAGGCGTAGTCCAGAGTCACGTTGGCCCGCTTGGCCGTAGCGGCGTCCAGGACAAATACGTGCGTTCCTCCAGCGATGTCCTGGAAAAGAGCGGTGCGGGGGATCGTAATTAAATCCCGATGCCCGATCGTGATGCGAACGTCATAGGCGCTCGCACCGTCGAGCAATTCGCCGTCCGGATTGTCCACGACCACCTCCACCGGATAGGTCCCCACGGTGGACGAGGCGGTGTTACCCATGGACCGCACCAGGCCGCGGTAGACGCGCGTGGAACCGTCGACGCGAACCGTCACAGGAAAGAGTACCGGCTGCCCGGCGGCGAGTGCAGCCAGCGCGCGGGTAACCGCGGGTTCGGACAAGGGGTAGCTTTCCGAGCCCGGCGCCGTAGCGCGCAGACGGATGATCTGATCGCTGGTAAGCCCCACCACGACCTTGACACGGGCCAAGTCTACCACCCGTGCGATCTCGTCGCCCACCGTCACGCGATCGCCGCGCTCCACATATCGCTTGGCAACCACTCCGGAAAACGGACTGACGACACGGGTGCGTTTCAGGTTGAGCCACGCGGTTTGCCAGGTCAGCCGGGCGAGAACAAACTGCACGAGGGCCTGATCGTACTCCCGCTCCGAGACGTATTCAATCTCCTCATTCCCGGCGCGAAACAGTCGCTCGTTGCGCTGATAATCCTTTCCAGCGGCCACAAACTTTGCCCAGGCCTCATTCGCCCGAAGCCGATACTCTTCTTCGTCGATGATGGCGACGGCTCTGGATCCAATCAGGTCCAAAGGTGTCGTGTCGAAGATGACCGCAGGTGGTAAGTCCGGTTGCAAAAGATTGGGCAACACAAGCCTCTGGGCCTCGATTTCGGCCAGCTTTTTGATTTCTAAGGCGCTCAACGGTTTTACCTGCGAATCGCTCTCCGCCTCGATCGCTTGGATCTTGCCGGCAACTTCGGCAACCAGGAGCACTTCCCGATAGGGCTTCACCTTCCCATGGGAAATGATATTCAAAGGATAGTTCTTCTCCTCGACGGGTTCTACGCGGACCCGCGCGGCTTCAATCGTGCGCTTGGCCGCCGGCTCGGGGCGGAAGAGGACCTTCGCAGCGATGAC
The DNA here is from genome assembly GCA_029260815.1 of Planctomycetota bacterium. GTDB lineage: Bacteria > Planctomycetota > B129-G9 > JAJDCN01 > JAJDCN01 > JAJDCN01. Next base: position 5,241 of record JAJDCN010000226.1, read on the forward strand.
CCCGCCACCCACAAGGACCAGGAGGGCAAAAACGCCCACAGTTCGGCGGACCTGGATGGTTCGTTTGTTCTTACGGACTTGGTTCGCAGATTCAAGCATCAGGGACATTCCTTTTTCGATCCGTGGA
>JAJDCN010000227.1 GCA_029260815.1 Planctomycetota bacterium
CTAAAACAACCGAAGACGCGCTGATTTTCGTACTTCCGAAGGCCGATTACTTTGTCGAATACAAGGGTACCAACAATGTGGGCGAAGCGATCACTCGCTATTACGAAGGTCGCAAGGGCGCACTACCGGACGGCGTGACCAAGGGACAAGTGAAGGTCGCGACTGAGGGCGAGACGTATACAGGCGACGTGATCGGCTACGCCAGCACTGCCGACTGGATCGGCTACTCTTCCCGCCCCAAGGTCATGGTTAGCATCAGCAAGGACCTAAAGCTCCTCGAGCGCCTTACGATTCTCTCTCAACAAGAGACGCCCGGTTTGGGCGCCCGCGCGGAAGAGATGAAGGCAGAAACAACCTTGCTGGCGGAACTGGGGCTTGAAACACTCAAAAAAGAAGAGACTCTCGTCAACGCTCCCTGGTTCCAGCAACGGTTTTTTGACCGAACCGTTGACATGCTCTATGTCATAAAGGGCAAGGGCAAAGGCATCGTAGCAATCAGCGGAGCCACCATTACCTCCGATGCCGTTACCGAGGCCGCCAAGCTAGCTTGGAAGAACCTAGAAGAGCATCTCACAGAAGACGGCAAGCTCAAAAAATAGACCTGCCACGCCCTTCGCATCTTGAACAATCCCCATCATTCATTATAATTGGGCCCATGAAGATTGCCTACTTCGATTGCTTCTCCGGGATCAGCGGCGATATGATCCTGGGAGCTTTTATCAACGCCGGCCTCAAGCGCAAGACGCTTGAGGCCCAACTTGCCAAGCTGCGACTGGGCGGCTATACGCTTACCGCCCGTTCCGCCACACGGGGCGGGCTGCGTGGAACGCGGCTGAAGGTCACCGTAACGGGCAAGCGGCCACCCCGCAGGACGCTTGAAGCGATCGTAAAACGTATCGAACGCAGTCGGCTGCCCGCTGAAGTCAAGCGGACCGCCGTGACGATCTTCGAAACCCTCGGACGAGCCGAGGCCAAGGTCCACAGCATGCCACTCTCCAAAGTTCACTTCCACGAAGCTGGCGCCGTCGACTCCATTATCGATATCGTCGGAGCGGCAATCGGTCTTCACGAACTAGAAATCGAACAGGTCACCTGTTCACCGATTGCTCTGGGCTGCGGCCTGGTCAACTGCGAACATGGCACGCTTCCAGTCCCCGTGCCGGCCGTGGTGGAGCTGCTCAAGGGCAAGCCCACCATCGGCACAACAGTTCCAGCGGAGCTGACCACGCCGACCGGGGCCGCCATCGTCGCCGCGTTGGCCAACTCATTCGGCGAGCAGCCGCCGATACTGACGCGTGCCGTGGGAACCGGCCTGGGTACACGAGACAACGAGCAGCGGCCCAACGCGCTTCGCGTATTTATCGGAGAAACCGTCGCGCCAGCCAATACCGATCGGATCCTGGAGGTGGAGGCAAATATCGACGATATGTCTCCCGAGGTCATTGGCTATCTATTCGATTGTTTCTTCGAGGCCGGCGCCCTGGACGTCTACGCAACGCCGATCTACATGAAGAAGAACCGGCCGGCCACAAAGATCTCGGTCTTGACGCGGCCGGATCTTTTACCTGCCATTGAGGCGGTCTTTTTTGCAGAGACATCTTCCTTCGGTATTCGAGTGCGCTCGCTGGAACGCAAAAAACTCCAGCGTGAAGAGCGCACGATTCAGACCCACTGGGGACCCGTGGCAGTGGTGTCTGGGCGGCTGAACGGCCGCGTAATCAAACAGGCCCCGGAGTACGAGGCCTGTCGTGCGATTGCCCGCAAGCGACGGGTCCCGATCCGCGCGGTGTATGACGAGGTGGCTCTTGTCTTGGCCCGGTCCCGAAGCACATGAACGAGAAGCCGCGGCGCAAGTTCATCGGCATCCTGTTCGACTGCTGCGGGACTTACCAACGGATCCATGTCAACAGGACCGGCAATGCCTACGTCGGCTGGTGCCCGCGATGCGGCAAACAGGTGAAAGTCAAAATCGGTCCGGGTGGAACGGACACACGTTTTTTCCGGGCACGGTAAGGAGAACAGATTTGGAATGGAACATCGCCAAGAGTCAGTATGTGTGCTCTGCTTGTGAAAAGGAGTTGTCCGAGCTGGAGAAATACACGTCTGCCCTGCTTTTTGAAGAGGACACGTTTCTTCGCCGGGACTACTGCTTGCCCTGCTGGGAGTCTAACACTCCGGATGCTTTTTCCTTTTGGCGCACGGAGGTTCCGAAGAAAGAGGAAGACCGGAAACGGATGGTAGATGCGCATGTTTTGTTGGAACTCTTCCGGCGTCTGGACACCGAAACGGACCGACACAAGCTGAATTTCCAATTCCTCCTTGGTTTGATCCTGCTGCGCAAAAAGGTTCTCAGGCTTGCGAACACGCACTTTCAAAACGGCAGCGAATATCTTATACTTACCGTGCCGAAGGAAGACCGCACCTACGAAGTCGTCAACCCGAGGATGACCGATGAAGAGACCGAAACCGTTCGGACACAGCTCGCTCAGGTCTTCGAGGCCGACTTCTCCGCCGTGGAGTAAGGCCTTCTGGCGACTCAGCCTTATTCTGCTTCTTTGTGCGCCGCCTGTGTTCGCCGCGCCTGCGAACGATCGTTCCGCCATCAACCCGCTTGTCGTGGCCTATAATTACTATGCCAACGGTGCGTGGGACAAAGCGATTGCCGCGTACACCGCCTACCTCATGGATCACCCGGACAACGCCCAGGCCCAGGAATATCTTGCCCGCAGCCACGTGGTTGTCGGCAACTACACCAAGGCCCTCGCCCTGCTCCAGACCAACGACGAGAGCGCTCGAATTACCGCGTGGGCCGGGCAGCTGCTGCTGGAAACTGGTCGCTATCGTGAGGCCGAAGAGTTCCTGCTGGCCACACTGGACGTGGAGCCGGGAAACCTTCGGGCTCGATACAATCTCGGTCTCCTTTACCAGGTGCGGGGTAACAAAAGGAAAGCGGAAAAACACCTACTCCGAACCGTTCGCCTGGCCCAAGGCGCAGCAAGCCCCAACTACGAAACTGAAGGATTTGCAGGTCTCGCCTGTCACGCCTTGGGCTACAAAAAGCGAGGCGGAACCGACTACTTCCAAACGGCCAAGGCTCACCTGTCGCGGTCCGTGGTCGAAAACGAGCGCGAGTTCGAATTTTATACGGCTTTCGGGCAGATGTTCCAGGACAAAGACAACCCGGCCGATGCGCGAAAAATCTTCAAGGAGATCTTGACCAAAAACGAGCACTGGCCCGATGCCCGCGTCGGCCTGGCTTTCTCACTGATCGGCAAGGGCGAACGAGATCAGGCCCACGGGCAAATCGATAAGGCTCTGGCTGTCAATCCCAAGCATCCCGGGGCCCATGCCTTTCGGGCGCTGACGAGTTTCTACAAGGACGACCACAAAGCCGCCCAGGCCCACATAAATCGAGCGATGCAGGTCAACCCCTCCGCCGTCGACCTGCTGGCGATTCAGGCGGCTTTTCACCTGATACGAGGAGAAACGGCTCAATTCGAGGCAATAAAGGAGCGGGTGTTGAAAATCAACCCGCGGCCGTCTAAGTTTTACGAGGATGTCGCGCGGGTCGCCCAGAACCGATTTCGTTTTGAGCAAGCGATCGTGTTGAGCCGAAAGGCGATCGAGCTGGATCCCGAAAACTGGGAAGCCTACGCGGTATTGGGGTTGAACCTAATGCGCACCGGCCAGGAAACGGAGGCGCGCAGAGTGTTGGAGAAGCAGCACAAGCGCGATGGATACAACACCGTTGTCTACAACATGCTGGAATTGTCCGACCATCTCGATGCGAACTTCGTCACAACTCGAACGGAGCATTTCATCCTCCGTATCCACAAGGACGAACAGGCCCTGCTTGCCCCGTACGTGGGCAATCTGTTGGAGGAGGCCCATCGGATTCTGAGCCGAAAGTATGGACTCACGCCGAAGGGGCCGATCCTGGTAGAGCTATTCAAGAGTCATCGCTATTTTGCGGGCCGCACGACAGGGCTGCCAATCTTGTTCGCCTCTGGCGCGTGTTTCGGAAAGGTTATTACCCTCGACTCCCCGTCGGTATTGCGGGATCGAGCCAACTGGGGCACCGTGTTGTGGCACGAGTTTGCTCACGTTATCACGTTGCAACAGTCCGACTGGCGCGTGCCGCGCTGGCTGACCGAAGGCCTGTCCGAGCACGAGCAAAAGGCGCGTTACGCCGCGTGGGACCGCGAAGGTGACGCGGCATTTGTGCGGAGTCTTTACCGTAATGAGCTAATCTCGGTGGCCGATCTGAACTACGCCTTCCAGGGCCCCGTGCAACAGGTCGTTGCCGCTTATTTCCAGGCCTCCCAAGTGGTAGACTTTATCGTGGACAGTTGGGGATTTGAAGCGATCCCGGCCATGCTCAAAGCCTTTGCGAGCGGCAAGACTGTTCCCGACGTGCTGAACAACGTCCTCAAAACCACGGTCCAGACGTTTGATAAGAGCTTTGTGCAGTGGGCGCGCAAACGATACGCGGATTACCGCGTCCTGGCGCCCTACGAAAAGAAGGATATCGAGTCCCTCGTCGAAAAACTCAAGGCCGATCCGAAAAACACTGCCGTAATGATCAACCTGGCGACAGCCTACTTAAACTCTCGCTCTCTCGAAGAAGCCGAGGCCACCGTCCGCAAGATCTTGCAAATAGACCCATCAAACGCCGACGCCCAAGCCATCCTTGGACAAGTCCTGATGCGTCAGGGAAAAGCGAACGAAGCGGCCACCGCCCTACAGGCCGCGATCCAGGGAAACACCGACGAACGGTTCATTGCCCACCAACTGCTGGGCTTTTATTATGACCGAGTCGGCGATTCGAAAAATGCAATTGCTCACTTTGAAGCGGCCATCAAAGATTTTCCGCGTTTCGTAGATCAAGCGGAACGGCCGGTCCTCCTCCACCGGCTAGCCGGTTTGTATTTGCGAGAGCAAAAAACTGAGGAC
>JAJDCN010000228.1 GCA_029260815.1 Planctomycetota bacterium
GCCACCGCACACATCAGTACCGCAATCCCCAGGACCATCGTTCTTAAGCAAGTGTCCGCCCAATCGAGAATTCTTGAGCGATCCATTGCAACCGACAAAAACGTCCCAAAGCCAACCCATGCCAGGCCCGCAGACGCCCCAAGGGCTGTCACCGTCGTCGCCAGAGCACCGTCGGCCCGAGCGATCTGGAAGCTGCAAACGTATACCAGTGTGCCCGCAATCGCCACACAGGCCAACCCCAGCCGTCCGCGGAGCGAAAGCTCATTCATCTCAGTTCCGCCGTATCATAAAGCGTTCGCAGGTCATCACCTTTGTCCATACAACCGGGTACCTTGAAGAAGGACCCTTCGTAGCCAAAAAATTCTCCAAGCAATGGGTTCCAGAGAGTCACGCAAATACCGAGAGATCCATCCTCTTGTTGCCATTCGTGGATACGCGCGTGGCCGCTGATCAATCTTGGAATGGGCACGCGGATCGGACCAAATAAAAGCCACTGGCGGCCTGAGCGGACGACAATGGCTCTATCCTGTACTTGCGGGTGCAGCTCCACCTCCAGGTGACCGGATTCTCCCAACCAATCGACGAGAACGCCACGTTCCGGGTCGAAAACCATGAGTGCATGAAATCGCTTCGTGCCTTGAGGGAAGTGAAAAATCCTGGACCAGGTCATGGTGGCCCTGCCATCGAAAAGATGATTGACGATGTTTTCCAGCTCAAAGGGAACATTCATCCCGGTTTCTGCAAAAACTGCGTCAGTCCAGGTTCCAATCCGTAGGGAAATCAGTGCCACCCTCCCCCGCCAACCAGCTCGCCGCCAAACCCGTCGCATGACACCGCGATACCGACGGATTCCAGATGGCTGAACGAAGTGTTCTCTTACCTTCGGAGAGGCCTCCTCGATGGCCGAACCCAAAGCTGCCAAATAAGGCAATAGCGTCATGACGTGTCGCTCCTTTTTTCATTTGCTCGGGAGGCTTTGGGCGTCAGCGGGCTCAATAGCCAAACGGTGAAGGCGCAGGCGATCAGGCCCAGGTTTTTTGAAATCCCACCAAACGGATCGGCCAGCGCCGCCGGCTCGGCGGCAATAACGACGCCGGCACACACGGCCATGACGACCGTTGCGACCCCTACCGCGGCACGCTCCCCACGGCCACGGATCAGCCAGATTCCCGCCAAGATCTCCAATGCGCCAAGCATCCCCAGGGTGACTTGCGGCGTGGGCCAGAAAAGCCCAGTGCTACGAACAAGCTGAATTTCTGACGACGTAACGGAAAGAAGCTTTGGTACAAGCCCTTCATACATCCAAACAGCGCCCAGGAGGCAGCGCGCCGTCACCTTGACGACCCAGAGGCGCAGGGACAACTCCGGCGGAATCGCCCGCTCGATCCAGAGACGAAGACGATCAAAACTCCACCGGGTGGCGTAGACCATCAGCGGACGGAAGAATACTCGATCGATCGCTTTGCCCCAGCACCCATAACGTACGCGATAGTCGTACACGGTCCCGAGATAGACACGGTGGCCGTCTGGGCGGTAGATCCAACAGCCAGCCCCCTCCTGAATCAGGCAGAAAGGATCATCGGATCCGAAGCGCAGCGTGGAATCTCTGCGATCTTTTTGCCCCAACGTTTCCCCCCACCCTTCAATCGTATATCCCAGGCCAATTTGTTTGGCATATCGAAAGCGCTGCGGCTCATTGGAAGAAGCCTTCGACAGATACGCGATCCGCGTGAACCGCAGGTCCCATCGCGCATGCTGTTGAGGCTCTTGGGTCTTGCGCCAAACCGTATCGTGGTCGCTCTGTATGCTTGTCCCCGCAGTAAGCTTCATAGGAATCTCTCATTCACGAAAAAGGGCCGCAGGATTCGTCTGTCTCCGACACCGAGCAGGACCGCATCAACCGATACCGGCGCGCAGCAATCCAATGGTATGCAGCCCACAGGATCCGGCGCATTCCAGGCATCTGTGCCACGGCATACAGTGGCCACCCCCACCACACCCGCCGCGCAAGGTACACAAGCGCGTCCGCGCCGCCCAACACGCGACCCGTAGCGGTCAACAGCAGCATCTCGGTCAAGGGCCTGTCCTCCGGTATGGCGAGTCGCTCGCGGACCCAGGGTGTTTGCAAAGACGCCAACCCAAAACCACGAGACCGCAGAACCTTGCCAAATCGCTGCGCCTGGCGAATGCAAAAAAGACATTGCCCGTCGTACAAGACCCAGCCGCGACAGGGCCCAGGTTCCGCATTGTCAGTTATTTCTGAAACCACAGAACTTTCTCCACAAAAAAACACCGAGCCCCGATTCCGATCCCACCGTCGAATCAAATTCACTAGGTACTCTTCTGCTCTGCATCATGGGAAACATCCTTTCGAGTCCTGGAGCCCGCCCCCTTTATTTCTGTCCATACAGATCATACAGTAATGCTAGGAACCTGTCAAGCGCTTTTTGTTTTCAGGCACCCAATGGGAAACCCCTTTGAGGCGGTATCTCGTCTTGTAAAAATGGGTTACACTCAAATTGGCGACCCAGATTCTTATCCGGAAGATATCTTCATTCTTCAATTCGGATGGCTCCGGCGCCCGCGCGTGAGCCCGAAGCTACATTAATTTGTGTGGGTATTGCGCTCCTATGAGCCGTAGGGGTTGTAACCTTCTGTAACCTGACGGTTCGGGACGAAGACGACCATCTGGCCACATACTTCAGCCCGGCACCGCGCTGGCTGGTCTCGCTGCAAGACGGGTTTACCGAAAGAAAGCCCACAAGCCCGGCGGGCAAAGAATCGATGGGAGCAGGAAAGGCACGATCGCCCTCTTGACGCTACGAGGCTGCTCCTATTCGACGAGAGCTTCGAGCGTCATAACCTCTTCTACGTTTGAGCCGCACTTAGAAGATACTTGAATAACAGCAAAGATCAGGTAGCCTATTGGGAAAGTTCGCACAGAGGACGAACGATACCTCTCTCGATGCCGAGGCCGCATGGAAGTCCAACCTGCTTCCCGCCCATATGCATGGATACCTGTAGCGGTTTTGACGGCCGTGGCCGCCGGGCTGCGCCTGTACCGGCTGGACGCGTACGCCTTTTGGTACGACGAGTGGTACAACACCATTTTCGGCAACATACTGGATCCGGACGCTCGCTTTATCGCACTGACCAACGGGGTGGTCTGGAGAGTGATCCAAACATTCTGGCAAATGGCCGGTTCGTCGGATTTTTGGCTACGACTCCTGCCAGCGCTCTTGGGAACCGCGACCATCCCCGCCGTCTACGCCATGGTCCGAAGCCTGGTCGACAAACGCGTGGCTCTTCTGACCGCAGGGTTTCTGGCGGTCCATCCTCTTCACATCTACTTTTGCCAGACGTTTCGAAAAGAAGCGTTTCTCGTGCTTTTGGCAGTCCTGGCGCTCCACGCCTATACGAAGATTCTCAACCGCGGGAATCGACGGGATTTCGCGGCCTTTACCGTGTGTGCCGTGCTTGCGATTATTACCCAGCCAGTACTACTTGCCTTTATCGTGCCATTGTCTTTGACGGTTCCGCTTCGGGGCGGAGGACCCGGGCGATTGCGCCGATGGCTGATCGCTAATGGGATGGTCGTCATTGCAATTGGCCTTTACGATTTATGGATCTTGTTGCTCGTCTCAACCTACGGCAAGGAAGTCTGGCCATTGAACCCCACGCTCCCGGAGATTGCCAAGATGGTCACGACCCTGTTCTTTGGGTACCATCTACCGGTCCACTTGTTGTATCCTGCAGGGATTCTCGCTAGCATTGTTTTCCTGTACGGCTTGTACGTGGAGTGGCGTTGGCACCGTCGGCTATTTATTCTGATCCTGGCGATCACCGGCTCTACGATTGCCGTGCAGGCCGTGGCGGACATTCTGGGCTACCCCATTTTTGTGGCTCGCTACCTCGCATTTTTTCTACCGGTCTTGTGCTTGCACCTATCGGTGGCGCTCAGTCGAATTCGCTCCCCGGGACTCTGCGGCGCACTGGCGGCCCTGTTTGTATTTTTCACCGCGGTGTCCGCGATGCAGGTGTATCAAGACCCGCCGATTAAAATGATCGAAACCCACCAACGGGCAGATTACCGAGCGTTGGCCCGCTTTCTTCAAAGCCCCGAGCGATTCCAGCCCGGGGACGTGGTCGGCCATTACCATCGGGCCTCTACGGCCGGCCTACTGCGATACGCGCCGGATATCGAAAACCGTCATCTCGTGTTCGATCTTCCGGAATGTACGGAGACCAATCGAGAGAACATCGTCGGGACCACATGGTTGGAGCCCTTCGGCCTGCACGATTACGAAGCTGAGGAAGAGCTGCGCGATCACCGGCGTGCCTGGTTAGTGTTTTCCGAATGGCAACACGATAAACCTGCATACAACTACACGAAGCATCCGTGGCGCCGCTCCCCCACCGAGGCGATTCTTCATTGGATGCAGACCCATTACCGGCAAGTCCCCTTTCGCGACGAAAACGGAGGTTGGGTTACTTCCAAGGCCTTCGACAACAAACAGTGGTTTAAACTCTACCTGTTTGAGCTGAAAGCCAGCCCAGAGCCCCCGCCCGCGCACCTTGACAGGGCGGCCCCGGGAATGCTATAATGCAATATTGGTTTAATGAGCGGTGCTCAACGCCCGCGGGCCGATGCCCAAAGGCTGTGCAACCAGCGCAACTCATGAGCGGTAACCGTCGGGACTAGGGCGATTGCCTGGGGGTGCTGGGAATAATAGAGGTCTTTCGGATATTGGTCAAACTGTGGTGAACGGCCGCTCCGTCGTCCTATCTCCTCCCTCGAAGGCAATTCGCGAGGTTTTGAACGACTTCGATCGCTACGGCCTTAGGCCGGGCGAACTTATACAGGGCAGAGCCCTCAAGGGAATCCAGATGAGATTTCATCCGATCGATAAACTATCGGGCTGTGGGGGTGCCGTATGAGCGTCACGGCACCGGTCCAGACCAAAAAAGCCAGCCTGTCGGTGGTCGCCATGTACAACTACGACCACATGGGCGCCCGTGCGATCCACTCGGCGGCCAAGGCCGCCGGCTATCCTACCGATTTGATCTTCTTCAAGAACATGAACTTCTCCGAACAGGTGACCGACTGCACCGATAAGGAAATCGATTGCGCTATCGGTGTCCTGGCCGACCGCAAGCCCGATATTGTCGGCATCAGTCTGTGCTACTCGACGTTTTTCGATGCCACGGTGCGCCTGAGCAAGGCCATCCACGAGCGCCTGGGCATTCCCGTTCTGTGGGGCGGGGTGCATCCCACCCTGGTCCCCCGCGGCTCCATCGAGCACTGCGATTACATGTGCGTGGGCGAAGGGGAGGACCTGACCAACGAGATCCTCGAGCGCCTCACCGAGCGAAAGCCGATCGAGACCCTGCCCGGGCTTTGGATCCGCAACGGCGGCGATCCGAATATCGGCGCCACCCGCGACTGGATCGACGACCTGGACCGCCTGCCCTTCCCGGACTACGACGACGCCGACAAGTTCGTGATCGAAGATGATTGTGTCACCGAAGGCGACCCGATGAACGGCAAGCAGTTCAACTACGCCATCAACGCCTCCCGGGGCTGCCCGTTTCCCTGCACCTTCTGCTCGGAGCCGTCCCTCAAGGGGCTGGGCGAGACGCGACAGGGCTACACCCGCCGGAGGGGCGTGCAAAACGTCATCGACGAGCTGAGCTTCGCCCGAGACCGATGCCCAGAAATGAAGCGGGTCACCTTCTACGACAACGTCTTCGTGCTCAACAAAGAGTGGGCCGAGGAATTCGCCACGAAGTACAAAGAAAACATCGGCCTGCCCTTCAACTGCCTGTTCCACCCGAAGGTCGTCAAGCCTGAGATCGTCAAGATCCTGTGCGAAGGCGGGCTGGACTTCATCGACATCGGAATCCAATCCGGCTCCGAGCGCATCCGCAAGGGCCTGTTCCGCCGGCCGGAGACCAACGCGGAGATCACCAAGGCCATGCACGTCATGCACGACAATGGCATGGCGCCGTTCACCGACCTGATCGTAGACAACCCGTACAACACCACCGAAGACCATCAAGAGACCCTCGACCTGCTCCTGTCGTTCCCGCGGCCGTTCCAGTTGTACATCTACTCCATGATCTGGTTCCCGCAAACCGGTTTTACCAATCAGGCCCTGTCCGACGGGAAGATCAAGCCCGAGGACGTGGAAGACGTACGCAAAAAAGTCTTCGAGCAGTTCCAGTCCGATTTCGCCTGGCGGGGCCGAACCCCCGAAGAGGTCTTTTGGATCTGCCTGTTCTCGATGTCCGCCAAGGTCTTTGTCCCCAAAGGTCTTCTGCGCTGGCTCTCGAAATCCAGCTATTTGATGAAGCAGCCCCGGCCGCTGATCTGGATGACCAAGTTGTGCAACTGGATGCGGCTGGTCGCCCTGGCGATCAAGCGAATCCGCACCGGAGAATTCAGCTTTGCCGCGGTCCGCAAGTACCTCAAATACGCACTCACCGTGAATCGCTGAGGCAACCGGACCCGCTTACAAGGAAGTTGGTTTCTCCATGAATTATACCGGCATTCTGAAGTCTCTGGACCAACTCAACGCCTCCATCCCAAGGGCGACGATGAGAGGCCGCGCGTTTATGCCTATCGGAGCGCATTTCGGCATCACCCAGAATTGCAACATGCGCTGCACCTACTGCTTCGAGGACGAGTACCTGGAGCACAAGCGCAAGGAATCCATCCAGGACGAAGAGATGTCCCTGGAAAAGGTGAAGTCGCTCATCGACGAGTTCGGCCGCCGGTCGGTCATCACCTTCTCCGGCGGCGAACCGTTTCTGCTGCCCCATATGATGGACTACATCCGCCATGCCGCCCGCCGCCACTACACCACCGTCATTAGCAACGGCTCGCTCTTGAGGGAGGATTCCATCAAAGAGCTGGTCCGCCTGGCTCCCCACACCGCGCTCCAACCGGGCCTGATCCTCACCGGGTTCTCCGTCCACTCCCTAAAGGACGACTACGACCCGATCACCAAAACGAAAGGCTTCTATACTAAGGTCGCGCGGAACATTCGCATGCTCGCCGAGGAGAAGGAGCGCCAGGGCAAGGCCTATCCCAAAATCAACATTCGAAAGCTGGTGGTGCCCGAAACCGCTGAGCACATTGCGCCCCTGTATGACCTGGCCAAGGAAGTCAATGCCACCGCCGTGAACCTGATCGAGCACAACACCATCTGGAACCACTCCCTGATCGAGCACGCGGACGAGCCCGACCCCATGGCCTCCGGCGAACCCGTGGGAAAGATCGACCGCCCCGTCCTGGCCGAACAGCTCGACTACGTGACGGCGAACAGCAAGAAAGACAACATCTATGTGCGCTACACGCCAGCCGTTCCGCGGAGCGAGTTCGAAAAGCATTATACGGAAAGCGCCTGGACCAACATGGGCGACTATGGATGCAACGCTCCCTGGTCGCGGGCCGCGATCTCCATCTACGGCGACGTCTTTATCTGCCCCTACATCAATGTGGGCAACGTGAAAGACAAGAGCTTTCGAGAGGTCTGGAATGGCGAAAAAGCCCGGACCTTCCGGCTGCAGCTCAAAGAAAAAAAGGTCTTCCCCATGTGCCGCGGCTGTTGTCACGTAGAGTATCGGGGTAAGGCGAAGGTGTAAACAGGCTCCACCGCGTTCGTCGCCCGCGCGCAGAAGGGAAAGTTTTTCTTTTCAGCGTGCCCCGCGCAAGGACCGGATCGCCAACGCGGCCAAGCCACACGCTGAGCCCGTGACGCCGGCGGCCAAGAACAGGATACCCGGTTCCACGTATTCACCCGCCACGCCCGTGGCCCAGCAGGAAAATCCGATAAATCCTACCACCGTTAGATTCACCAGAGAAAAAATCTTTCCATGCATGGCGCGCGGAACGTATTCATGGATCAGCGTCGTTCGCCCCACCGTCACCAGCGAGACCCACACCGCGTGAAAGGCCACCAGGACGAGCAGCAGATCAAAAGAATGGACAAAATACAGCGGTAGAAACGAAGCGCCGTCCATGAGAAGTCCAAAACACAGCATCTTGCCCTTGGGCAGGCGCGGGCCCCATCGCAGGATCGCAATCGTCCCGAGCAACCAACCGACGCCGAAGGCCAGAATATAATACGCCACATGGCGGGGTCCCAGCAGGAGCCGCTCTTTGATAAAGAACGTCGCGCCGACAATCGCCGGGCCCATGATCATAAGATTGTTGAGCGCGGTGATCCAGAGCAACGGACGAATCATTGGGTCCTTGAACGCGAATCGTAGAGCCGCTTTGAGGTCCTGCCAACTCGGACTGCTTCGCTCGCTGCGCGGCGCCGGGGTGTAGCGAATGCCCAGGATCGTGAGGAAGGAGACCACGTAGGTTAGCCCGTCGAGCAAGACCAGGCCCACCATCTCCTGGACGCGATTCGGATCCCCCTCCGCCTCCGAAAAGCCCAGATAGAGCCCCGCCAGCGCAGTCCCCACGATCATGGCGATCTGTTCCGACGTCTGGAACAGCGCATTCACCCGCAACAGGGACCGGCCTTTCCCTACCAGTTCTGGTATCATCGCGTCCCGAGCGGGCGTAAAGACGGTCGACGACAAGCTCATCAGGAACATGGCCGCGCCAATAACCAGCCAATCCAGCCGCCCATACCAGTACGCCAGTGGGATGATGCACGCCAGCCCCGCGCGTAACATGTCCGAGGCGATCATCAAGCGCCGGCGGTTGTACCGATCCGCCAGCATCCCCGCAAAGACACCGAACAACAAGAATGGGATCGTGTGAAACAGCCAGACCGTGCCCGACTTCGCCTTCGCCTGTTCCGTTTCGATGCTGAGGATTAAAAAGACGAGGACGGAATTGAAGGCATAGTCTCCAGCCCGAGAGACGAACTGACCGATCCACAACAGTCCTAGGTTCCTGATTTCTTTCCGGGTAAATGACATAGTCGGATG